>NZ_JBFBEY010000005.1:0-291174 GCF_040683875.1 Arthrobacter sp. NPDC093128
GCGATCGGCACCGGCCTGAACGCCGCCCCCGGCTACGCCGAGGCCGCCTGCCGGCACCTGGCCGAGATCACCGGCCTGCCCCTGGTCACCGCCATTGACCTGATCGAAGCCACCCAGGACGTCGGCGCGTTCGTGCACCTCTCCGGGGTCCTCAAACGCGTCGCCGTCAAACTCTCCAAAATCTGCAACGACCTGCGACTGCTCTCCTCCGGCCCCCGCGCCGGATTCGGCGAAATCAACCTCCCCGCCGTGCAGTCCGGATCCTCCATCATGCCCGGCAAAATCAACCCGGTGATCCCGGAAGTGGTCTCCCAGGTCGCCTACGAAGTGATCGGCAACGACGTCACCATCACCATGGCCGCCGAAGCCGGACAACTCCAGCTCAACGCCTTCGAACCCATCATCGTCCACAGCCTCCACAAGAGCATCTCCCACCTCGAAGCCGCCTGCCGCACCCTCACAGCACGCTGCATCCGGGGCATCACCGCCAACACCGAACACCTGCGCCTCACGGTCGAACAATCCATCGGCCTGGTCACCGCACTGAACCCCCACCTCGGCTACGCCACCGCAACGGCCATCGCCCAGGAAGCCCTGGCCACCGGCAAAGGCGTCGCCGAACTCGTCCTCGAACACGGCCTCCTCACCGCCGAACAACTCCAGGAACTCCTCAGCCCCCAACGCCTGGCCAACCTGAGCAAGTAACCCCCAACCGCCCCCTAACCTCGCAAGCTCGGCTAGGGAACCCGGCGGTCGTGGGCCCAGCACCACCACCGAAGCACCTCCCGGCTCCTCCCCAACAGGAAACCAAAGGACAACCAATGACACAGCCACAGCAGGACACTGCCCAAAAACAGGCAGTCACTGACCACACCATTCCGGCGCACGCGCACGCTTCCGAAGCTACGCTCCACAGCGAGGATGAGGGCTACCACAAGGGACTCAAACCGCGGCAGGTCCAGATGATCGCCATCGGCGGCGCGATCGGCACCGGGCTCTTTATGGGTGCCGGCGGCCGGCTTGCCACCGCCGGGCCTGCCCTCATCATCAGCTACGCCGTGTGCGGCTTCTTTGCCTTCATGATCCTGCGCGCCCTCGGCGAACTGGTGATGCACCGCCCCTCATCAGGATCGTTCGTTTCCTACGCCCGGGAGTTCTTCGGCGAGAAGGCTGCCTTCGTCACCGGCTGGCTGTACTGGCTGAACTGGGCGATGACCGCAATCGTGGACATCACCGCCGTCGCTCTTTACATGAACTTCTTCAAGAAATACTGGGCTCCCATCGCTGATGTTCCCCAGTGGGTGTGGGCGCTGACGGCCCTGATCCTGGTGCTCGGCCTGAACCTGATCTCCGTCAAGGTCTTCGGCGAGCTCGAGTTCTGGTTCGCGCTCATCAAGGTGGTGGCGCTGGTGACCTTCCTGGTGGTGGGGATCTACTTCGTCATCTTCGGCACGCCGGTGGACGGTCAGCAGGTGGGCTTTAGCCTGATCGCGGACAACGGAGGCATGTTCCCCAATGGTCTCCTGCCCGCCATCGTCGTGATGCAGGGCGTCGTGTTCGCCTACGCTTCCATCGAGCTGATCGGCACCGCCGCCGGCGAAACCGAGAACCCGGAAAAGATCATGCCCAAGGCCATCAACACGGTGATCGTCCGTATCGCGGTGTTCTACGTGGGCTCCCTGGTGCTGCTGTCCCTGTTGCTGCCGTACACCTCGTACAAAGCCGGCGAAAGCCCGTTCGTCACGTTCTTCGGCTCCATCGGAGTGGAAGGCGTGGACGCGATCATGAACCTGGTGGTCCTCACCGCGGCGCTGTCCTCGCTGAACGCCGGCCTGTACTCCACCGGCCGCATCATGCGCTCCATGTCCGTCACCGGGTCCGCCCCCAAGTTCGCAGCCCGCATGAACAAGGCCGGCGTCCCGTACGGCGGCATCGCACTGACTGCTGCCGTGGCCGTCCTCGGCGTGGTGCTCAACGCCCTCGTTCCCGCCGAAGCCTTCGAGATCGTCCTCAACGTCGCTTCCCTGGGCATCATCAGCACCTGGGCCGTGATTGTGATGTGCCAGATGCAGCTGGCTCGGCTGGCCAAGCGCGGCGAGCTGCTCCGCCCGGCGTTCCGGATGCCCGGCGCGCCTGTGACCGGCTGGATCACTCTGGCCTTCCTGCTGGCAGTGCTGGTCCTGATGGCCTTCGACTCCCCCGTGGGCACTTGGACCATTGCTTCACTGCTGATCGTCATCCCGCTGCTGATGCTCGGCTGGCGCCTCTGCCGGGACCGCGTCCTGGAGCTCGCCGCGGTCCGCGACGGCTTCACCGGCCCCTACCCGCTCGTAGCCAACCGCCCGGGGCCGGGTGCGAAGCGCGGCGAATAGCCTCCTGCAGCACCTGTACCAGCCCAAGTAACGCCCGACGGCGGCACTCCAGGTTCTGTTTCGACGGAACCTGGAGTGCCGCCGTCGTTGCCTTGCTCGGAAACATCGGATGTATCCCCGCTAAGATGGATCCATGGCAGTCACTGATGAAGCGATCAGCAAGATCAAGGACATGCTCCTGCGGGGCGAACTCAGGGCGGGCGACCGCCTGCCCCCCGAGAAGGAGCTCAGCGACCGGCTGGGCCTGTCCCGAAGTTCCTTGCGTGAGGCAGTCAAGGCCCTCGAACTGATCCGGGTGCTGGATGTGCGGCGCGGCGACGGAACTTATGTCACGAGCCTGGACGCAAAACTGCTCAATGAAGCCGTCGGCTTTGTGGTGGAACTCCATCAGGACAGGTCCATCCTCGAACTGTTCGAAGTCCGGCGCATCCTGGAGCCCGCCACCGCTTTCCTGGCCGCCGGGAAGATTACTCCGGACGAACTCACCAGTCTCCGGGCCACCATGCATGGCATCGACGAAAACACCGACGTTGAAGAGCTCGTAGCCCATGACCTCGAATTCCACGGCATCATCACTCAATCCGCCGGTAACGCCTACCTCAGCAGCCTCCTCGAAGCGCTGTCCAGCCGAACGGTCCGTGCCCGCATCTGGCGGGGCCTCACCCAGGAGAAAGCCGTGGCTCATACGTTGGCCGAGCACAAAGCAATCGCCGACGCCTTGGAGCGGGGTGACGCGGAACTCGTCCGAGCCCTGGTCACCGTCCACATCAGTGGTGTGGAGAACTGGCTGCGACAAGCGCTCTAGCCAAGGGGAGCACTAGGAACCGGAGTGGCCGGCAGGTCATCCCACTGCGCCCGCGTGTACGTGCGGCGGGCGGTACCGGCCCAGATCTCCCGGGCATCCGCGGTGTCAAGCGTCCCGATCAATTCCGCCAGCACTGCAAGGGTGTCAGCGTAGCTGCCGCCGAGGGTGCTTACCGGCCAGTCGCCGCCGTACAACAGACGCCGGGGGCCGAAGATCTCCAGGGCCGCATCCCAGGCAGGGCGAAGGGCCTCAGCGGTGTACGGGACATGGGGTAGCCGCAGTCCGGAAACCTTCGCCACGGTGTTGGGCAGCCCGGCGCAACGGGCCAGCTGCGCCCGCCACGAAGCCTCCTCGCGGGTGCCGAGCGGTGGTTTGCCGAGGTGGTCGATGACCACGGTGAGCCCCGGCATCGCCTCGGCCAGGTCCACGGCCGCCGAAAGGTGCCGGGGCCACGCATCCGGGATGTCGAAGGGGATGCCGGCAGCCGCGAGCGCACCCAACGAGTCACGAACAGCAGGCAGCGCCAGGAAGTCATCCCTGGGATCGTCGTGCACCAGATGCCGGACACCGCAGAAACCCGGCTCGTCCAGCCAACCGTCCAGCTGGGGCACCGCCTCATCCGGCGTGTCCAGCCGGATCCAGCCGACAACCCCCACGATCCAGTCGTTGGCCCGGGCAGAGGCAAGCATCGCCCTGGTGTCCTCCACGGTGTCATCGGCCTGGACCAGGATGGCCCGGGCCACGCCCGAGGAAACCAGCTGGTGGCCGGCCTCCTCGGCCGTAAAGCTCCTGTGGAGCTGGCCGTACTGCGGTCCCAGCCAGCGGTAGCCGCCTGCTTCGAGGTCCCACAGGTGCAGGTGTGCATCCACCCTCACCGTCACGCCGGCACCAGCGCCCTTCGCCGCAGCTCTGCCCACAGCTCATCCGGGACAGGCTGACGCATCCGGGCGATGTTCTGTTCCATCTGTGACGGGTTCGAGGCGCCGACGACGACGGTACGCACTGCCGGGTGCCGCTGGCTGAACTGTAGGGCAGCAGTGGGGAGCTCCACCCCGAATTCCGTGCAGCAGGCCGCCAGCCGGCGGGCATGGTCCAGGACCTCCAGGGGCGCTGGCGCATAGTTGTAGTGCGCGTCGTCGCCGATTGCGGGCCGGGCGAGCAGCCCGGAGTTGTAGACTCCCACGTTCACCACCCCAACCCCTCGCTCGACGCAAGCCGGCAGGAGATGTTCCTGGGCAGGTTGTTCGAGCAGGGTGTACCGCCCGGCCAGCATCACCAGGTCGAGCCCGGACCGCCGGACGCACTCCACGAGGGCATCACTGGAGTTGGAGCCGACGCCGATGGCCCTGGCCAGGCCTTCGGCGCGAAGCTTCTCCATCGCGGGCAGCGCCAGTGTGATTCCCGCCTCCAGGTCATAGACGTCGGGATCGTGAAGATAGAGGATATCCACGTAGTCCAGGCCGAGCCGGTCAAGGGACTCTTCAAGACTCCTCCGGATCCCGGCCTCCGTAGGGTCCCAGACGCGCCGCAGGTCTGCGGGCACGTCGAAGCCTTCATTGTCCAGGGACCGCGACGGGTTGTCCGCCGGGACCAGGAGCCGCCCCGCCTTGGTGGACACCAGAAACTCGCCCCGAGGTTTGTCCTTCAAGGCCGCGCCGAGCCTGCGCTCCGACAGCCCCAGGCCGTAGTGCGGCGCGGTGTCGAAGTAGCGGATGCCGCCGGCCCAGGCAGCCTCAACGGTTGCCTGGGCGGTGGCGTCATCCACTGCGCGGTATAGGTTACCGATGCCGGCGGCGCCGAAACCCAAAGGGCCGAAGGAGAGTGCCCTCATGGCAGCAGCTCCCACACCTTGGGGATGCCTTGATCGTTCCCGGAGTAGTCGTCCCCGACCGCCAGCAGCTCCGACATCCGCGCCTGCCAGGGGACATTGGCCGGGTGGTCCGCCAAGGCGTGCCGCATTGCCCGGTAGTCCTGGACGTCCACGAGGTGGAAGAGATCCTCCCCGCTTCGCCAGATCCGCCAGTTGAGCACCCCAGCGTCACGCAATGCCGCCACGAGTTCCGGGGGGATGCTTGCGTGCGCAGCCTCATATTCCTCGGCGGCGCCTGGCTTGAGGCGGGTGTGCAAGGCAATGGTTTCCGGCACGCTACACCCCGGGCTTCAGGAAGAGTTCGACGACGGGCACCGCCACGTCCGGCCGCTGGACGGGCAGCTTCAGCGTCAGGGTGCCCGCCGGTTGTCCGCCCTGGGCGGTATTGATCGCCTGCCGGTCAGGCCCCAACTCAAGCATCGCGACTTCCGAGGCGTCGTTGAGCAGCTGCGCGTATTCGACCTTGCCGGCCAGGTCCGGCAGGTGGACCGTTTCGAACGGCCAGGAAAAGACGTGCAAGTAGAGGCGGTTCCCGCGGCGGGTGTAGCGTGCATCGGAGGGCGGGGTCCAGTCCGCCGGCCCCGCGCCGTAGATGGACCGTGAGTGCAGCTTCATCCAGTCGCCGATTCCGCGCAGGGAGTCCACGGCCCGGGGATCGAAGTTGCCGCGGGCTGTCGGGCCGACGTTGAGGAGGAGGTTTCCGTCTTTGGAGACGCCGTCGATGAGCATTCTCACGAGCAGGTCGACTGATTTGTAGTCCAGGTTGTCCCTGTCGTAGCCCCAGCTCCCGTTGAGTGTCTGGCACGCTTCCCAGGGCATCTGGACCCCGTCGACCACCATCGGTCCAGAGGGTTGGTACTGCTCCGGCGTGACGAAGTCGCCGGGGATATCCAGCCGGTCGTTGACTATGATCCCCGGCTGCAGTTCACGGACCATTTTCAGGAGTTCTTCGGAGCCCCAGGCCTCGCGTCCCTTGCCGCCCCAGATGTCCTCGTGGTCCTCGCTGGTGTAGGAGAAGTCGAAGAAGAGGTAGTCGACCTGGCCGTAGTTGGTCAGGAGTTCGCGCACCTGGCCGTGCAGGTAGTCGCGGTAGCGGCCCAGGTCCCGCACTTCGTTGAGCCTGGCCGCTTCAGGGTTGTCCCGTTCGGGGTGAAAGCCGTCGATCGGGAAATCCGGGTGATGCCAGTCAATCAGGGAGTGATAGAAGCCCACCTTAAGGTCCTGTTCCCGCAGGGCCTCGACGTACTGGGCCACAAGATCCTGACCGGACGGAGCCTTGGTGGACTTGTAGTCGGTGAGGGCGGAATCCCAAAGGCAGAACCCTTCGTGGTGTTTGGTGGTAAGCACGACGTACTTCATGCCGGCCTCCTTCGCGGCGCGAGCCCATTCACGGGGATCGTACAGGTCAGGCTCGAAGTGCTGGAAGTACTTCTCATACTCCGGCGCAGAGGTATGTTCCCGGTTCATGACCCATTCGTGCCGTGCCGGCAGGGCGTAGAGGCCCCAGTGGACGAACATGCCGAAACGCGACTCGGTAAACCATGGTGCTTGGGGGATCATCGGTGGTTACTCCTTTTAGAGGGGTTTCTGTAGAGGCGCAGTTTTGCGCCCTGGATCTTGCTGGGATGGATGGAAATCTTGCGGCGCTCCGGCGCCTTAGCGGCCGCCGAGCCCGCTGGTGACTATGCCTTTGATGAGGTGTTTCTGGAGCAGGACGAGCAGCAGGAGCGTCGGCGCCATCGAGATGACTGAGGCGGCCATAACCAGATGCCATTGGTTGCCCTGCTGCCCGAAGAACATTTGCAGGCCCAGCGGGATGGTGCCGAGGTTGTTGACGTCGTTGATGATCACCAGCGGCCACAGGAATGAGTTCCAGTAGCTGATGAAACTGAAGACGGCAAGGACCGCCAAGGTGGGCCTGGCCAGCGGCAGCATGACGAGCAGGAACGTCCGGACTATCCCGGCACCGTCCACTCGGGCCGCGTCATCCAGTTCCTGCGGCACGCCCATGAAGAACTGCCGAAGCAGGAATGCGCCGAATGCCGTGAAGGCCCAGGGCACGATGAGTGCCTGGAACGTGTTTGCCCAGTTCATCTTCTGCATCATGACAAACATCGGGACAATGAGGACCTCTTGCGGAATCATTAACGTCGCCAGGAACACCATGAACACGAGGCTCCTGCCGCGCCAGCGCAGCCGGGAAAACGCGAAGCCGGAAATGGCCGAGACCGCCAGGGTAAGTGCGGTTCCCGCGGCCGAGACCAACAGTCCGTTGGCCATGAAGCGCAGGAACGGCATGTAGTCCAGTGCCTCCTGATAGTTCTGCCAGCGGATTTCGGATCCGAACAGCTTCGGCGGAACGCTGAAAATCTCGGCAGGGGGCTTGAAGGAGGTCGCGAGCATGTAGAGCAAAGGGGAAAGGAAGATCAGGGCGATGAGGCACAGAAGGGCGTAGCCGATTGCCGGCCGGAGCCTCGCCGTCAATGATTTGCGGGACGTTCCGGATCCCGGCTTCGCCGGCTTAACCGGCCGTGGCCGGATTGTTGTATCAAGCATCGTAATGGACCCACTTCTTTTGTCCGAGGAACTGGACTGCCGTGACTCCCAGGATGATCACGAACAGCACCCACGCGGCCGCCGACGCCAGGCCAAGCTGGTGGAACTGGAAACCTTGGTTGTAGATGTAGAGGACGATTGTCGACGTCGCGGACCCGGGTCCGCCCTTGGTGAGGATGAACGGCTGGGCGAAGACCTGGAAGGACGTAATGAGGGTCATCATCGTTGCAAAGAAAATGGACGGGGAAATGAGCTTGAGCTTGATCCGCCAAAAGATCGTCCAGGCGTTGGCGCCGTCGATGGCCGCTGCCTCGGTGAGGTTTTCCGGGACGGCATCCAGCGCTGCGGAGAAGACCAGCATGTTGTAGCCGAAACCCTGCCAGACGCTCATGACGACGATCGCGATCATTGCCCATTTCTCGTCGCCAAGGAAGTTGGGGGCCGGGATGCCGATGGTACTTTGCGCCACACCGTCGATTAAGCCGCCGGGCTGGTACAGCATCCGCCACACAACCACGTTGGCAACAACCGGTGTGATCGCGGGAATGAAGAAGATGACCCGGAAGATGTGGCGACCCTTGACGCGCGGAGTCAGCCAAGCGGCCAGCCCCAGCGAAACAACCAGGTTGAGCGGTACGTACAGAACGACGAACAGAACAGTATTCCAGACGACCTGTCCGAAGATGGGGTCGCTGAAAAGCCGTTCATAGTTTCCCAAGCCGAGGAAGGCCGGGGTTCCCAGGAGCGGCCAGTTGAACAGGCTGATGACCAGGGAAACGATGATGGGCAGCAGGGTGAAGATCGCCAGGCCCACTCCATGCGGCGCGGCAAACGCCGGGCCCCAGAGGGTCCTCCGGCCGAGCTGGGCATCGGCCTGTGGGGTGGCGGCCGCGACGGCCGCGATTGGCACCGCTTCCAGGGGTCCCGGCTGAGAAGGCTTCAGTAGTGTCATTTCGCATCCTTTGTGAGGGTCGGTGCCTGCCCGCCCCACCGGGCAGGCACCGTGCTGATCAGCGAGGCAGTTGCGCCGAAATGTCCTTCATGACATCGGCCGCGCTCTGCTGTCCGTTGATGGATTTGACGAGGTACTGGCTGAACAGTTGGTTGAGCTGGTCACTGTTTGTGTTGCTGGGCAGGGGCACGGCAGAAGACGCCGCGACCTTAAGGGTTTCCGCCACGCCGGGGATTCCCGCGTTGTCAATCCACTTCTGCTGCTGCGCCGTGCGTGCGGCCAGGGCACGTCCTGATGCCGCGAGTTCGCCCAGAACCGCGTCACCCGTCATTTCCTTCAGCGCTGCAAAGGCCTTGTCCGGAGTGGCGCACTGCTTGGAAATACCCCAGCCGGAGCCGGCGCTGAATGTCTTTCCGCCCCCCGTGCCAGCGGGCAGTGTAGTCACGCCTACCTTGAATTTGGCCTTGGCCTTGGTATCCAGCAGGGACCAGGGACCATCAATGTGCATGGCCGTGTTGCCGGAGAGGAATTCGTTGCTGCTGAAGGCCGGGTCACCGCCGGGCAGTTGCGGCGAGATCTTCTCCTTGCCCGTCAGGTCCGAGACCCACTGAAGTCCCTTGGCAAAGTCCGCGTTGGCGGCGTCCATGGTTCCGTCCTCCTTCAGGACCCGGCCGCCGTTGTAGGCCAGGATCTGCGATTCGACGAAAAGGTCGGCCGTCGTCGGTGCAATCGCCGGTTTGCCGCTTGTGGCCAGTTTCTTGGACGCTGCCACAAACTCATCCGCCGTCCAGCCGGCCTTGGGTTCCGGCACGCTCGCAGCATCGAACTTGTCCTTGTTGTAGAACATCATGACCGGCCCAACGTCGTACGGCAGCGCGTACAGCTTGTTGTCAGCGCTGAGGCCCTTGATCATCGAGGAATCGAAAGCGCTCAAGTCAACGCCGTTCTGCTTCACCAGGTCATCAAGGGGAAGCATGCCGTCTTTGAGCTGAGCCGTCCGCAGGCTCTGCACAGCCACCAGGCAGGGGGCCGTGTTGGAGCTGAGCTGGGTGCTCATTTTGGTGAAGTAGTCCTGGAAGGTCGATCCCTGCAGCGTGATCTTGACGTCGCCCAGCTTGGTACTGACGTTGTCGGCCACTTCTTGCCATGCTTGCTGGTCCTCGGTACCTCCCACCCACATAGCCCACGTCATTGCGGTCTTGCCGTCCGCCGTCGTTGGTGAAGAGCCGCCCCCGCAGCCGGTCAGACCGATCAGGCCAAGTGCCAGGGCACCTGCAACAAACGCTTCTTTGCGCATATCTTTTACCACGTGCTTTCGGTAGGGAATTTGGTTTAGTGCTGGGTGGTCAATGACGCCGACGCCCCGGACCAGACCGGGCCGTCGGGGTAGCTGTAGTTTTCCAGGCTGTTGCTGATCATCTCGCTGCCCGCCCCCGGCGCGGACGGGGGCCAATAGCAGCCGTCGCGCACGTCCACCGGGGTTACGAAGTGCTCGTGGAGGTGGTCAACGAACTCAATCATCCGACCATTCTTGTCGCCTGACACGGCCACAAAGTCGAACATGGACAGGTGCTGCACCGCCTCGCACAGCCCCACACCGCCGGCGTGCGGGCAGACGCGGACGCCGAACTTCGCGGCGAGCAGCAGGATGGCGATGTTCTCATTGACGCCAGCCACCCTGGCGGCATCGATCTGAACAACGCCCACGGCTCCGGCCTGCAGCAGCTGCTTGAACACCACACGGTTCTGCACGTGTTCGCCCGTGGCGACTGGAACGGGCGCCACCCCTTTCGCGATGGCGGCGTGGCCCAGCACGTCGTCGGGACTGGTGGGTTCCTCGATCCACGCGATGTCGTAGGGCGCCAGTTGGCCGACCCAGTCGATGGCTTCCGCGACGTCCCAGCGCTGGTTCGCGTCCAGTGCGATCCTGATGTCCGGCCCCACTGTTTCCCGTGCAAGGCGGACACGCCGGATGTCGTCCTCGAGTGAGGCGCCCACCTTCAGCTTGATCTGAGTGAATCCCTCAGCCACGGCTTCCTTGGCCAGCCGGGCAAGTTTCTCGTCGCTGTATCCCAGCCAGCCCGGCGTCGTCGTGTATCCCGGGTAACCCTCTGCGAGGAGCCGCACACGGCGTTCTTCCCTGCCGGGCTCCGCGCGGTGCAGCATGTCCAGCGCCTGCTCCGGCGTCAACGCGTCCGTGATGTACCGGAAGTCCACTAAGGACACCAACTCCTCCGGGCTCATCCGGGCCAGCAGGTCCCAGAGCGGAAGTCCGGCGCGTTTAGCTTTCAGGTCCCACAGGGCGTTGACGAGTGCCCCGATCGCCATGTGCATCACGCCCTTTTCCGGACCAAGCCAGCGGAGCTGGGAATCGTGGACCAGCAGTTTCCACGCGGCGCCCATGTCTCCGAGCAGTTCCTCCGCGTCACGGCCCAGGACGTGGTGGCGCAGTGCCTCAATGGCGGCGGCCTCAACTTCGTTGCCGCGGCCAATGGTGAACACGAAGCCGTGGCCTTCGTGACCGTCTTCGGCATCCGTCCGGATGATGAGGTACGCCGCCGAGTAGTCGGGATCCGGGTTCATGGCATCAGAGCCGTCCAGCTCCAGGGATGTGGGAAAGCGGATATCGAACGTATCCACTGCGGTGATGGTGCTCATGGTGCTCCTTGCCTGCCATCATCAGCCGCCGCGTCATCCCTCTTCGGATTGGGCGGCAGCCGGGGCACATTCGAATTGAAGTCTGCCCCCAGCCTAAACATCGGATGTTTCACTTGTCAATGGATCACGTTTCAGTAGTATGGATCGCAGAAGCACCGTAAAGCTCGGATGTTAAAACGCCGCCTCAAAGGAGAGAAGACACGTGAAGTTTGCCCGATTCGGACCGGCAGGACACGAACAGCCCGCGGTCATCGCCAAGGACGCCAACGGCGTCGAACGGCATTACAGCCTCGCCCCGATTACGAGAGACATCGACGGCGCTTTCCTGGCGGGCGGCGGCATCGACCGTGCCCGCCACGCCCTGGAATCCAGCAACCTGCCCACCTTTTCCCCCGACGGACTCCGCGTGGGTGCCCCGATTGCCCGCCCCGGGGCGGTGATCTGCATCGGCATGAACTACGCCGCCCACGCGGCCGAATCCGGTTCCGCCCCGCCCGAAACCCCTGTCGTGTTCCTCAAACCGTCCAATACCGTATCGGGTCCGTTCGACGCAGCCCCAATCCCTCCGTCGTCGGAAAAGTACGACTGGGAAGTGGAACTGGGCGTCGTCGTCGGCAAGGAAGCGTCATACCTTTCCTCGGTGGAGGACGCCGCTGAGTGCATCGCCGGTTACCTGGTGGCCAACGACCTCTCGGAGAGGGACTACCAGCTTCCCGGCGCCGCCGGCCAGTGGACCAAGGGCAAGTCCCTGCCGTCGTCCACGCCGCTGGGGCCGTGGCTGGTTCCGGCGGACGAGCTCGACGGCGGTTCCCTTCGCCTGCGCTCGTGGGTGAACGGTGAGCCGCGCCAGGATTCGAGCAGCTCGGACCTGATCTTCGGCATCGCGACGCTAATCCACCACGTCAGCCAGTACATGCTCCTTGAACCGGGCGACGTCATCCTCACAGGCACCCCCGAAGGCGTGGCACTGTCCGGCCGCTTCCTGTACATCCAGCCCGGCGATGTGGTGGAGCTGGAGATCGAGGGCCTCGGCCGCCAGCAGCAGGAGTTCTACCGGGCGGCGACCCCAGCTGTTCAGGCAAGCGCCGGCCTGGAAGGGAACGCACGATGAGCAACGAATTCGACGGCCTCGCCGCAATTGTCACCGGCGGGGCGTCCGGCATCGGCGCCGCGATCGCCGACAGGCTGGCCGCAGGCGGAGCGCGCGTGGCGGTACTGGACCTTAACCCGGCGGGGACGCCGCACTTCGGCATCGAATGCAACGTGGCGGACGACGCGTCGGTGCGCGCCGCCGTCGACGCCGCGGTCACAAAGTTCGGCCGGCTGGATGTGGTGGTCAACAACGCCGGAATCGGAGCCCAGGGGGATGTCACCGCGAACGACGATGCCGAATGGCACCGCGTTCTGGACATCAACGTGCTGGGGATTGTGCGGGTAAGCCGCGCCGCCCTGCCCTATCTACGCAGCTCACCGTCGGCGTCGATTGTGAACACGTGCTCGATCGCCGCGACTGCAGGGCTCCCGCAGCGGGCGCTGTATTCAGCGTCGAAAGGCGCGGTCCTGTCCCTGACCCTCGCGATGGCCGCCGACCACATCCGCGAGCGCATCCGGGTCAATTGCGTGAACCCCGGGACGGTGGACACTCCGTGGGTCAGCCGCCTCCTGGACGCTTCGCCGGACCCCGCAGCCGAGCGCGCAGCCCTTAGCGCCCGGCAGCCACATGGCCGGCTGGTCGCTGCCGATGAGGTCGCCGGCGCTGTCGCCTACCTTGCAAGTCCGCTTTCCGGGTCAACGTCCGGCACCTCCCTCGCGGTCGACGGCGGCATGCACGGTCTGCGGCTTCGCCCGGCGCTGAACGCGGATTAGCGGGGTTACGCCAGCGTAATGCAACGCCGCCGCAACCCCCGGCGGGGTTCGGTTCGCATATGCTCAGCAGAGAAGTTCACGCTGGCTCAACGACGAACCACCTCAGGAGTAACGCTCATGACCACCTGGCGGATCAGGGATTTCCATTCGGCCGATCTTGACGGCATCCTGCACCTCTGGGAATCACTCAAGGCCACCAACGTGGAGCCCGTCTACGCGCTCTCCGAAGTCCTGGCCTCCTGCGAAAAGGACCACGCCGTCGTGGCGGTGCAGGGTGATCAGGTGGTGGGTGCCGCCGTCGGACGTGCCGCGCACGACCAGGGCTGGATCGTCTTCCTGGCCACACTCCCCGAATTCCGCGGCCGCGGGATCGGCACCTCGCTGCTGGCCGCCGTCGAAAACAGGATGGCCCCGCACGGGCTGAACAAACTCTCCGCGCTTATGCCGGAGTCCGAAACCCGGGTGGAGGCCTTCCTCAGCCGCGGCTTCGTGCTCAAGAAAAACCTGCGGTATTTCGAACGGACCATCCCGGTGCAGCGCCAGGAACTCGAACCCCTGGGCCTCCTCGGCGGCCGCATCCTGGCCCGCGACCTCTGGGAGAACGTTGCCGGCATGCGGAACGAGAAGGAACTGCTGGAACGCCGGCTGGTGCTCCCCCTGGCGGAAGCAGACCTCGCGGACGAATTTGGTGTGGTGCCGCCGCGCGCCGTCGTGCTCTTTGGCCCTCCCGGCACCGGAAAAACCACGTTTGCGAAGGCGATCGCGTCCCGCCTGGAATGGCCGTTCGTGGAAGTATTCCCCTCCAGGCTCGCCGCCGATCCCAAGGGCCTGGCCGGCGCGCTCCGTGAGACGTTCCTGGAGATCGCCGAGCTGGAACATGCCGTGGTGTTCATAGACGAGGTGGAGGAGATCGCGTCCCAGCGGTCCGGCGAACCGCCGTCGCCGCTGCAGGGTGTCACCAACGAGCTCCTCAAGATCATCCCGGCGTTCCGCGAACAACCCGGCCGCCTGCTGGTCTGCGCCACGAACTTCATCCGCGCGCTGGACACTGCCTTCCTGCGGCACGGCCGGTTCGACTACGTGATCCCCATCGGGCTCCCGGACTCCGAAGCCCGCCGCGCCATGTGGGAACGCTTCATCCCGGCCACCGTGGTGGACGACGTGGACGTTGAGCTGCTGGTGGACCGCACCGAGGGCTTCTCGCCCGCAGACATTGAGTACGCGGCCCGGAGCGCCTCCCAGCGTGCACTGGAAAAGGCAGTGTACGACGACGGCGGGTTGGCTTCCGGGGGCACCGTCTCCGTCCGCGAGGCCGTCCGGAAGGGACCGGCCACGCAGGACTACCTCGACGCTATCGGGGACACGCGGACCACGGTCAGCAAAGAGGTCCACGAGCTGTTTCTGGAGGACATCGACGCACTCGGCCGGGTGTAGCTCCCTGATGCGCGTCCGATGATCCTGTTCCTGACTGTTCTCAGCGGCATCGCCTGGACGGTGGTGTATGTTGACGCAGTCCGGATCGGTTTCAGGGACCGGACCTATGCGATCCCCGCCGCAGCCCTGGCGTTGAACTTCGCCTGGGAGGCCATCTATGCGTCTCATTCGGCCGCCACCGGGCTGTCCGTCCAGGGCGTCATCAACATCGTGTGGGCGCTGGCGGACGTCGTCATCCTGTACACGTTCTTCAGGTTCGGGCAGGCCGGGTTACCCGCCTGGGTGACGCGGAAGCTCTTCCTTGGCTGGGCGCTCCTCCTGGGCGTCACTGCCTTCGCAGTGCAGCTGTTGTTCGTTGCTGAGTTCGGCTGGGGGGCCGCGCCGCGCTATTCGGCCTTCCTGCAGAACCTGCTGATGTCCGGGCTGTTCATCGCCATGTTCGCTGCACGCGGTGGCGCCCGGGGCCAGTCCCTGCTGATCGCCGTCGCCAAATGGATCGGAACCCTGGCTCCCACCATCGTGTTCGGCTGGTTCGGCAACGCGCCGCTGATCCTGGGCGTCGGCGCCCTCTGCAGCATCTTCGACCTCGTATACATCGGCCTCATGTGGCGGGCGCGGGCAGCCTCGGCCGGTACCGGTCCTGTCGGCTCCTGACGCGTAGCGGGCAGCGCTGGAGCGGCCGCGGCTCACAGCGGTACTCTTTGAGCCATGTCCAACAATCCCCTTCGGCATGCCGTGGCCCGCATGGGCGGCCGTGACCCGCATGAGCAGCACCGTGCCGCCACGCCACTGGAACTGTTCTTCGACCTGACGTTTGTCATTGCCTTCGGAGTGGCCGGAAGCCAGTTCGCCCACGAGATAGCCGAAGCCCACTTTGGTGCCGGGCTGCTGGGCTTCTCCTTCGCGATGTTCGCCGTGATCTGGGCCTGGATCAACTTCACCTGGTTTGCCAGCGCCTACGACACCGACGACTGGGTGTTCCGCGTGGTCACCATGGTCCAGCTTCTCGGCGTACTGATCCTGGCCATGGGAATTGAGCCGATGTTCCACTCGCTCGTGGAGGGCGACCATGTGGACAACGCCGTAATGGTGGGCGGCTACGTGATCATGCGCTTGGCCCTGGTGTTCCAGTGGCTGCGCGCGGCACGGCAGGATCCCGCACGACGGCAGACCTGCCGGCGCTACGCCACCTACCTTGGCGTGGTGCAGCTCGGCTGGATCGCTGTGCTCGTCATTGAGGCGGACATCCTGGCCACATTCCTCGTTGCTGCGCCCCTGTTCGTCCTGGAAATGGCCACGCTCTACGCCGCGGAGCGCGGCATGCGGACCCCGTGGCACGCGCACCATATCGCCGAGCGCTACGGGCTGCTCGCCATCATTGCCCTTGGCGAATGCCTGATCGGGGCGATCGAAACCCTCCGCGCCATCGTGGCCCACCATGGCTGGAGCGTCGATGCGGCGCTGGTGGGATTCGGCGGAACGGCACTTGCATTCAGCATGTGGTGGATCTACTTCATCCTGCCCGCCGGCCCGGCCCTGCATCACCAACGCCACCGCTCATTCTTCTTCGGCTACGGGCACATGCCCATCTTCGCTGCCATCGCCGCAACCGGCGCCGGACTGCACGTGGCGGCCTACTACATCGACCACGAGGCCCACATCAGCGCCGCCGTGGCCGTGGCCTGCATCGCGGTACCCGTGGCGCTGTTCAAACTTTCCCTGACTTGGCTCTTCAGCGTCATGATCTGCGTAGACCGGACCGTCATTGCCGTGGCGGCCGGCATCGTCGTTTCGCTAGCGGGCAGCGTTGGACTCGCCGCCGCCGGGGTCTCGGTGCCCGTCTGCCTGCTGGTGATTGTGCTGGCGCTGGGCGTATCGATTGTCATCGATGAAAAGCGCGGCACCGAACGGATGAACGCGGCGCTGGAGCAGCTGAAAGCCGGAGCCTAAGAGGCCCCGTCCGGCCGGGCGTCTGCCCTTTCCGAGGTCTCGGCAGGCTCGGCCACCGGGGAGACAGGCTCGACTCCTGCGGTGTCGTCATAGGAGAGGTTCTCGTAGTCGGTGTCGTCGGCCTCGTCCAGGCGGTCGTCCAGCTCCTCGAGCAGCCACGGGTTCACGCGGGCCAGGATCTTCCGGACTTCGTCCACCGGGACGGCGTCATAGAGCACCGGCCGGGCCTCGTCGTACCGGGTGACCGGCGGCTTGTCCGGCCACTTTTCGGCCAACGCCTTGACGCGCTCAGGTAGGGAGTTGTGGGCGTTGTCCGCGATCTTGACCAGTGCGGCGTCGTGGTCCTCGGCGATGAACCGGATACCGGCCTGGTAGTCGTCCGGGTTGTCATGCAGCCGCTTGGTGACACGCTCAATGATGTCCACGGCGCGCTCGGAGACGCCCATGTCCAGCAGCGCCTGCCGGGTGATGGGGGTGTCTTCGGCGATGTCGTGCAGGTAGCCGGCAATCCGGATGTCGTCGTCGAAGTCCGCCAGGGCATCGCCGACGGCGAGAACATGTTCGCGGTATGGCCGCTTGAGCTTGTCCTTCTGGCGGTTGTGGGCCACCTCGGCGAGGACCCGGGCCGTGTCAACAGTGAATCGTGGCTGGGGGAGGTTTGCGTCCGGGGTTCCTGTTTCTGGCATGGTTCCAGCCTACGCGCCTGGCCGCACCGCCCCCGGCCACACCCAGGGGGCCCGTGGCAGTGCATCGGGATCAAAGGACCCCAGGGCTCGCGGCAGCGGCCCGGCGGGGAGGCCCAGCGATTCCAGGATGATGTCCCGGAGACGGCTCGCATCCAGCCCGGCGTCCGCGAGGTCCGGCAACGTCACTGCGCCGTCGCGCTTGGCCAGCCGTACGCCGTCGGAATTCACTACGAGCGGCACGTGCGCATATTCCGGAACGGGAATATTCAACAGGGCCGCCAGATAGGCCTGCCGCGGCGTCGAGGGCAGCAGGTCGCCCCCACGGACCACCTGGTCAATTCCCTGTGCTGCGTCGTCCACCACCACGGCCAGGTTGTAGGCAGTAACGCCGTCATTGCGCCGGAGCACAAAGTCGTCCACTACGCCCTTGTACGTGCCGTGCAGCCGGTCTTCGACCGTCCAGTCCGTCACCCCCGCGCGGAGCCGGATGGCGGCGGGCCGGATTGTCCGCTTGAATTCCAGTTCTGCCGGTTCCATGTTCCGGCACGTGCCCGGGTACGCACCCTGCGGGGCGTGCGGCGCGGACGGGGCTTCCTGGATTTCCCGCCGGGTGCAGAAGCATTCATACGTCAGCCCCGCGGCTGCGAGGCGGCTGATCGCCTCTGCGTACAGCGGCTCGCGTTCCGTTTGGCGTACGACGCCGCCGTCCCAGGTCACGCCGATCGCCGCCAGATCGCGGAGCTGCTCCGCCTCCGCACCGGCACGTGCCCGGTCAAGGTCCTCCACGCGCATCAGGAAGCGCCGGCCGGTTGAGCGGGCGAAGAGCCACGCGAGAATGGCTGTCCGCAGGTTTCCGACGTGGAGTTCGCCGGAGGGGCTCGGAGCGAAGCGGCCGGCGGATGTCATGGCACCAGCCTAGGCTCACCGGCGACGTGCGGTACAAACGCAGGATCAAACACAAGAGCCCCTCAGCTACCGAACACTCCGGGTGATCCGGCGTCGGTGGCTCAGGGGCTCTTGCCGTGCCGGGTCCGGGAGCGTAGCTCCGGACCCCTTGCACTGCTTGCGGAATGACGATGCGTGAACAAGTGTCAATCAGCGGCGGCTTCCTTGCGGGAAACCTGTTCCAGGGACCGGGTGGTGTGCCGGGGCTCCTGTAGCCTGCGGGATCCGGCGGTAGCCTGCGTCCCTTGTTGCCACTATTTCAACAGAAGCCCTACAGTAGGCGCAACGAGCAAGTGCTTCGCTGGTCAATCTGATCAATCGCAAAGCGCGCAACAGGCAGGAAGTGATCAGATTGCAGGAACTCGATCCCACCGATCGGCGGATCCTTGCCGCGCTGGACGACGACCCCCGCGTACCCATCATGGTGCTCGCACAGAAGCTGGGCCTGGCACGGGGTACCGTGCAGTCGCGATTGGAGCGGATGACGGCGGCCGGCGCCCTCCGCCCCAACAGCAGCCGGGTGCTGCCCTCGGCACTCGGCCGGGGCGTGGCCGCCGCAGTGAGCGCGGAACTGGACCAGAGCCATCTGAACGAGGCCATCGCCGCACTGCGGGAGATCCCTGAAGTCCTGGAATGCCATGCCCCAGCCGGCGACACCGACCTCCTGATCCGCGTGGTGGCCAAGAGCCCGGACGACCTCTACCGGGTGTCCGAGGAAATCCGGCTCTGCCCTGGCATTGTCCGGACGTCCACCAGCATGTTCCTGCGCGAGGTCATTCCGTACCGGACCACAGGACTGCTGGGCGCCTGACGCCGCACCAGGCGGGGACCTCTCCCCATCGCTGCCTGCCGCCAAAGCCGTTAGGCTGACCGTGGACTTCAAACAGGGGGAAAAGTGGCGGGGAACTTCTACGGTGCGGACATCGCACAGCTACGCCGGCTGGCACAGGATCTGGCGAACGGCGCCAACCGGCTGGACCAGCTGGGACAGCAGTTGGGCAGCTCTATCGCCACCAGCCCATGGAAGGGCCACGACGGCGAACGCTTCCGCAGCGACTGGAACGCCTCCCACGCGAAGGTACTCAGGGCGGCGGCCGCCGGCATCCAAAGCGCATCCAAAGCCCTGCTGCAGAACGCCGACCAGCAGGACCGCGCCAGCACAGGCTCAACCGGCGGGGGCGCGGGAGGGCCTGGGAGCGATGGCAGCTCCCCGGCCAACGCCACCCAGGAGGTGACGGACAAGCTCACCGGCATGACCGCTGAGGAACGCGATGTCTACCTGAAGTCCGAGGAATTCCAGCAGTGGGTCCGGCAGAGCCAAGCCAACGCCGATGCCGCAAAGGGCGTTCTGGACGGCCTCGTGGACTCGGGTGCCATGGCCCCGTTGGACGCCCAAGGGAACAAGAACGGCTACGGCCAGTTCCTGCAGCAGTACTGGGCCGAATCCGCTATGCGAGAGGCAGGCATTGATCCCAACCACTGGGATCCGTCCAAGGGCGTTGACTACAACCGCGCCGACATCTACAAGGTGTACGCCTTCTACGCTGAGCTCTACAAGAACGATCCCCGAATGGAGTGGATCGGCATGGCCAACCAGGTGGGGCCAACTTTCATCGCCGGCTTTGAAGACCTGGCTGTCCTCCGGAAGGCAGCCGCGGCTGGCCAGGACTTGTCAGAGCAGCTGGATGGCACGGACCCTGCGCAGCGAAGCTGGATCACGCTCCTGGCGTCCCTGGGCGAGTCCGACCTTGCATATTACGAGGAAACGTTCCTGTCCATGCAGAAGGAGATCTTCTCGGACATCGGCTCACAGCACTTCGCCTATCAGCAGGGCGGCATGGAAGAGATCGAGAGGATGAAAGCCGCCGGTGTGGTCTCGCCCACAATGAAGGATGCCTGGACCAGCCTGGATTCCGTTCCTGCCTACTCGGGGCCGGAGGGTTACCACCAATTGAGCTCTGACCAGAAGACGGCCCTTCACCAGGCGTCCTACAACATGGCCGACCAGGAGCAGAACCACGTCATCGCCGATGATTACGACAACATTCGGGGCCGCACCACCGGTGAAGCTTTCACCGCCGCCATGACAGTGGTGGGCGAACCAAGCATCGTAGGGGCGAAGTCCTACTACGAGCAGTTTCCTATGGTGAATCCATACTTCGACACTAATCGGAGTCCGATGATGGGCGTTGACACTCACCTTGGCAACATCTCGAACAGTAACGACCGGTGGGCCCTCATTGATCAGGACACCCTGCGCGCCTACGAGGACTGGCTGCACGGCGAGAAAGACCCGTACGGTGAGATGGTGAAACCCATGCCCCAACGAGTCGAGGAGTACCGGATGGTGCCAGCCCCTGTTCGCGGCGTAGTGGGTGCATTGTGAGGTTCAGGCCACTGCTTGCACTTTTGTGCAGCGCCCTTCTGTTATCTGGCTGCGCATTCATACCCTCCCCAGAAAAGGAGCCCATTGTGGCCAGCGGAAACTCCCAATTCACCAAGAGCGGCATCGAGGCCATGAAATCAAGCCGGCAAGTGAGCTTCGACTTCACCTCGCTGCCACTGGACATGACCGCCTTGGGCCTCGACGCAGATTCCGATGGTGCCATGGTCGCGACCGACACAGACCGGCGGATGAAGGTCGCAATAACGACCCCTAATGGTGTGGTCGAGATGGAGACGGACACCATCCGCGTCCGGGCCGGCGGGAGCCAAAAGAAAGTCGGTCGCGTCGACATTTTCGTCAACTACCCGGACGCCCAGGATGCCAATCCGGAGATCGAACGGGCAGCCAACGAACTGGGGATTCTCCCGCTGAAGAACGCCAAGACTATCGGCCCGGAGTTCAAGGACGGATCGGGCAAGGAAACTTGGAACCCGGGCTACGGCAACGCCACCGGCACTGTTTTCGCGCTGTCAATCATGTCCAACCACACCACCGGGCGAATGACGTTCATCTACTCGATTTTCCTGTCGGAGGAGTACTACACGCCTGAGGCCCAGGCGCAAATAGCTGAAACGGGCAGGTTCTGACCTGGGCCCCGCGACCAGGCGGAACGCGGCCGTCGTCCTCCTTGCCCTCACAACAAGCCTCGCCCTGGCGGGCTGCCAGATCAGCGGCAACACCACCGAACCAACCGCTCAAGCGAGCACCTTGAGTAATTCGGAGTTCTCCACTCTCGACGCCGCCGGAGCGGATCAGATCCGCGACACCAAAACCGCGCGGCTGGACATGCGTTCTGGGTCCCTGAAGAAAGCGGCTGTTCGGGTTCCAGAGGCCAGCTACGGTCCGGAAATCAATACCCGCGGTTCCGGCAAGATCGCATTAACGATTGCCGCACCCAACGGCGCAATCACCGGCGAAACCGACCGCATCCGCTTCAACACGACGGTCAAGCGCTCCGACTTCAGCGAAGTGACCTATTTCCTCACCGCTGATTCGGCTGACGAGTATTTCAGCCTCATTCGCGACGGCGTCCAGCGCTATGGAATCAGCAGCGACTCCGCTGAACGATGGATTTCATCGACGGAGAAGAACCCCGCGAAGACGAGCGACTTCTCCATCACCTCGGGCACGGCAGTCGGCCTGGAAGTCAATTACGATCTCCGGTACGACGGCGCCAAGGACACCCAGGTGATCATCGTCCATGTCAGCCCGGCCGCCTAGGCAGGACGCGATTCGGACCATTGATGCCGGATAAACAAATGAACGGCCGAACACCGGCAATTTCAACCGGGCGGGCGGAATCCGCGCGCCGCGGTGTGCGGACGGCCGCCAGCATCATCGCCGGGGTGGCGGTGCTGGCCGGGGCAGCGTGCCTGCTCACCATTCCGGCACTCGGCTTCGCCCCGGAGAACCCTGGGCCGGGGCCATTCTCTACATCCTGGCCCCCGGCCTTCTTGTTCCGTTCGCGCTGTGGCTGGTCAGTCGTGCCGCGGGCGGTTCGTGGATAGATGCCGACGGCGAATGGGTCCGCCCCACCGGCAGGTACCTCATTCTCCGGCTGGCTGTTTCGGGCACGCTACTCCTCCTGGCGCTTGCGGCCACGCTGGCAGGGTTGGCCCCCTTTGCGGATTTTATGCCGGGCGGCTGGCACGTAGCCGGCAACTGGGTACTCGGCGCCTTCGCTGCACTACTCATCCTGGCCATCCTCATTGCGGCCGTGGCAGGAGCGGCGATCGTGGGCGGCTGGAAGGGCGTTCCGGCGGGCGTGCTGTTCACTGCCGGCTTTTGCTCCATCTCGACCTATACACTGACCGACGGCGGCTCGTGGGAAATTGCCGCTTATGGACTGCTGGCGGCCTCCGTGGCGTGGTTCTACGCAGTCGGGGCGGAGACAGGGTGGCTACCGGACTTCCACCGCATTGTCCTTGGCCACTGGCTCACCGGCATAGCCAGTGCGGCGGCCCTCGCCATCGGTGTGTGGTTCGGGCTGGGATTCCCGGCAGTCCTCGGAGCCTGCGTCCTCGCGGCCTGGCTCCCGCTACAGCTCCCCCGCACTCAGGGCGCGGCAGTCCTGCCGGACCTGGGCCGGGACCGCACCAGGCCGCCAGGGCGGCCGACGAAGCGGAAGCCCCGGCAGAGAAGGCACCAGCGCGCCTAGACCGGCGGTCCGGCGTTCGATTTCAGGTTTTTCATCACCAGCGTCGACGTCAGTCGCTCCACGCCCGGCAGCGAGGTGAGCTCGGCGTCGTAGAAGCGCTGGTACGCCGGCAGGTCCTCCGCGATCACCTTCAGGAGGTAATCCGGCGAGCCGAACAGCCGCTGCGCCTCCACGATGTTGGGATTGTCCGCCACCCGGCTCTCGAAGATCTCCATTGTGGGCCTGTCCACCTGCCGCAGCGTGACGAAAACGATCGCCTCGAATCCGAGCCCGACGGCGGACGGGTCGATGTCCGCGCGGTAGCCCCGAATCACCCCGGATGACTCCAGGTCGCGCAGCCTCCGATGGCACGGAGCGACCGTCAATCCCACCTTTGCGGCCAGTGCGGTGGCCGTCATCCGGCCATCCTCTTTAAGGTGGCGCAAAATATTCCTGTCGATATGGTCAATCACGCAATTATCTTACCCGTGGGCCGCATTTCCTGAGTAAAACAGGGAACACTTGTGGCGGTATTTTCCCTAGAGTTTCTCCTATCAGAACACCCTAGGAGGCCGCCTTGAATTCCCAGTTATTCCTCGCATTCCTGGTGGTTGCGGGCGCCCTGGCCTGCACACCGGGCGTGGACTGGGCCTACTCCATTGCGGCGGGCCTGAAACAGCGAAGCTTCGTCCCCGCAGTAGCCGGCCTCTGCAGTGGTTACGTCCTGCACACGGTACTGATGGTGGCCGGGCTGGCCGCCCTGCTCGCCGGCTTGCCGGGCGTCCTCGGCTGGCTGACCATCACCGGCTCGGCTTACCTGCTGTGGCTGGGCTTCGGCACCATCCGGTCATGGCGCGACGCCACCTTCACCGACGAGGTGACTTCACCGGCCGAGTCCACCCAGTTCCGGACCTTCCTCCAGGGCGTGGGCACAAGCGGGATCAACCCCAAGGGGCTGCTGTTCTTCGTGGCGCTGGTTCCGCAGTTCGTCAGCCCGGAAGCGGCGCTGCCGGTTCCGGTGCAGTCCGGGCTGCTCGGCCTGACGTTCGTCCTGCTGGCAGGCCTCGTGTACACCTGCGTGGCGTTGCTCTCCCGGAAGCTGCTGCACTCGCGTCCCGGGGCTGCCCGGAGGGTGACGCTTGCCAGCGGGATCATCATGATGGCACTGGGAACCGTGCTGCTGTCCGAGCAGCTGATTCCTGCGGTGGCCGGGCTCGCCTGGCAGTAGCGCCTGCCGGCGGCGGTCAAGGCCTGCGTTCCATGAACCATTCAGTGAAGGCCGCGGCCCGGCCGTCCGGTGCGAGCCGGACCACCCAGAGGTTCTCGTAGCTGGGGCGGTCCCCCAGATACGTGGTGCGCCCCTGGACAAAGTGCAGGTCGCCGTCCGCACCGAGCGGCTCCCACTCGAAGGTCCACTCCTCGGGCTCATCCGCCTCGGTCAGCCAGTGCTCCACGATCTGTCCGTGCCCGCGCCACGCGTCCGGGTCGTAGGGCCGGGTGGCATAGACCGCGTCCTCTGTGAAGAGCGCCCGGATGTCGTCCGGCTCATTGGTGGTCCACGCCGTGATGTACTTTTCCATCCACTGCCTGATTGCATCGCTCATTGGTCCGTTGTACCGCGGCCCGCCACCGCCCACAAGAGCCTGTTCCCGGTCCGGCAGGGTCATTCCCGGTCCAGCTGCTTCCATTCCTGTTCCCAGAGCCTGCGCTCTTCAACGTCCTTGCGGATGACTTCGAAAGTTTCGAGTTCAGCAGGCCGGCCCCGCAGCCAGTCGCGCGGGTTGAGGGATTTGCGGCCGTTATCCAGCACCAGGAGGGCGCGGTCGGTCAGGGCGTCATTCCGGAGGGCCAGGTCAGTCTTCCGGCGCCGCAGTACCTCCTTCAGCGCCTGCTGCGCGGAAGTGTGGGCCCCGAGCCTGCGGAGCGAACGCGCCCGGATCAGCAGCAGCGCGGCGGAGAGGTCATCCGCATTCAGCAGCCCTTCCGTCCAGACCACCACTTCCTTGTCGCGGCCGATCGCGTGCGCCAGAGAGCACCGCGCAAGGGCGGCCGGCAGCGACGGCGGCAGCGAGGCCACGGTTTGAAGCGCCGCCTCAAGGTGGCCGGTTTCCCGCAACGAGTGCGAAAGCGCCAGGAACACCGCTTCCTCGCTGAACAGCACCGGAACGTCGATGCGCTCGGCAACTTCGACCCTGGTGACCACCCGCATCAGGTAGCTGGACGCGAACTGGTTGGCGTCGTCGTCGTTCCTGGTGGTGAGGCCCCGCTGGAGCAGTTCCGCGGCACGCAGGTAGCCGCCCTGCTTGTATGCGAGCAGCCCGGCCATCACGTAGCAAAGCCCGGCCCACCCGGGGTAGTCACGGCCTGTAGCGATCAGTCGGCTGGGATCGGTGTTGTGGAAGATCGCGTCGTACACGGCCCTGGCGGTCTTCCCGGGAAGCCGTCTGAGCCTCGGGAGGGGGCCATCCACACTGAGGAGCGCATTGCCTCGGCCGCCTAGGGCACTGTGCAGGATTCCGCCCACGCCGTCGGCGATGTCACGCACCGAGGTGCGGACCTGCGCGCTGCCGAACGGGGTGAGGTCACGGTTGTCGCGATAGATCGGTCCTGAGGTCTGTCCGGCGCTCATCCTTCCATGCTAGTGGTGCCCGCTTGGCAGCCGCTGGGAGGGTTAGCTGACCGCGGCCACCCAGACGCCGATCACCCAGGTGCTCGCGGCAAGGCAGGCCAGGCCGAACTCCACCAGCATGCCCAGCCCGGTGGCCTTGAGGGCCGCCCAGCTGGTGGTCACGGCGGTCCTGAAATCACGCGTGCGGTGCGATTCGCTGAGCAGCAGGCCGGCCGCGAAGCCCACAAAGAGTCCCACCACGGGGATGAGGAACATGCCCACCACGCCAAAGACCAGCCCCACCACCACGCTGCGGCTGGGGATCCGGTGTTCCCTGAGCTTGCGTCCCGTGAGCACGGCGCTGGCAGCCATTCCCGCCAGCACAAACGCCAGGCCCACGCCGAACACTACCCAGCCGGCCGTCCCGGCGCCGCCCCAGATTGCCCAGGCCAGCAGACTGAGGCCAATGAGGATGCTGCCGGGCAGCACGGGGATAACGGTGCCGGCCACGCCCACCAGGATGGCCAGGCCGCAGAGGACGGTCACGAGGATCTCGGGGTTCATGCCCCTCAGTCTAGGGTTCCACCCAGGACATCATGCCTTCAAAGGCAGCGACGCTTATCGGCCGCGACGCTTAAGACAACAACGGCGGCGCCTCCCCAGCACGGGAGGCGCCGCCGTCGAACTTCCTGGCGGAGTATTCCGCAGTTACTCCGCTTCGACCGCTGCGGCCACGGCTGCGGAAACAGCCGGCGCCACGCGCGGGTCCAGCGGGCTGGGCACGATGTAGTCAGCGGACAGCTCCGGTTCGGCCAGTTCAGCAATGGCGCGGGCGGCGGCAAGCTTCATGGCGGGGGTGATCCGGCGGGCACCGGCGTCCAGCGCGCCGCGGAAGATTCCCGGGAAGGCGAGCACGTTGTTGATCTGGTTGGGGAAATCGCTGCGTCCCGTGGCCACCACGGCGGCGTAGCGGGAGGCAACCTCCGGCAGGACTTCGGGGTCCGGGTTGGACAGTGCGAACACGATGGAGCTGTGGTTCATGAGCTTCAGGTGCTCCTCGGCCAGCTGGGAGGACGAGACGCCGATGAACACATCGGCACCGAGCAGGGCCTCGCCGGGTCCGCCGGTGATGCCGCGGGGGTTGCTGCGCTGCGCCATCTGCGCCTTCTTGCTGGTGGCGTCGGCGGCGATGTCCGCACGGTCCTTGTTGATGACGCCGCGCGAGTCGAGCAGGACAACGTCCTGGATGCCTGCGGTGAGCAGGATTTCGGCGACGGCGATGCCCGCGGCGCCCGCACCGGAGACCACCACACGGAGTCCTTCGAGTTCGCGGCCGGTCACCCTGGCGGCGCCGGTCAGCGCGGCCAGGACCACGACGGCGGTGCCGTGCTGGTCATCGTGCATGACCGGGCAGTCCAGGGCCTCGATGAGCTTTTCTTCGAGCTCGAAGCAGCGCGGCGCGGAGATGTCCTCCAGGTTCACGGCGCCGAAGCTGGGGCGCAGGCGGACCAGGGTCTCAATGATTTCGTCCACGTCGGTGGTGTTGAGGACCAGCGGGATGGAGTCAAGGTCGCCGAAGGACTTGAACAGGGCGGATTTGCCCTCCATGACGGGCAGGGACGCGCTGGGGCCGATGTTGCCGAGGCCCAGCACTGCGGTGCCGTCGCTGACCACAACAACCAGGCGCTGGGCCCAGGTGAGGGTCTTGGCGAGCTCGGGGTCGGCGTGGATGGCGCGGCTGACCTGGGCAACACCCGGAGTGTAGGCAATGGAAAGATCGCGCTTGCTGGCGAGCGGGACCGTGCTGGAGATGGACAGCTTGCCGCCCTGGTGGGCTTCAAAGATCTCCTGGTCCGTCAGCACAGTGGACTCCTCGGCGGAAGCGGCGGAGCTGTCAGCGGGAGTGATGATTTCAATGGACACGTCGTTGTCTCCTGGGGCTAGCCGTGGGCGCACGGCACAATGAAACTCAAGCACATAGGAGGCTCAAGATGGGCAGGCTGGAAATTCTGCGGCCCAATGGATGGCGGGACCGCCGTGAAGCTCCTGCAAGGTACGGGCTGCTAGCCGCTCCGGTTCTTCAATGGTAAACAGACGGGCGGCGGCCGAACGGACACTGGGCCGACCACCGGCCGTGATAAATCGTTTTTTCTACATTTCAAGTGATCCAGATCACTAAGAATGACCATAAAAGCACGCCTGATGGTCTAGACCGGTTACGTGTCCGCTAGCACCTGGTGAGGAGCGAGCACGCTTTCTTCAGGTCTTCTTCGGCTTCGAAGAGCGACAGCCGGCGGCAGCGGACTGCCTGCACCAGGCCGGAGACGGTCAGCAGCAGCACCCGGGACTTGGCGGCGTCACCGCTTGCCACCGTGACGGCCTGCTCGGCAAGGATGTCGATCTCCCGCAGGAGGACGGTAGTGTCTTTCCCCTTCGCGTAAACGCACTGGCTCAGGCACTGCTCAACCGCCGGCTGCATCAGCCGCATGTGGAAAATCTCCATCACCACGCCTGCCAGGGTATGGACGCGGCTGCCGCCGGTCTCCGGCCAGCTTCCGACCTGGAGTTCGCCCAACTGCTTCCGGAACAGCCCGAGCATGAGGTGGGTGGCGGAGGGAAAGTACCGGTACAGGGTTCCCAGCGGGACATTGGCTTTGGCGGACACCTCGGACAGGCTTACCGAATCCAGCCCCTTGCGGGCGAATCCGGCAGCGGCATCGAGGATCCGGGCATAGCGGATCTGCTGCCTGGGCAGGGTCGGCGGGGCGGCCATGGGCGGAAGTTCCGAATTGAGTTCGAGCATCAGCAGCGTTCCGGGAGTGGGTTTCGTACAGCGGTCAGGCGATCCCCATCACAGCACTGCCGCAGCAATTCGAGTCCACTATACGGCACCCTTCTTGAGCCAATCCGTGCGCCAATAACTCAAAACGATGTGCTCCCGGACGCGGCCGGGCGTGCCGCGTTTACGCCACACCCTTGATCTTCACCACGAACACGGCGCCCAGCAGGCCGATGACCGCGGCAGCGGAAAACAGCGTGACATATCCGCCGAAGTACTGGATGGACAGGAAGGCGAGCGTCGGGGCAAACACCTGCGGCAGGGAAGCGGCCACGTTGATGACCCCCATGTCCTTGCCCCTGTCCGCCGCCTGCGGCAGGACTTGCGTCAGCAGGGCAAAATCCACCGCCAGGTAGGCGCCGAAGCCGATCCCCAGCACGGCAGCGCCGGCCAGTGCACCGGGCCAGACAGGGAAGAAGGCCATGATGAGTCCTGCCATGGCGATGGCTACGGATGACCCGATCACGAAGGGCTTGCGCTTGCCTACACGGTCGCTCCACGGTCCGGCCAGCACGGCGGTGATAATCACCAGGACCGCGTAGATGCCGGTAAGGACCAGCACGCCCAGGGCCGGGTTCTCGTGGCCAATGATGTCCCGGAGAAAGAAAAGCAGGTAAACGATGGTCAGCTGGTTGCCCACGTTCATCAGGAAGCGCGTGAGCCATGCCCAGGCAAAGTCCGGGTGCCGTGCCGGGCTGATCCAGAAACCCCGGGCGAAGGCCTTCAGCTGGAACGGTGGGCGTGCGGACAGTGGCAGCACAGGATCGTTCCGGTGGAACAGGTACGGCAAAACTGACAGCACGAGGGCCGCGGCACAGAGCCAGTACCCCACCATGTAGTTCCCGGAGACCACCGCACCAAAGACGGCGCCGATAAGGATGCCAACAGTCTGGCCCATGGCGGCCAACCCGCCAACGGTGGCGCGCTGAGGCACCGGAACGCGGTCCGGAACGGCTGCCGTGATGGCGGCGTACGCGGCGTTCGCACCGAGCTGGACCAGGCACCAGAACAACAGCATCAAGGCAACGGTCGCGGCTCCGGACATCGCCAGCAGCGCCGCCGTCGCCAGGATGGCCCCGGCCAAAACCCACGGGGCACGCCGGCCGAAGCCGGAGACCGTACGGTCGGACAGGGCGCCGAACAGCGGATTGGCCACCAGTGAAACCGCGGCACCGCAGCTGGTGACGATCGAATAGATCGCTTCTTTGCTGGGTGCATCGATGCTGATGGCCTGCTGGCCAATGAAGACGTTGATGGGCCCGAAGAAGGCGGCGTTGATGCCGACGTTGACGAGGACCAAGCCGGTCACCCAGCGCGCGGTGACCTTCCGCTCCGGTTCGGCGAGCGCCGCGGTCGAACCACCCCCGGAGGACGCGGCAACGGCGGAAGGGTCTGGGACGTGCCCCGGCAGGTCGGACAGGCTCATTGCGGCTCCCCCATGAACTGATGGTCGGTGTGGTTTCAGACTATCGTGAGCAGCACAGCCCGTACCGGGTTGGCCACACGCATTCCGAGGAGGACCAATGACCGCTTCGCCCGCAGATTCCCCCGCAGACACCCCCGACAACCTCGACGCCGACGAGAGCCGCCGCATCAATACCGCAGATCTCTACGACGAGCGGGGCGAGGAACTCGATTCCATCGCGCTCCAGTTCCAGTCCCTGGGCGGGCTGTCGCACTTCAGCGGGCCGGTCCGCACCATCCGGTGCCTTGAGGACAACGCGCTGGTCAAGTCCACCCTCGGAACTCCGGGCAACGGCGCCGTGCTGGTGGTGGACGGCGCCGGTTCGCTGCGAACCGCGCTCATGGGGGACATGATCGCGGCGAGCGCCGTGGCCAACGGCTGGGCCGGCGTCGTGATCAACGGTGCCGTCCGGGACCGCGAGGTCCTGGCGGACCTGCCGCTCGGGGTTAAGGCGCTGGGCAGCAACCCGCGCAAGAGCGCCAAGGAGGGCGCCGGCGAGACGGATGTGGAACTGGAGATTGACGGCGTGACGGTGCGGCCCGGTGCCATGATCTGGTGCGATCCGGACGGGATCCTGGTGGAGCGCTGACGTAAATTCTTCATTTCGGAGAGCCGGCGGGAACAAATCGCAAAGTAAGATAGTTACTGAAAGCAACTATCAAGCTTAATTCCCCTTCTTCGTAATGGAGCAGTCATGTCCAAAACCGCCGCCGGGCCCGTAGCCGGGGACGTCCTGACGAAGCGTCAGACCATCACAGTGATGGTGGGTCTCATGCTCGGCATGTTCCTCTCGTCGCTGGACCAGACCATCGTGTCCACGTCGATCTACACCATCGCCAACGACCTCGACGGGCTCTCGCTGCAGGCCTGGGCCACCACGGCGTACCTCATCACCTCCACGGTGAGCACCCCGCTGTACGGCAAGCTCAGCGACATCTTCGGCCGCCGCCCGCTTTACCTGGCCGCCATCGTGATCTTCCTGGCCGGATCCCTGTACGCGGGATCGGTGCACTCGATGACCGAACTGGCCATCGCGCGCGGCATCCAGGGCATGGGCGCAGGCGGCCTGCTGGCCCTCGCGCTGACCATCATCGGCGACATTGTGGCACTGAAGGACCGGGCCAAGTTCCAGGGCTACTTCATGTCCGTCTTCGGGATCTCCTCCGTGCTGGGCCCGGTGGTGGGCGGCGCCTTCGCCGGCTCCGCGAACATCCTGGGGTTCGACGGCTGGCGCTGGGTGTTCTTCATCAACCTGCCCATCGGCCTGGCTGCCCTGGCCGTTGTGTTCCTCTACCTGCACCTGCCCGCCAAGCACGTGAAGCAAAAGATCGACTACTGGGGGGCGGCCGCCATCACGCTGGCCATCGTCCCGCTGCTCCTGGTCGCTGAACAGGGCCGTAGTTGGGGCTGGACCTCGGCGGCGTCCCTGCTGTGCATCGGCCTGGGCGTGGTGGGCATCATCGCGTTCCTGCTGGCCGAGAAGCGCGCCGGTGACTACGCCCTGATCCCGCTCCGGCTCTTCCGGAACCTCACCTTCGGGCTGTCCTCGCTGCTGAACTTCATCATCGGCATCGGCATGTTCGGCGCCATCGCGATGCTCCCGATGTACCTCCAGCTGGTCAAGGGCCTCACCCCCACCGAGGCCGGCCTGATGATGATCACCTTCACTGTGGGCATCCTCACCGGTTCCATCACCGCCGGACGGACCATCTCGGCGTCGGGCACCTACCGGATCTTCCCCATCCTGGGCACGGCGGTACTGACCGCCGCCGCCACCGTGATGGGATTCTCGCTCGGCGTGGACACCGGGCTCTGGGTGCCGGGCGTCATCGCCGTGTTCTTCGGCCTGGGCCTGGGCTTCTGCATGCAGCCGCTCACGCTGGCCATGCAGGTTTCCGTTCCGCCCAAGGACATGGGCGTAGGCACGTCCTCGGCCGCGTTCTTCCGGTCCATGGGCGGCGCTGTGGGCACAGCGGTCTTCATCTCACTGCTCTTCAGCATGGCAGCGGACCGCATCGCCGCGGGCATGAAGGATGCCATGCAGAACGCCGACTACCTGAAGGTCCTCAAGGACCCCGCGGTGGCCGCCGACCCCGCCAACGCCAAGCTCTACGAGTTCTTCCAGAACGGCGCCACCAACGATTCCCTCAACGACACCAGCTGGCTGCACACGGCCAACAGCACGCTGACCCGTCCCATCACCGAGGGCTTCGCGCAGTCGATCGACGCCGTAATGCTCACCGCGGCTGTACTCACCGGGGTAGCCTTCCTGATCAGCTTCGCGCTGCCGAACAAGAAGCTGACGGATCCGAAGGCCACTGCCCAGGGAGCACAAGCAGAAACGGTGGCCGCGCACTAAGTCACCACGTTCGCAGACGTCACGGGAGGCAGTCTCTTAGGCTGCCTCCCGTTGTCATCTCTGGCCGTGTTTTCCGGCCGTGTTGTCCGACGGCGGAACGGCCGCCCGTCGTCGGCCTCCGTCCCAAAGTGGAACCTCACAGCGTGAAGTGGCACACTGTTTAGCGCGTGTGCGCCGGCCAGCAGGGCCGGTTCCGTGGTCAACGATGTCCGCACAGCTAAAAACCCAACGCAGCAAGAATCCCGAGGGAGATCCATGTCCACATCCAGCACCGAAGGCCGCCCAGGCGTTCCCCGCAAGGTGATCGGCCTCGCAATCGCGGGAGCGGTGGGCGGGTTCCTCTTCGGCTTTGATTCCTCCGTTGTCAACGGGGCGGTGGACGCCATCAAGGACGAATTCGCCCTGAGCGAGGCCGTCACCGGCTTCGCCGTGGCCGTCGCGCTCCTCGGCTGCGCCGCCGGCGCCTACCTGGCGGGCAAGGTGGCCGACAAGTACGGCCGCATCCCGGCCATGAAGCTCGGCGCCGTCCTGTTCCTCGTCAGCGCTGTCGGCACCGGCTTCGCGTTCGGCGTCTGGGACCTGATCTTCTGGCGCCTGGTGGGCGGCCTCGGCATCGGCCTGGCCTCCGTCATTGCCCCCGCCTACATCTCCGAGATCTCGCCGCGGCACGTCCGCGGCCGGCTCGCGTCGCTCCAGCAGCTCGCCATCACCACGGGTATTTTTGCCGCCCTCCTCTCCGACGCCCTGTTCGCCACCACCGCGGGCGGGGCGGACCAGGCGCTCTGGCTCGGCATCGAAGCGTGGCGCTGGATGTTCCTCGCCGGCGCCGTACCCGCCGTCGTCTACGGCTGGATCGCATACACCCTGCCCGAATCGCCGCGCTTCCTGGTCTTCAAGGGCAAGGAGGACGAGGCTCGCAAGGTGTTCGAAACGATCGCCCCGTCCGAGGACACCGACCGCCACATCCGCGAAATCCAGTCCGCCATCGAGGAGGACAAGCTCGCCGGCCAGAAGGGCTCGCTCCGCGGCAAGGTCTTTGGCCTGCAGGCCGTGGTGTGGATCGGCATCACGCTGTCCGTGCTGCAGCAGTTCGTGGGCATCAACGTGATTTTCTACTACTCCACCACCCTGTGGAAGGCCGTTGGCTTCCAGGAGAAGGACTCGCTCACCATTTCGGTGGCCACGTCCATCACCAACATCCTGGTCACGCTCGTGGCCATTGCCCTGGTGGACCGCATCGGCCGGCGCCCCATCCTGCTGGCAGGCTCCATCGGCATGGCTGTTTCGCTCGGCGCCATGGCCCTGGCGTTCGCCTCGGCCAACGGATCCGGTGAGGAAATCTCGCTGCCCGGCGCCTGGGGTCCTGTTGCCCTGGTGGCCGCCAACGTCTTCGTGATCAGCTTCGGCGCCTCCTGGGGACCGCTGGTGTGGGTGCTGCTTGGCGAGATCTTCCCGTCCCGGATCCGCGCCCGCGCCCTGGGCCTGGCCGCGGCCGCGCAGTGGATCGCCAACTTCGCCATCACCCTGAGCTTCCCCGTGATGGCGGCAGCCTCGCTGCCGCTGACGTACGCCATGTACGCGGCGTTCGCGGCGGCGTCGTTCTTCTTCGTGATGTTCAAGGTGCCGGAGACCAACGGCATGTCCCTGGAGCAGGCGGAGACGCTCTTCGTGCCGAAGGGGACCGTCAAGGTCTAAGCTCCGCAACTCCTGCTCCCGCGCCCAGCGCGAGCGGACTCCCGTTCCCCGCCCAGCGCGAGCGGACAGATAAGGCCCATGTTCATGACGAACATGGGCCTTACCTGCAATCAAGGACTGTCTGCCAACCATCCCGGGTAGCGGAGATGTGACGACGGCGAGCCCCTGCTCCGCCCCGACGCGGAAGCAATTTTATTACCCGGGAAGGGACCCCCGAGCACGCGTTGAACGCGTACTTGGCTTCTTCCCTGAATCAAGAGGCTGACGGTACGTACGGGATCCGAATCCCTTTATGTCGGCGGGCAGGTGTCACTTGCCGGCGCCTCATGTGACAGGAGTTGCATAAATACACTGCCGTGCATGGATCGAGTATCCGTTAGGGGAAAGCAAGTAGCGAGGCCTATGTCATGAGAAAAGACGAGTACCGGCACGTGTTGTTCGCCCTGTTTTTTCCGGCAAACATTGGGTCATCGATCCACCGACCGGCGCCTGCAGGACTGGGGCCATCCTGGGGGAACGCATTACCAGTCTCATCAAACGAGGAGTCTTTTCCATGCGAAAAATGACCAAAAAGAACAAGATCGCGGCAGCAGCGGCTTCCGTGGCACTCGTGGCAGTCGGCGGCGGCGCAGCCTACGCCTACTGGAGCGCCACGGGCACGGGTTCGGGATCTGCGGCGACGTCCCCCGGAACCGAGTCGGTCCTGCTGGGCGCCAGCTTCGGCGCCGGCATCGCCCCGGGCGGAACGAGGATCGTCACCTACACCGCGAGCAATCCTAACTCCAGCAGCACGACGGTCAGCGCACTCGGCGCGACCGTGACGACCGGGGTCGCGGGCTGCCTCCCGGCCTGGTTCACGGTAACTGCACCGACCGGGACTACGGGCCTGGGTGCCAACGCCACTGTGACCCTTGGCGAGGGCACACTGACGTTCAAAGACGTCAACGTCGACCAGGATCCCTGCAAGGACGCCACGATCACCGTCAACGTCACCAGCGAGTAAGTCCGCACGCTCGTCAACCTACCGGGGGCCGGCTTCGACAGCCGGCCCCCGGTTCGCCACCGTTACAACTCGCAGGAAGGGGCAAGAGGGTGAAGATCCAACCCAGGCAGGCACGGCTTTCCCTGCGGGCGTTTATCAACGCTCTGCTCATTGGCATACTGGTGATGGTTATGCCCTCGGCTGCCCTGTTCGCGGCCAGCCCGAACCCCAAGCCCGGCATTACCGTGCAGACTTCCCCGGCAAGCCAATCCACCCAGCAGGGGCAGACCGTCGGCTATGTTGTCTCCGTGACTTCCACTGGCGGCTTCACCGGCCCTGTGGGACTCACTGTCGGAGGGCTTCCGGCCGGCTCATCGGCCGCGTTCTCTCCGGCATCGGTGACCCTGGCCCCGGGCGGCACATCGACCGCCACCATGACCATCGCGACGGCCTCCACCACGCCGGCGTCCACGAACACCCTGACCATCACAGCGAGCAGCGGCAAGACCAGCGGCAGCGTCACAGCCGGCCTCACGGTTAATTCCCGGACCTCGGGGTCCCTATCCGTCGCCGCCACACCGGCTTCGGTCACCGTCCCGCCCAGCGCAACCGCCGCGTACACCCTGGCGCTCACACGCACCAACATCACCGGACCCGTCGCCCTCAGTGTCCTCGGCGGCCTGCCGACAGGAGCAACGGCGACCTTCTCGCCCAACCCGGTCACCGGCGGGTCCGCAACTTTGCAGATAACCACAACGGCCGGTTCCAAAGACGGGACATACAACCTGGTTCTCGGCGCCTCCGCGCCTGACGCCGCCGGCAAAGTGCAGTCCGCCTATACCAACGCGCAACTGGTTCTCGACTCCACCGTGAAGCAATTCACGCTCTCGGGAAGCCTGCCCGGACTTTTGGCCCCCGGCTCTTCGGTTGCCCTGGATCTGCAGATCTCCAACCCCACCACCAAGCCACTGTCGCTGAGCAACATCTCCGTTTCACTTGCCGGCGTGAGCCGGACGGCGGATGCCGTCCGGCTCAACCTGCCCTGCTCCGTGGCGGATTACATCGTGACGCAGTACAGCGGACCGTATCCGCTTTCGGTCCCGCGCGGCGGCAGCTCGCTCGCCGGACTCGGTCTGGCCTCACCCAGTTGGCCGAGGATCGGAATGCTCGATACAGGCAGGAACCAGGACGGCTGCAAAGGCGCAACCCTGCAGCTGCAGTACTCAGGATCAGGACAGGGGAACTGAGATGACCACCATCGGATGGACCACAGGCAACGGGCGCCTGGGCATCAAGGCCGCGTCCCTGGCCGGCGTGCTTACCCTGGCTCTCGGGACCGGGGCCGCCTACGCCTACTGGGCCAGCGGCGGCGCAGGGGCCGGCTCCGCGGCGGCCGCAACCATGCAGACTGTCACGGTGGACGCACTGGTCGCCGGTGACAGTCCGCAGTCGAGCCTGATGCCCGGAGGAACCGCGGACGTCATCGTGCGGGTGACGAACCCCAACCCCTATCCGGTGCAGGTGTACAACGTCTCTGCCAACGGCCCTGCCGCCGCCGACAGTACCCACCCGGGCTGCACTACCACGGGGGTCACGTTCACCGGAACGGGCTCTCCCGCATCGCCCGAAACGTTCATCGCGGCGAATTCGACATCGCTGGTGACTCTTTCCGGGGCGGCCGCCATGGACGCGACCTCGCAGTCGGCTTGCCAGGGCGCCGCTTTCCACCTCCCAGTCACATTGGCGGTACGCAAATGACTCTCACGCAACAGCCCGAACCACGGCATCCGCGGGGCCTGTTCAGGCGGGCACCATGGGTCTTGCCGGGGATCCTGCTCCTCTCGGCCGGTCTCAGCCCGGCCGCCCATGCGTTCTGGGAATCCGTCAGCAGCAGCAACTTCGCCGGTGCGGCCGCGGATTCACTCTCCCCCGCTGCGAAGCCCGCCGTCGCCGCCACCGGAGCTGCCCTGTCCGTCACCTGGCCCGCTAGCGCCACGGCCGCCGGACGCCCCGCGACAGGATACGCCGTGACAAGATACTCGGCGGCCACGGGCGGGTCAGGAATTCCGGCCACCGGCGCCTGCGCAGGGACCGTGACGGCCCTCAGCTGCACCGAACAAAACGTTCCGGGCGGCATCTGGTACTACACCGTGACACCCGCCATAGCATTGTGGACGGGCGCGGAAAGCCCCCGCAGTGACGGCGTGAGCAGCGACTCGGCCGCCCCGACTGTCACCACCTCGATCTCGCCGACCCCCAATGCCGCAGGCTGGAACAACACCAGCCCCGTGACCCTGACAATCAGCGCCGACGACGGCGCTAATGGCTCCGGCGTCGCCTCCATTACCTATACCTTGGACGCCGGCGCCTCTGTCACAGTGAACGCCGCCACGACAGCCATTCCCGTCACTGGCGACGGCAACCACACCGTCTCCTACTCAGCGGCCGACAACGCCGGCAACGCCAGCACCACCCAGACCCGGAATATCAGGATCGACACAGCGGCACCGGGCGTGGCCTCGCTCAGCGTGCCCGCGTACGTCAACAGCACCAACGTCACCGCCGTCCCGGTCATAGGCACCGCCGAACCCGGCAGCACCGTCTCGCTCACCGTCCATGATGCCGGCTCCGTGCACACCGTCACCGCGACAACCACCGCCTCCGGCACTGGATCCTGGTCCGTCACCCCGAATCTAAGCGCCCTCTCGCAAGGAACAGTGAGTTACTCCGCCGTGGCGACCGACGCCGCCGGTAACACGGGCACCGCCACCACGGCCACTGATATCAAAGACACCATTGCCCCCGCTGTCCCGACGCTCAGCGTTCCGGCCTACGTCAACAACGCCAATGCTACCGCCGTACCGGTCAGCGGCACCGCTGAGGCCGGAGCATCGCTCACCCTCACGGTCAAGGATCCCGGCGCCGCTCACAACCTGACCGCAACGACAACTGCCTCCGGAACCGGCGCGTGGTCCTTCACGGCCCTAAACCTCTCCACCCTCAACCAAGGAACCGTCAGCTACTCAGTGGCCGCAACCGACGCCGCTGGCAACAGCGCGTCACCCGCCGTGGCCACCGGAACGAAAGACACTGTCGCCCCTGTCGCCCCGGGACTGAACGCACCGCCCTACGTCAACAGCGCGACGGCAGCCAGCGTCCAGGTCACCGGCACCTCTGAGGCCGGAGCAACGGTGAGCCTCACCGTCGCCGACACCGCCGGGCACACGGTGAGCCGAACTGCCGTGGCGTCCGGGACCGGCGCCTGGACCGTCACCGGCCTCAACCTGACCTCATTCAGCGACGGCCAGATCACCTACACCGCGGCCGCTGCGGACCTTGCGGGCAACACCGGACCGACCTACACTTCCCCGGGTCCGAATAGCAAGGATGCGGTTGTCCCTACGATGAGCACCACCGCAAATGCCGTCAGACTCATGAACGGCGGCGCGGTCGGCACCGCGGATGCCGGTGATACCCTGACAATCCAGTACTCCGAGGCCATGGACGCCAGCAAGTTCTGCTCCGTCTGGGACAATAACGGTATCCAAACGCTCAGCGCCAACAACGACGTTTCGGTGACAGTCAGTCACAGCACCACCGCAAACACCCTGGCAGTGGTCAGCAAGAGTTGTACGCTGAATATTGGGGCCATATCGCTCGGAGCTGACGCCGACTATGCGGCGACCACCACAGCCGTCGTGTTCGCCGGCGTCAACGCCAACGTGAGCACCGTCAGCTGGAACCCTGCGACGAATTCTCTGATCATCAAGCTCGGAAGCACGAAAAATGGCACCGGAACCCTTGGTACCGGCATCTTCGACTACCCTGCATATACCCCGATGCCCACCCTCACCGACCTCGCCGGCAACCCCATCAGCACAACCGCCTACACCTCCGGTACTAAAACGGGGTTCTGACGGTGGAACCATCGGCGCCCGAACCATCGGCACCGATCCCATCCCGCCCATAGACCGCTGGTGCAAAAGGCGACAGCCCATGTTCGCGAAGAACATGGGCTGTAGCTGTCCCTCGTGCAACAGCTCCGGTCAAACAACGTGCGGTTCGTGGGCGGCCAGGAACCGTCGGCCGCCGAAGGCAATCGCGATGGCGACCACCATGGCCAGCGCTCCGGCGAAGAACGGGACCTGCGGACCGAAGTTCTCACCGAGCTGCGCGGCGGCGAACGGGGCCAATGCGCCGCCCATCCAGCGCACGAAGTTGTAGCCGGCCGACGCAACCGGGCGCGGCGAGTCGGAGACGCCCATGGCCAGTTCCGTGTAGACCGTGTTGTTGATGCCCAGCAGCGCCCCGGAGAGCACCACCAGGACGACGACGGCGGGCACCGAGTGCCCGGCGGCCAGTCCCAGCCCTGCCAGGTCCAGCATGAGGACAGCGAGCGTGCCGATCACCACCCGGGTGGCGCCGAAGCGGTTCTGCAGCACGGGCGCCACGAATACCGAGAAGACCGCGACGGCCACGCCCCAGCCGAAGAACACCCCGCCAATGCCGTAGGCGTCCATGCCCAGGATGAAAGGCGTGAAGGCGAGGATGGTGAAGAAGCCGTAGTTGTAGAACAGGCCGCTGGCCGCCGTCGTCCGCAGTCCCTTGTGCCCCAAAGCCAGTAGCGGGTCGCGGAGCCGGACCTTCCGCTCGGGCAGCGGGGTTTTGGGCAACAACGCGATGAGCGCGATAAAGGCTGCCGCCATGAGCACGGCGGTCCCGAAGAACGGTGCCCGCCACTGCCAGCCGCCGAGCAAGGCGCCGAGGAGCGGGCCGAGGGAAATGCCCAGGCCAAGCGCCGCCTCGTACAGGATGATCGCCGTTCCGGCACCGCCGCTTGCCACGCCAACAATGACTGCCAGGGCGGTGGCCACGAAGAGTGCGTTGCCCAAGCCCCAGCCCGCGCGGAAGCCGATCAGTTCGCCCACGCTGCCGGACAACCCGGAGAGCGAGGCGAAGACCACAATCACGGCCAGGCCGATAAGCAAGGTCTTTTTGCCGCCGATCCGGGAGGACACGTAGCCGGTGATCAACATGGCCACCGCAGTGACCAGGAAGTAGCTCGTAAACAGGAGCGAGACCTGGCTGGGCGTGGCGTCCAGGTTCTTGGCGATCGCCGGGAGGATCGGATCCACCAGGCCGATGCCCATGAACGCGAACACCGCGGCGAGGGCTGTGGCCCATACGGCCTTCGGCTGTTTGAGCAGGGAGGCCTTTTCGGCCTCGAGGGTTTCTTCTACTGCTGGCCGCGTGGCGGCGAGCTGGCCTTCCATGGGGGCACTCCTAAGTCTTGGGTATCAGTTGTGAAGTGTGCCGTTGATTTTTTCGATCACGGGCAGGGCCGCGGCGAGGGCCTGCCGCTCACTGTCGCTAAGCGTCACCAGGATTTCCGCCATCACGGCGTTGCGCCGCTCGTTGGCGGAGTCGACGGCGGCACGGCCTTCCGTGGTCAGCACAACCCGGACGGCGCGGGAATCGAGGGGGTCCGGGTCTCGGCGCACGAGTCCGGATTTCTCCAGCTTGATGATCTGCTCGGTGGCGCTGGGCACCTTGACGCCCAGGTTCCGGGCGATCTCGCCGACGCGGACGCCGTCATGGAGCAGCATCTTCAGCGTACTGAGCTGCGCGGCGCTGAGTTCGCCATCCGCGTCGAGGCGGCGGACCAGGTAAACACTGTGACGGAGCGCCTCGCGGAAATCCTGCGCGAGGGACTGCAGCGCGGTCGGCGTTTGTTGGGGATGACTCATAGTTAGGTAGCCTAACAGTTAGGGAGCCTAAGAGTCAAAGGCCTTTCTGCGTTCGACGCAGCTAGAGCGTAAGCTTCATGCCTTCGTGGCTGGCTGCGAAGCCCAGGCGTTCGTAGAAGCGGTGGGCGTCCGTGCGGGATTTGTCCGTGGTGAGCTGCATCAGCGAGCATCCCCGGCGGCGCGACTCCCCGGCAGCCCAGGTGACCATGGCGGCGCCGATCCCGAGGCCGCGCACCTGTGCCGCAACCCGGACGGCCTCGATCTGGCTGCGCCAGGAACCGCGGCGGGAAAGGCCGGGTAGGAAGCTGAGCTGGAACGTGGCCACGACCTGCCCGGCGGCCTCGCCTTCCCGAAGGAGCTCGCCCACCGCCAACAGATGGGCGGTGTCGGCGTCGATCGCTTCGAAGGCCCGCTCGTACGGGGCCATGTCCGAGGTGTCCTCGCGGTTTGCACCCAGCCGGTCGTCAGCCAGGAGCTCCAGGATTCGGGGCAGGTCGGCCCGCGTCGCGGGCCGGAGTCGGAACGTCCCGCCGTCGACGTCGAGAGTCAGCAGGGCGGGCAGGTTACGTTGCTCGGAGGTCACCGGACCAGCTTGCCACAGCCGCACCCTCTCTCAGTTCTCGCACGAAATACCCCAACGCTCTCTCACTTCATTCAGTGAGAGAGCGTTGGGGTAAATCCGACCGGATCTGAGAGAGCGTCGCCGAAAAACCGGCAGGAAGTGAGAGAGCGTCCTAGGCCTTGACCTCCGCTTTGGCCTCTTCCACCAGTGACTCGACGGCGGCGAACAACGGGTGCCCGGGCGTCAGGCCCGTCACCTTCTCTGTCGCTTCCGCCGCCGTGGACGACGCCACGATCTGCGCCAGCTCGGTCGCTTCGGCGTCCGCGGGATCGTTGAAGCGCAGGGCAGCAGCGATAGCTCCCAGCAACGCCTCGGGCACGATCCCGCGTTCGGCCAGCTCGGCAGCCGGGCCGATGAACCGTTCGTGCCGGCTGAGCTTGCGCAGGGGCGCCCGGCCTACGCGGTTCACGGTGTCCGGCAGGTGCGGGTTGGTGAAGCGGCCCAGGATCTTCTCGACGTAGGCTTCCTGCTCCTCGCGGTTGAACCCGTGCTTGTGGATCAGCAGTTCCTTGGTCTCGTCCAGCACGGCGCGCACATCGGCGGCGACGTCCTGGTCGGCCATGGCCTCCGAGATCTTGCCAAGCCCTGCTTCGAACCCGAAGTAGGCTGCCGAGGCGTGCCCGGTGTTCACGGTGAAGAGCTTCCGCTCGATGTAGGGCTCCAGGTTGTCCACGAACGTCGCCCCCGGGATGACCGGCGCGTTGCCCCCAAAGGGCGTGCGGTCGATGACCCACTCGTAGAAGGTCTCCACGGTGACGTCCAGGCCCTTGCCGGGTTCCTGGTTCGGGACGATCCGGTCCACGGCCGTGTTCGCGAAAACGGCCGCGGACTCGAGCTCGCCGGCGGCGGAATCCCACTGCGCCGCCACTTCGTCCCGCAGGATGTCCGTGGCGTTGATGGCGTTCTCGCACGCCATCACCTGCAGCGGTGCCAGCCCGGCGGCCCGTGCGGCGATGCCTTTGGCGATCACCGGAGCCACGAACTTCAGGATGTGCGGACCCACCGCGGTGGTGACCACGTCCGCCGTCGCGATTTCCGCCACGACGTCCGCTTCCTGGGTGCCGGAGTTCAGCGCCCGGAAGTTGTCCACGGTCCGGACCGTGGGGTCCTCCCCCACCTCGTGGACGTCGTAGCTGTCTGCGGCGGCGAGCTGCGAGATCAGATCTTCAGCGACGTCGGCAAACACGAGCTCGTAGCCTGCCTGGTGCAGCAGCAGTCCCACAAAGCCGCGGCCGATGTTCCCGGCCCCAAAATGAACAGCCTTCACTATGCGTTGACCTTCCCGAACAGTTCCAGTACTTCGTCCACCGTGGTGGCTGCCTCAAGCTGGGCCACCTGGGCCTTGTTGGTGAAGACCTTCGCGATGGAGGACAGGATGTGCAGGTGCTCGTTGTTGATGCCGGCGACGCCAACCACGAACTTGACCTCCTTGCCGTTCCAGTCGATGCCGTTCGGGTAGCGGATCACGGACACGGCGGACTTCATGATGTGGTCCTTCGCGGCGTTGGTGCCGTGCGGTATGGCCAGGAAGCTGCCCATGTACGTGGACACGGATTCCTCGCGTTCGTGCATGGCATCGATGTAGCCGCTGTCCACGGCTCCGCGGTCCAGCAGCAGCCGGCCTGCTTCGTCGATGGCCGCGTCACGGGTGGTTGCCGTGCCGTTGAGGATCACGCTGTCAGCCACCAGGATGTCCGACGGCGGAGCGGCCTCAGCGGGTGCCGCGGCAGCAGGCGCCGCAGCGGCGGCGGAAGTTCCGTCGTCGCCGGCTCCGGCGGAGTTGCTGTGCTGGACCAGTTCCACAATCTCTTCGTAGCGCGGGCTGTTCATGAAGTTGTCCACGGATACATGGACCGCACTGGAAGTGGCCGGCTTGGCACGTTCCGTGAGGTCCTGATGCGTGACCACAACGTCATAGGTATCCGTTAGGTTCGCGATGGACGCATTGGTGACGTTGACCTCCGGGAAGCCGGCGGCCTTGATCTTGTTGCGCAGCACCGAGGCGCCCATGGCGCTGGAACCCATGCCGGCGTCGCAAGCGAACACGATGTTCCTGATGGGGCCGGCCATCACGGGAGTGCCGCCCGAACCGACCAGGACTGAGGAGACGGAGCTCTTCTTGCCCTTCATGGCCTCCATCTTCGAGGTCGCGGCGCTGAGGCTGTCCTCCTCGGTGTCACCCACGGGAGTCTTGCTGGCCTTCAGGATCACCGAGGCGATGAGGAAGGACACGGTGGCGGCGAGCAGCACCGAGAGCGCCACGCCAAAGTAGCTGTCACGGGCTGTCTGGGCGAACACCGCGAAGATGGACCCTGGCGCTGCCGGAGCCACGAGGCCGGAGTGGGTGAGGGCAAGTGTCGCGATCCCGGTCATGCCGCCACCGATCGCGGCGAGGATGAGGAGCGGCTTCATCAGCACGTAGGGGAAGTAGATTTCATGGATGCCGCCGAGGAACTGGATGATCGCGGCGCCGGGCGCCGATGCCTTGGCAAGGCCTTTACCGAAGAACATGTAGGCGAGCAGGATACCGAGGCCAGGGCCGGGATTGGCCTCAAGCAGGAAGAGGATGGACTTGCCCTGTTCAAGCGACTGCTGAATGCCGAGTGGCGTCAGCACACCGTGGTTGATGGCGTTGTTAAGGAACAGCACCTTGGCCGGTTCGATGAAGATGCTGGTCAGGGGCAGCAGCCCGTTGCTGACCAGGAACTGGACGAAATTGCCGGCCGCTGTGCTGAAGGCCGTAACCACAGGAGAAATGCCGTAGAAACCGAGCAATGCAAGCAGGGCGCCCCAGATACCGGCGGAGAAGTTATTCACCAGCATTTCGAAGCCGGGACGGATCTTCCCGTGCCAGATTGCGTCGAGCTTCTTCATGGTCCAGCCGCCCAGGGGACCCATGATCATGGCGCCGATGAACATCGGGATGCCGGCGCCGACGATGACGCCCATAGTACCGATGGCACCTACAACGCCACCGCGGACGTCGTAAACCATCTTGCCGCCGGTGTAGGCAATCAGGAGAGGCAACAGATAGGTGATCATAGGGCCAACAAGGCCCACGTTCGGGGTGCCCGCAGCGTTGGTGCCGAAGCCACCGAGCTCAGGAATGGGCAGCCAACCTGTCTTGATGAAGAGCGCGGTAATGAGGCCCCAGGCGATAAAGGCCCCGATGTTGGGCATGATCATGCCGGACAGGAACGTCCCGAACTTCTGGACGCCAACCCGCATGCTAGTGCGGGGTTTTGCAACTGTCTCTGTTGCCATGTGATTTCCTAACCGTGATTCCTGCTGCACCGCAGGATGGTCCGATAATTTCGACGACTAGCTGGTGGAACTGGTGGAGATCCGGTGGAGCCATTCGAGAAAGAGCTTGAGTTCCGAGCTGGAAAGCTGGTCCGAGTGCGATGCCTGGAGCGCGGCGTTCAGGGCGATCGCTGCCACCACCACCGACGACTTCCCGGAGTCTCCCGGTGTGCCGCTGGCCTGCTCCGCGGACACCGCGAAGATCATGGCGTCCCGGGTCATGATGGACAGTTCAAGGTTGCGTTCGGCGGCAGGCTCCGCGATGAGCATTAGCGTCACGCCCACGTTCGCCGCAAGGATGCTCCTGGCCGCTTCACGCGGCTGGACGTTCAGCTGCCCTGCCACTGCGGCCTTGTTCAGCATTTCCTCCATGAGTGCCTCGGCATCGGCAACGATGGCCGGGCGGCTCTCTGGGCGAATGTTGCCAAACATGACCAAGTAGAGTTCCGGCTGGTTCAGCCCGAACTGCACATGGTTGTCCCACATCCGCCGGATATCTTCCAGCGGGTGTCCGGACGGGGCGAAGTCGCGTTCCCCTGCCACATATTCTTCAAAACCTGCCGTTACGACGGCGTCGAACAGCCCTTCCTTGTCACCGAAGTGGTGATACAGGGTAGGGGCCGTAACCCCTGCCAGCTGCGTGATCTGGCGGGTGGATACCGGCGCTCCCGCTGAGTTGGCCAGCAACTCGGCTGCTGCACGCAACAGCCTCAGTTTGGGCGGTAGCTGGCCATCGAAACTCATAACCGCTACCCTATCACCTATAGCAACGCTATATGAACTGCATCACATACAATTTTTTCAGGCACCGCAAAACACCGCCGGGACGTAGCAGTCGCGGCGATCTGGGCAATCGCCCAGGCAACGAATGGCGGGGCCTGCTTACCGGCAGAGAATGAGGACCTTCAGTGCAGAACTTCCCAGGAGTAGGCGTCAGCCCCGGCCGCATCATCGGCAACGTCCGCCAAATGCCCAAACCGATCAGCGAACCGCCGGCAGGCGAACAGCTGCCCGCCGGCGTCACGCCCGAGGACGCAACGGCAGCGCTCAAAGCAGCCTCCCAGGCCGTCCACGACGAACTGAAGGGCCGCGCCGCACACGCCGCCGGAGACGGCAAGGCCGTTCTGGAGGCAACGGCACTGATGGCCAAGGACACCATGCTCATCAAGGGCGCGGCCAAACTCGTGGCCCGCGGCCTCTCGACCGAGCGCGCCATCTGGGAATCCGGATCCTCCGTCTCTGAAATGCTTCACAACCTGGGCGGCTACATGGCCGAACGTGCCACCGACGTCCTGGATGTACGCGCCCGGATTGTGGCGGAACTTCGCGGCGTCGCTGCGCCCGGCATTCCCTCCTCCAGCACGCCCTTTGTACTCGTCGCCGAGGACCTGGCGCCGGCCGACACCGCAACCCTGGACCCGAACAAGGTCCTGGCACTCGTCACAGCGGGCGGCGGCCCCCAGTCCCACACCGCCATCATTGCGCGTTCGCTTGGCCTGCCTGCGGTGGTGGCTGCCGTGGGCGTGGACGAGCTCCCGGACGGCACGGAAGTCTATGTGGACGGCGCCGCGGGCACCATCACGTCCGAACCCGACGACTCGCTGCGTGCCGCAGCGGATGCCTGGGCGGCCACGGCTTCCCTGCTGGCCGAGTTCAGCGGCACGGGCACGACGGCGGACGGTCACCTGGTGCCCCTCCTCGCCAACGTTGGCGGCGGCAAGGACGCCGTGGCGGCCGCCAAGCTGGGCGCCCAGGGCGTGGGCCTGTTCCGCACCGAATTCTGCTTCCTGGAACGGGACTCCGAGCCCACTGTGGAGGAACAGGCCGCGGCCTACAAGAGCGTATTTGATGCATTCCCGGGCAAGAAGGTGGTTCTGCGCACCCTCGACGCCGGCGCCGACAAGCCCCTCCCGTTCCTGACCGACTCCACGGAGCCCAACCCAGCCCTGGGCGTCCGCGGCTACCGCACGGACTTCACCACGCCCGGCGTCCTGGACCGCCAGCTGGAAGCCATCGCCCTGGCCGAGAAACAGTCCAAAGCAGACGTGTGGGTCATGGCTCCGATGATTTCGACGGCGGAAGAAGCGGCCCGTTTCGCCTCGATGTGCGCCGAGGCCGGCATCAAGACCCCCGGCGTGATGGTGGAAGTCCCGTCCGCTGCGCTCACGGCCGAGGCCATCCTTCGGGAAGTGGGCTTCGCCAGCCTGGGCACCAACGACCTCACCCAGTACGCCATGGCCGCCGACCGTCAGCTCGGTCCGCTGGCGGCACTCAACACTCCGTGGCAGCCGGCCGTGCTCCGCCTTGTCGGCCTCACCGTCGAGGGGTCACGGGCCGAAGGCCACAACAAGCCCGTTGGCGTCTGCGGCGAGGCAGCGGCGGACCCTGCCCTCGCCGTCGTACTGACCGGCCTCGGCGTTACCACCCTGTCCATGACCGCACGCTCGCTCGCGGCCGTGGCTGCGGTGCTCAAGACCGTCACGCTGGCCGAAGCGCAGCAACTGGCAAAGCTGGCCCTCTCCGCACCGAGCGCCACGGAGGCCCGGGCCTGGGTGCGCGAAAAGCTGCCCGTGCTCAACGAACTCGGCCTCTAACCGCCGCCGCACACCGCCGAAACCCATCAGGAGAAGTAATGCCCGAACGTACCGCAACCATCGCCAGCCGCTCCGGACTCCACGCCCGCCCTGCCGCACTGTTCGCCGAAGCGGCAGGCAATGCCGGCGTTGAGGTCACCATTTCCATGCAGGGCGAACCGGCGGACGAGGCCCTCGACGCCGCCAGCATCCTTTCGCTCATGACGCTGGGGGCAGCCAAGGGAGACGTCGTGGTGCTGCGTGCCGACGGCGACGGCGCCGACCAGGCGCTGGATGCGTTGGTCACCCTTTTGGAGACCGACCTCGACGCCGAATAGCGGCGCTGCGCCGCTGATCGGCAGCGGCGTCGGGGATCGACAGCTGAACCGCGCCGGGTGACGCTAGGATTTCCGCATGGCATTGATTGCTCCCCGCGTGACGGCCGGGCTCCCCGGCGACGAAGCCCTGAATCTGAAGCGTGCGCTCAACGGCAGCCACGACATCACCGTGTTTGTGGACGGCACGGTCCACCGGCTGCCGCCCCAGGCGCGGGACGCCGTCGTGGACCTCCTGAGCCGGTTCAGCCGCGGGGAAGCGGTGACCGTCAGCAGCGTTGAGGAAGTGCTGACCACTTCCCAGGCCGCGGAACTTGCCGGGATCTCGCACACGTACCTTCGCAATATGACGGACCGCGGCGAAATTCCGGTGGAGTACCGCGGTACGCACCGGCGGATCCGGTTGGCCGCCATCATGGAATGGCTGGAGACGCAGAAGAAAAGCAAGGCGTCCGACGGCGGCGGCGAGCAGGTTTGATTTAGCGTGGGTACGCAATTTGTGAAGCAGTGATAAGGATCAAGCAACGATCCCCGGTAACCGCCAAAAGCCTCCAAAGGCCGGGGTTACCCTTTATTTGTGGTTAAGTTCAGAGGGTGGCACATCGTGGCGGGGTTCGCCGCAATGCTGCTGACTGCCGCCCTCGGAACGGCCATGGGCCTGAACAACACCGCCGCCTTTATGGCCAGCTGCGTGGCCTTCGTGGCGGTCTCCAAGGGTATGGAAAGCCACCTTGCCCGACGCCGCCGGGAAGCTGCCGCCCGCCTTCCGGGGCAAGGCCAGAGGCAAAACCCGGGGCAAAACCAGGGCGATTCAGCCAGGGCACTTGACGCCGACAACTCCGAGCGCGACGGCAGGGCCTGACGCCGGCGAACGACCATCTGATCCGTGGATGGCCATTGACACGGGTCTAGCCACCTCACCAGACTTGTTAGCGATAACATACTGCCGATGGCCCGTTGGTCCGGCGCGAAAGGGATGCAATGCGCACTGAGATCAGCGAAATGACCGGGCTGACCGGCCACACCGGAACCGGCGGCGCCGCAGCGGAACTGAACTGGGCCGGGAATTACCGCTACACGGCAGCCGCCATCCACCGGCCGCGCACCCTCGAGGACGTCCAGGACGTGGTGGCCGGCGCCTCGAAAATCCGCGCGCTCGGCTCCCGGCACTCCTTCAACTCCATCGCCGACTCCCCCGGGTCCCTGATCTCGCTCGAAGACCTGGACTCCGGTATCCGCATCGACCCCGCAGCGCGGACCGTCACGGTCTCCGGCGGAACCCGCTACGGAACACTCGCGGAAAAGCTGGAGTCCAACGGCTATGCGCTGCCCAACCTGGCTTCCCTCCCCCACATCTCCATTGCCGGGGCAATCGCAACCGCAACCCACGGTTCGGGTGATGCCAACGGAAACCTGGCAACGTCCGTCGCCGCGCTGGAAATTGTGGCAGCGGACGGAACCGTCCACCACCTCGGCCGGGGCAGCTCGCCCGACTTTGACGGCGCCGTCGTCGGCCTCGGCGCGCTGGGAGTCGTCACCAAGGTGACGCTGGACATCGAACCCACGTTCGCGGTGCGGCAGGACGTCTTTGAAGCGCTTCCCTGGCAGACGGTGCTGGAGAATTTCGACGCCGCCACCTCCAGCGCCTACAGCGTCAGCCTGTTTACAGACTGGAGCGGCGACGCCGTCGCCCAGGCCTGGCTCAAGAGCCGCGTTTCCGGCACTGCCAGCGGCGCGGCGGCAGTCGAAACGGCATTCGCCGGCGGCACCTTCTTCGGCGGCACACGGGCCACCGTCGCCCGGCATCCGCTGCCCGGCGTCTCCGCCGAGAACTGCACGGAACAGCTCGGCGTCCCCGGGCCGTGGTCCGAGCGCCTGGCGCATTTCCGGATGGCCTTTACACCGAGCAGCGGCGACGAGCTTCAGAGCGAATTCTTCGTCCGGCGCGAGCACGCCGTGGCTGCCATCTCGGAGCTGCGCGCTCTCTCGCCCCGCATCACTCCGCTGCTGCACGTGTCGGAGATCCGCACCGTGGCGGCCGACCAGCTGTGGCTCAGCACCGCCCACGGCCAGGATTCAGTGGGGTTCCACTTCACCTGGAAGCAACGGCAGGCGGACGTGGAGGAACTGCTCCCTGTGATGGAGGAGGCGCTGGCACCGTTCAACGCGCGGCCGCACTGGGCCAAGCTGTTCCATGCGGACGCTGACTCCGTGGCCGCGCTCTACCCGCGCTTTGCCGACTTCACGGACCTCGCGGAGCGGATGGACCCGGAGCACAAATTCCGCAACGAATTCCTGGCCCGGAAGGTCTTCGGCAAGTAGGCAGGCGCGGGCGCCGGACCGAGCGACGACCCGCCGTCAGGCGGTTGCCACGCTAGATCCGGGGCCGCCCGGACCAGCGGCGGGCCTTGAGCGCGGCGTGGAGTTCCAGCCGGACCATCCCCTTCAGCGGATCGACGCCGAGCACCTGCCGGATGCGCCCCAGCCGGTTGTAGATGCTGCTCCGGTGCAGGTGCAGCTTCGTGGCGACATCCTGGACCGAGCCGTCGTTGTCGTAGAGGAGTTCCAGTACGGGCAGCAGCTCACCGTTCCGGTCGTGGTCTTCGAGCATCCGCGAGTATACGGACCCGGCGTCGGCCCACGCGCCGGCACCGCCTCCGGCCGAGGCCAGCAGCTGGTACACACCCGTCGCCCGGCAATCCACCAGTTCGCCCAGCTGGGGATCCACCGCGGCGGCCTGGGCCGCCTGCTTCGACTCCCGGTAGGCATCCGCCAGTTCGCGCGGCTTGGCGAACCCTTCACTCGTCCCCAGGATGATCCGGTGGACCGGACGCCCGGACCGCTTGGCGAGCTCCAACTGGTAGTGGACCAGGACCTGCGCGTGGGCCGCGCGGCCAACAGATTCCCGGAAGAGGACCACCGCATGGGTTTCGGTGCCTGCGCTGAAGAGCGCCGCATCCACGCCGATGGTGGCCTGCAGCGCGGCTGAGCGGTGGATCAGCGTGGACGCGATGGGGTCTGATCCCTCTGACCAGCCGTCGGCGTCAAGCACGGTGACGAGCTGCCACGGGCCCCGCCCCTGGACTTCCTTCCAGCCGGCCACGGCGGCCACGGCGTTGGCCTCGCCTCGGCAGGCACTCAGGAACTCCTGTTCCCTGCGGCGCCGGAATTCCGATTCGGCCGTGTTCGATTCAAGGAGCAGCCCGGACAGCAGTTCGAGTTCGTCCCGGACGCTCGGCAACTGGGTGAGGATCGCCGTCGCGCTTTGGTCCTCAATGTCCTGCTGCACCCACAGGTAGCCGACGCGGAAACCGCGCACCAGCAGTGGCACGCAGACGCGCCCCAGCATGCCCAGCTCCTCGTTGGCGGGAACGACGACGGGACGCACGGCCGTCGCGATTCCGTGCGACAGCTGCCACGCCTTCACGTCCACCGGCACGCGTTTACTCAGGAGGAAGTTCACCCGGACCCGGTCCGCGTGGGACTGGTTGGAGCTGTAGGCGAGCAAAACGCCGTCGAGATCCTCGAGCGAAAGTCCCCGGCCGAGCTTCAGGGCCACCTGCTCAACGAGCTGTTCCACATCCTGCTGGTGCATGGTTGCCACCTTACTGCCCTGCGCCGCCGGACCGTGAACGGACACCAGGCGACACCTGACGCTTCACGCCTCGACAGATGTCGAGGCGACAAAACCAAAAACCCCGGAAATACGCGGAACGTGCAGTCGCCCGGCTGGCTGCATCCTGTCAGCTACCTCACATGCGGATTTATTCTGGAAGTACAGATTCCCCGCACGTCCGGCCCACAAAGCCCCCAAACAATGGAGCCCAAAATGATCATCGGTGTCCCCAAAGAGATCAAGAACAACGAATTCCGCGTCGCCATCACCGCCGCGGGCGTCCACGAGTTCCGCACCCACGGCCACACCGTCCTGGTCGAACGCGGCGCAGGCCTGGGTTCGGGCATCACCGACGAGGAATACGCCATCGCCGGCGCCGAGATCGTCGCCGACGCTGACGACGTCTGGGCCCGCGCCGACATGGTCATGAAGGTCAAGGAACCCATCGCCGCGGAATACCACCGCTTCCGCAAGGGCCTGATCCTCTTCACCTACCTCCACCTCGCCGCCGAACCCGAACTCACCAGCGAGCTCATCAATTCCGGCGTCACCGCTATCGCCTACGAGACCGTCCAGGAAGGCCGCACTCTTCCCCTGCTGGCCCCGATGTCCGAGGTCGCAGGACGCCTCTCCGTCCAGGTCGGAGCCACCTCCCTGATGGCCCCCGCCGGCGGCAAGGGCGTGCTCCTCGGCGGCGTCCCCGGCGTCCGCCCGGCCAAGGTGGTTGTCTTGGGCGCCGGCGTTGCCGGCACCAACGCCGCCGCGATGGCCCTAGGCCTCGGCGCGGACGTCACCATCCTGGACATCAACATCAACCGCCTGCGCGAACTCGACGCCCAGTACCAGGGGCGCCTGAAGACCGTCGCGTCCAACAAGTACGAGATCGAAAAGTCCGTCGTGGACGCGGACCTGGTCATCGGCTCCGTGCTGATCCCGGGGGCCAAGGCACCCAAGCTGGTCACCAACGAACTCGTCTCCCGGATGAAGCCCGGCTCCGTCCTCGTCGACATCGCCGTGGACCAGGGCGGCTGCTTCGAGGACACCCGCCCCACCACGCACCAGGAACCCACGTACAAGGTCCACAACACGATCTTCTACTGCGTCGCCAACATGCCCGGCGCCGTCCCCAACACGTCCACGTACGCACTCACCAACGTGACCCTGCGCTACGGCGTGGCCCTGGCCAACCTCGGCGTGAAGGCCGCATTCGAGAAGGACCCCGCCCTCGCAGCCGGCCTCAACATCGCCGGCGGCCACGTCGCCCACCACTCGGTCTCCGAGGCGCACAACCTGCCCCTCATTGCTGACTGGCACGAACTGGTCTCCGCATAGTCCTTTTAGTTGCCGTTTGAACGGCAGTCATCCAACGCGTGCTGCTCCTTCGTCGCTTTGACGCACGCTTCCTGAATGGCTGCCGTTCAAACGTTAAGCGCGCGCCGAGGCCAGTTCCCGCGTTTTTTCTATTAATTTGAGGACTTCGATCGGGCCTGCCGGGTCCACTGGCAGAGGCAGTGGCGAGGCTGCTCCGCCGTCGTTGATCTTGTCCGCAAGGATCCGGTAGAACTCCGGGTACGCCCCGCGTTCGGTGGGCAGGCGGTCCAGGTGGCCGTCGCGGCCAAGGAGCCCGGCCCAGTCCTTGTCTTCAATGCCGTACTCGGCGTCGAGCGGGCTGCCGCCGGCCACAATGTACGGCTCCTGCGGGTCGATTCCGTGCTTCGTGTAGCCGCCTTCTGTTCCGAGGAGCCGGTAGCGGGGTCCCTGCTGGGGGCACAGCATGTTCATCCACAGGTGGCTCACTACGCCGGAATCATGCTGCAGGGCCACGAACACGTCGTCGTCGGTCTTTTCGCCCTGCCGCCGCGCCCGGAGTTCCGCGTGCGTCACGGTGGCGGGTCCGAACAACTGCAGGGACTGGTCCATCAGGTGCGTCCCGAGGTCGAACAGGACGCCGCCGCCGTCGTCCGCCGTGGCGTCCGCCTTCCACGCCTTGGAGACCTCCGGGGACCAGCGTTCGAACCGCGACTCGAACCGGGTGATCTTGCCCAGGATACTGCTTTCCGCCAGGCCCTTCACTGTGAGGTAATCGCCGTCCCAGCGGCGGTTCTGGAAGACAGTGAGCACTCGGCCCAGCCGGGCAGCCAGGTCCATCAGTTCCCGGCCCTCGGCGCTGCGCACCGCAAACGGCTTGTCGACGACGACGTCGAGGCCCGCCTCGAGCGCGGCCTTCGCCAGCGGATAGTGTGTGGCCGGCGGCGTCCCGAGGACGATGAGGTCAAGGTCACCGGCGAGCGACAGGATGTCGGCGGGCGTGTCAACGAGCTGTGCACCGGGGTGGCTGCCGGCCGCGTCAGCCTGCGTTCCGGCGTCGGACGTTGAAATCACGTCCAGGGAGTACGCCGGGTTGGTGGCGATCAGGGGGGTGTGGAACACACGGCCGGACAATCCGTATCCGGCAACCGCCGTGCGGATTGCAGGCTTACTCGGGGCGGCGTTGGGGGTTGCTTCTGTGCTCATGGACCTACGCTACCCCCGGACGGAGCCCTGGAGTGAGGATGGCGAAGGGCCGGCACCCCCGCGTGAAGGGACCACGGGAATGCCGGCCCTTGCGCTGGCGCGGCGTTGCTTTTCGCTTCGCGGCAGGACTACACGGCTGCTGCTACTTCTTTTCCCAGCCGATGGTGGTCCAGTCCGGAACCTGCGAGCCGCTCTTGAACAGGGACGGGCCGTAGTTCGCCAGGCCGGTGCGCACGAACGAAATCTGCGGTCCGTTCATCACCACGCCCATGGAGAAGTACTTGGCCATGTGCTTCTTTTCAACTTCCATGGCGGCCTTGTTGCGCTCGGTGTTGTCCTCGATGGAGCTGAGCTTCTTGATCTCGGCATCCAGCTCGGCGTCGCCAAGTCCGTTTTCGTTGGTCTTGGAGTCGTAGAACTGCTTGACGGTGTCCGTTGCGTCGGCACCCACCCCGTACCCGGAGACACTCAGGAAGAAGTCGCGGCTGCCCAGTACCTTGCCGAAGTCGGCGGAAGCGCGCTGGTCGATTCCCACGTCCATGCCGCCGGCCTGGAGTTGCTTTTGCAGGGTCTGGGCGAACGCCAGCGTGGTGGGGTCATCACCGAAGTTGCTGATTTTGAAGGCCGCCGGAGCGCCGTCCTTCTCCATGATGCCTGCGGCGTTGGGCTTGTAGCCGGCGTCGGTCAGGACCTTCTTGGCCGCCTCAGGCCCGGTTTCCGTGGCCGGGTAGTTGTCCTGGTAGTACTTGGAGAACGGGAGCAGCATCATCGAACCGGAGCTGGGCTCTTCCCAGTTCAGCCCGTTGAACCGGACCTTGCGCAGGGCTTCGCGGTCCACGGCTGTGAAGATCGCCTTGCGGATCGCAACGTCGGTCATCGGGGCCTTCTGGGCGTTGAGGTTCAGGCCGCCGGCAAACAGCCGCTGGCCGCGGCGGACCTCGGAGTTCTTGGTGCCGTCGAGCTGCTTGTACAGCCCGACGGTGTTGGCGGAGATGCCGTCGATTTCGCCGTTCTTGAATGCTGCGATCGAGGCGCTGGTCTCCAGCTGGCGGAAGACGACCTTGTCGAGGACCGGCTTGGCGCCCCACCACTTGTCGTTCTGGGCCAGGGTCACGGTCTTGGCGGCGCTGTCGTACTTGTCCACTTTGAACGGGCCGGCCATCCACTCCGGGTGCAACTCACCGGTGAAACCGGTGTTGAAGATCTCCGGGGTGTTCACGGCCGGGTGGATGAGGCCCGCGAAGAGGGCATCGAGCGGGTAGACCGGCTGGGTGGTGGTGACCACAACTTCCTTGTCGCTGGACCCGGCCCTGACGGAATCAACGAACTCGTAGGCCCCGGAGGTGACGACGTCGATGTCCTTGTTCTCGCCCTTGAGCATGTTCCAGGTGTTTTGGAACGCCTTGACGTCGATCGGCGTGCCGTCGTTGTAGGTGGCTTTCTCGTTCACCTTGATGGTGATGGTCTGCTTGCCGTCCTTGACTTCGCTCTTGACGTCTTCGCAGAAGTCCTTGTTCGGCGTGGCCGTGCCGTCGAAGTCAAAGTTCCAGCAGCCCCAGGTGCCCGCGCCGTCGATGGGACGGTGCAGGGCCGTGTTGTCTCCGCTGTTGCCGGTGCTGGAAAAACCATTGAAGTCCGGGCCGATGCTGCCCAGCGGAAGCGTCACGGTGCCGCCCGGTTCCAGGTCCTTGGCATCCTTGGCGTTGATGCTGATCAGCTTGGTGAGGTCGCTGCCGGCGTCCTGGCCCTTGCCGGCGTCGGGGCCGGAAGGGGTCCCGCCTCCCCCGCAGCCGGTGAGCGCGAGCGCTGCCGCAACGGCGGCCACCCCGCCAATCTTGGTCAGATTCTTCATGGTTTTCCCTTCATTTTTTGGTGCGAGATTGGTGCTTTGGGGGTCGGGCAAGTCATTCGGTTTCGTGGACCACCAGCATGTCCGCGTCCAGCTCGCCGTCGGGAAAGAAGCAGGCGAACTGCTGGTCCGGCGCGGCCTGGGCCGCTTGCGGAGAGGCGACCGGTTCCAGCGGTGGCTCGAGCGTAAGGCATTTTTCCCGCTTCGCGGCAGGCAGCGCGGCGAACACGGGGCAACGCGTAGCAAAGTTGCAGCCCTTCGGCGCATCCAGCGGCGACGGGAGGTCGCCCTGCAGGATGATGCGTTCGCGCGTCCGTTCAACCTGCGGATCCGGCACCGGAATCGCGGACAGGAGTGCCCGCGTGTAGGGGTGGCGCGGGTTGTCGAAGACGCTGTCCACGTCGCCGATTTCCACGATCTTGCCCAGGTACATCACAGCCACGCGGTTCGAGATGTGCCGCACGACGGACAGGTCGTGGGCAACCATGAGGTAGCTCAGGCCGAGTTCTGCGCGGAGCCTGTCCAGGAGGTTGATCACGCCTGCCTGAACCGAGACGTCCAGCGCGGACACGGGCTCGTCGAGGACCACCAGCTTGGGGTTGACCGCGAGGGCGCGGGCAATCCCGATCCGCTGCCGCTGGCCGCCGGAGAACTGGTTGGGGAAGCGGTTGACGTGGTCCGGCTGCAGGCCCACGAGCTTCATCAGCTCCATGATCCGTTTCCTGATGGCCGGCTTGTCCATGCGCTGGTTCTCCAGGGGCTCCGCCAGGACTTCGTAAACCGTGAATCGCGGATCCAGGGCGCCAGTGGGGTCCTGGAACACCATCTGGAGCTCCTTGCGCATGGCGTTCTTGGTCCTGGCATCGGAGGCTGCCTTGTTGCTCAGCCCGCCGATGGTTACCTCGCCGTCCTGGTCCTTGTGGAATTCCATGATTTCCAGCAACGTGGTGGTCTTGCCGCAACCGGACTCGCCAACGATCGAGAAGCACTCGCCCTCGCGGATGTCGAAGCTCAGCCCGTCCACTGCCTTCACCGTGCCGATGCGGCGCTTGATGAGCGCCCCTTTCAGCAGCGGAAAGTGCTTGCGGACGTCCTTCAGCTCAAGGACCGTCTTGCGTTCGAGCCGGGGAACAGCGTCGAAACGGGAGACCGGGACGGCAGGGGCGTGGAAGATCTCGTGGACGTCCACTTCGGCGCCAAGGGAGTCGGTCTTGATGCACGCAGCCTGGTGCGTCCCGCTGGCGGGCAGCCCGTTCACTCCGTCCCGCGGACCAGCGACCGGCCACAGCTCCGGTTCACCCTGCAGGCAGGCGTCGCTGGCGAGGGGGCACCGGGGTGCGAAGGAACATCCCGTTGGCTTGTGGACGAGGTTCGGCGGAATGCCTTCGATAGGCACCAGCGAGATCTTTTCCGAGTTGTCCACGCGGGGCACTGCACCGAGCAGGCCCATGGTGTAGGGCATCCGCGGGTTGTAGTAGATGTCGTCAACGCTGCCGGTCTCCACCGGCTTTCCGGCGTACATCACCATGATGTCGTCGGCCATGCCGGCAACCACACCGAGATCGTGCGTGATCATCACCACGGCGGCGCCGGTCTCCTCCTGCGCGGTGTGGAGCACCTCCAGCACCTGCGCCTGGATGGTGACGTCCAGGGCCGTCGTCGGCTCATCCGCGATGAGCACGCGCGGGTTGTTGGCGATCGCGATGGCGATCATGACCCGCTGGCGCATGCCGCCGGAGAATTCGTGCGGGAACGCCTTCAGGCGGTCCTTCGGGCTGGGAATGCCGACCATGCGAAGAAGTTCGACGGCGCGGGCTTCGGTAGCCTGTTTGCTCATCTTCGGGTGGTGGACCGTGAGTGCTTCGATGATCTGGTGGCCCACCGTATACACCGGGGTCAGGGAAGAGAGCGGATCCTGGAAGACCATGGCGATGTCGTTGCCGCGGTACTTGCACATGGCCTTGTCGCTGAGGCCCAGCAGTTCCTTGCCGTTCAACCGCACCGAACCGGTGATCTCGGCAGTAGGGGGCAGCAGGCCCATGATGGCCAGGGACGTCACGGACTTACCCGAACCGGACTCGCCGACGATGCCCAGCGTCTTGCCGGGCAGGAGGTCGAAGCCAACGCCCCGGACCGCGTGGACTACACCGTTTTCCGAGTTGAACCGGACATTCAGGTCCCGGACTGAAAGGACAGCATCCGCCGGGATATTACCCGGGGCGTGCAGCCCGGCGACGTGCAGGCGCTCTGCCACGGAATCGGCGGTGCGCTCTGTGCTGGCGGTGGTTTCGCTGCTCATTTGCTGTTCTTCTTTGCAGTCTTCTGTGTCTTGCTCCTGTTGGCGCTGCCAATAGAGCCGGAGCTGGGGTCGAGCGCGTCGCGCAGGCCGTCGTTCATCATGGCCAGCGACCCCGTCAGGAGGAACATGACCATCAGCGGAACCCAGAACATCCAGGGAAAGGTGGCGACCTGCGACGTGGCCTGCCCGATCAGCACGCCCAGGCTGACGTCCGGCACCTTGATGCCGATGCCGATAAAGGAGAAAGCGACCTCTGCCAGGATGGCGCCGGTGACGCCACGGGTGATGTCCAGGACCAGCAGAGAGCCTATGTTGGGGACCAGGTGCCGCCAGACGATCCGGCGGGCGGGGATACCCATGTACTGGGCTGCTTTGACGAAGTCCCGCTGCATGAGCGACATCGAAAGTGAACGGATCAGGCGGGCCGTGCCCATCCAGCTGAAGACCAGCAGGACGATGATCAGCAGCAGCCAGCTGGGGAGGTTTTCATGCAGGCCGTTACCCCCGCCGCTGGTGGCCACGGCCACCACCAGCAGTGCCGGCATCATGATCAATGCTTCGAGGATGAACAGCATGACCTTGTCCACTTTGCCGCCGAAGTAGGCCATGGTGCAGCCGTAGATGGCGGCGATCAGTACTGAGGCCAGTCCGACCACCAGGCCAATGAGGATCGAGATCCGCGTGCCCTCCACCGTGAGGGCATAGAGGTCGATGCCGGCCTGCGAGGTCCCCAGCAGGTGATCCGCGGACGGCGGCATCCCGATGTTGAAGGGGTCGAGAGTTTCCTTGTCCCACGGGGTGAAATAGCCCCCCACGAAGGAAAAGACCGTCAGGGCGAGAAAAATGGCCAGGCCGGCCACGGCTGTCTTGTTCCGGAGGAAACGCCGCAGGATGATCGCGGATTTGGCGATCACGACGTCGTCGTTCTCGATCTTTGCTTCCTCCGCGACGGCGGCGGGGTCGATCGCATTCAGGTTGGTCATGGTTACTGCACCCGCACTCTCGGGTCGACAAGGGTGGTGGCGAAGTCCGCGAGGATGGCACCGATCGCGAAGATCACCGAGCCGTAGGCCAGGGTGGCGGTGGCCGCGTTAACGTCCTGCAGGGCGATGGCGTCGATGGACCAGGAGCCCACACCGTGCCAGGCGAAGATCTTTTCGGCAAAGAAGCCGCCGGCGAAGATGGCGGGAATGGTGAACGCGATGCTTTGCGCCACCGGGATAAACGAGACCCGCAGGGCGTGGCGGGTGATGGCCTGGTTCCGGGTGAGGCCCTTGGCCCGGGCCGTGCGGACGAAGTCGGCGTTGACGTTGTCCAGCAGGTACTGGCGCTGGGCGATCTGGTACGTCCCCCAGCCCACGATGGTGATGGCGAACGTAGGCACGGCGTAATGGGCCAGCATGTCGACGAACTGGACCCAGCCATTGCCCTCCAGCCCCGGAGTGGATATGCCGGTGACGAACAGAATTCGTTCGCCGACCGTCTCGTTGATGTTGATGGCGCCGAGCTGGACCAGGAAGTAGGCGATCGGCGCGGGCACGATGTACACGAGATAGCTGTAGGACGTAATGACACGGTCTTGGAACTTGTACTGTCGCGCGGCCGTGTAGACACCCAGCGCAACCCCGATGATGAGGGTGAGCACGATGGAGGCCAGGAACAGCCGGGTGGAGATCCACACCCGGTCACCGAACTCCGCATTGATAAAGGCGCCGTTGGGGCTTCGTCCCCAGTCCCAGCGCGTGACGACCGCCGTAAGCCAGTCAATGTAGCGTTCCCACGGGGTGAGGGCCGGGTCCAGGCCCTTGAGCCGGAAGGAGTTGGTCACCTGCTCGGGAGTCGGCCGCGGAATGCGTTCCTGTTCCAACAGCGCGGGCTGCAGGGTGCTGACAGCCAGGAAGTACCCCGCCGTCGTGGTCAGGAAGATCATCAGCAGGTAGGTGGCTGCCCGTTTGGCGAGGTACCGGAACATGTCTGCCTAGCTCTGGATCGCCGTTGCCAGTTCCCCGCCGCGCAGTGCCGGTGGCGCTTCGGAGGTGCCCGCCCGGGCCGGTATCAGTTCAACGTTCACAGCAGTCGATCCTTCCGTCGTCCCCCATCCGGCAGGGGTTCCGCCGCCGATCCGGGATCATGGGCCAGCGGGTGTCTGGCCGCCCCGCACACCCCTGGGGGCTTGCCTTTGTAGACTATGTTGCGGGTCACATTCCAGAGGAAACTACCACATACGGCCAGCCCTCCCACCTGCCGGAACGCGTAAACACGGGAGTCCTGTACCAGATCGTTATGAATAAATCAGGAGGATTGATTTTACTGGCCGGACCCCGTCCCATGGATTATCCTCCGCCCGCTGAACCATCCGCCGCGCGGCCAGGGCTGCCGCCGGGACAGCTGACCACGCGGGTGACGAGTTCACGCCAGGACTCCGCGAGCCGCTCCGGAGTCACGTGATGCACCCGTACAGCGTGGAGCAGGCGCTCCGGGTCCAGGGTGGAACTCAGCGACATCGCCATAAGCCACGGATCGGCGGTCACGCCGGCGGCCCTCAGGAGCATTTCGATATGACGGTGCCAGAGCACCGCAGCCGGCACATCAAAGCGGTTGTAGGCGGACGAGTCCGCAGCCCGGGCCAGTTCCCCGAACTCCAGGACAAACGCGATCCGCTCGGCACCGAAAGCCACCAGCCGATCCAGCGGAACCGCACCGGGGCCAAGGGGCGGGGGGCCGAACATGAACCGCCCCTGGAAGGCGGCCTCGGAGTCGCTGAGCAGCGTCATCATGAGCCCTGCGCGGGAGCCGAAGCGCCGGAAAACAGTGCCTTTGCCCACCCCGGCGCGCTCGGCCAGCCGGTCCATGGTGAGTCCGTCCGCCCCGCACACCTCAATGAGCTCGCGGGCAGCCTTGAGCAGCAGCTCCCGGTTGCGGGCGGCGTCGCTGCGTTCCGCTTCCCCGCCGACTGACGATCCGGGGCGGATTGGAATGAGGCTCACACGAAGTATTCTAGCCCCGGGCTATTGTCCGGACTGCAGTCCGAATAACAGGCGTGAACGTCCCGAGGGCGTCCCGCAAATCCGGCCCGCCAATTCAGTCCGCGCTGATTGTTCGCGCGAGCAGACTATCGGGCAACCCGTCCGATTTAAGGAAGTCGCGGAGCGTTGAATCAAGAACCACGGAAACCTCCGGGTCAGCTCCCAAGACATTTTCCGCGACTTTAGCGAGATTCCCGCCATACCCCTCGTGGAGCGGCCGCAGCTCCTCCACCAGTCGGTTCGTATTTTCGTTGAGCGTACCGGTCAACGACAGATACCACGTGGCTGCCAGCAGCGGATCAATCTCCTCGGAATTAATGATGTACATGGCATCCCCCCGGTCCGCCGAATGGGACTCTGCGTCATGGAAGAGCTCCGCTGCGGCCTCGGCGTTTCTGCTGGTGTGTGCCTCTATCGTGGACATTCCTTGCTGGTACGGCGTCATTGGATCCATACCGAGCGGTTTTGTGTCCTGGACGGTAAGCCCAAAGACCTGCGTCGACGCCAGGGCCGCAAGAGTCGACATGACCGCGAGCCCCTTGGGACGGCCATACCTTTGCGATGCAAGCCACCGCCCCACTAGAGCTGTCACGGCAATGCAGGCAATTATTGGCAGGAGGAGCTCCACCGCCAAGGCCAGCTTCAGCGAGTAGTAGTTGACTTTTCCCGCACTGATGACCTGGTAAGCCCCGACGGCAATTACGACGGCCAGGCCGACAACGGGGATAACAATCAGCCTGGCCGCAGCAGGCAGCTTTCCCTGCCCGGCGAGGAATTGCCTGAAATTTCCGTGAACCAGCAATATTGACGCCGCCAACGCGACAAGGAAGGTGGCAATTTCCACGCCGTGCGTGGAACTCGGGACCCGGCCTATGGCAGTCACGACGGTCCCGGTCTCGATTCGGGAAATTTGCAGGCCAACCAGAACCAGACCCAGGAAGGCGACCGCCGCCGTCGCACCGTTCCACAACCACCCGCTCCTTGTCCCCTGCCACCGCTGCCGCTGCCGCGACCACGGGAAGGCGGCAAATACGGCCAGCGGTACCACCAGAAGCAGCAGTAGTGCCCACGTATTGGCTATCCCGACAATCGCGGCGGCTGCGGTGGCGAACACGACGGGCCGGGCCAGGGAATCCGCGAAGGACACGGCGATCATCAGGCACGCCAGCAACGCAACACCAACGAGGAAGTTTTGGAAAGCATGCAGGGTGGCGATGGAGGCGGTGCCGAACGACCACGCCGTGATGGCCAGGACAACGAAGGGCGTGCACATCAGTGGCCGCTCTCTGATCCACGGCAGCGATGTGAGTCCTGCCGTCACCATCACTGTTGCACCGACGGCAGCGAGGGAACTCAGCCGGCTGTAGCTGACCAGCTCGATGCCCAGGTGCCCGGGTGCATGCCCGACGGCAAGGTCGGCCATCGTGGCGAGTGCCGCATGGAATCCTTGCGGATACTCAATGAAGCTCCAGGGATGGCCGCTGTCCGAGAGGCCGGCCATCGGGATGACGGTGCCATGGCTTCGGAGCATGTTGAACATACTGAAATGTGAAGAGTTGTCCCAGCTGGCCAGCAGGAGCCCCAACGCCTGGGGCCCCGTGAACACGAGGAAGTATGGCATCAGCGCCGCTGCCCCGAGGACTGCCGCAACCACAATCAGGACGTCTGCCTTGCCCACCGACGGGACGAGCGCGGCCGCCGCGGCTTTGCGGTCTTGGGACCCGACGACCCACATCGCAAGCCCGGATATCAGTCCTCCGAGAAGCAGCTGCCCCCATCCCGGGAAATTCGCGGGGACGGGAATCCACCACAGCAAGGGAACGGCGCCAAAGAACAGGCAGCCCAGGACGACTATCCGCTGGGACAATCCGCGGGACGTTGGCACTGCTATCGCCAGCAGACCTGTCAGCGCCAGGAGCCACCATCCGCGGAAGGGCTGTGCCTGCCCCAGCAGCAGGAACGCTGCCATCATGATCAGCCCGAGGCAGACGCCAAGGCCCCTGCGGGTCCTCATCGGGTTTGGCCGGCGTTGGGCCGCAGCAGTTGCATGGCGTTCGGCTGTCTCCAAGGGGTGGGGCACATGGACTCCGTGGGCTAAGCGGGGAACTTGTGGCGGGATGCAGTCCCTTCGGATGCAGACCCTTCCCCAGTGATCATGAACCGCTGCCGCACGAGCGACCGCCCTTGAGTCTAATCCAGCAGCGGAAGAAGCGCCGTTTGGGATGAGGGTCACACAAAATGTTCCAGCCGGGCGGGAATAATATGCGGACCGTAGTCCGTTTAGCAGGGTGAAGGCTCCACCAGGCCTCCACAATCAACCAGCCGGCGGATCTCCCGCGGCCAGACACTAGGAGTTCACATGTCCAAGAGCACGGTACTTACGCTGGTCGGCAGCCTGCGCGCCGAATCCACCAACCAGAAGCTCGCCGAAGCCATCCAGCTGAATGCGCCCGAGCAGGTTGAGGTTGTCATCCACGAAAGCCTGGGCAACATCCCGTTCTACAACGAGGACATCGACGTCGAAGGCCAGGTTCCGGCCGCTGCCGCAGCACTCCGCGCCGCCGCAAATGACGCGGATGCCCTGCTTCTGGTCACGCCCGAGCACAACGGAACCGTACCGGCCGCGCTCAAGAATGCCATCGATTGGCTGTCCCGCCCGTTCGGCGCCGGCGCCCTCAGCGGCAAGCCCACCGCCGTCGTCGGCACCGCTTTCGGCCAGTACGGCGGCGTCTGGGCGCAGGACGAAGCGCGTAAGGCCGTAGGCATCGCCGGCGCCGTTGTCCTTGAGGACGCCAAGCTGGCGGTTCCCGGTTCGATGGTCCGCTTCGCTGAAGTCCACCCCAAGGACGACGCCGAAGTTGTCGAGCAGATCAAGGGAGTCTTCGACGCCCTGGCCAGCGCCAGGACTGCCGCCGCAGCGGCCTGATTCACGGGCTAAAACCCTCCTCGCAGGACCGGCATCCATCAGGGAATACGGCTCCAGCCCACGTAAAACGCCCCCGGCAGCTGCCGGGGGCGTTGTGCGTCACCGTTCCGTGATGGAGCTGACGCACAACCGTCACTCAGCACATATTCCGCCCACAGCAGCACCGCCGTAACGTGGAGACGGGGACGTGCGAGAGCTGGAAGTGCGGTGCGTTCATGATGTTCACGCCTGGGACCCGGGCAGCTGCGGCTGTGGCCGCTTGTTTGCTTCCGCTGTGGCTCGGATCGTGCTCAGTGCCGTCAGCATCGTCATCAGAAAGCGCAGCGGCCCGGGCAGCCGGAACTCCGGCGCCCCAGCCGCTGCCGGCGCCTGTTCCCGCCACCACCGTCGAGGTCACGCCCCCGGAGTCCGCGGCTTCCAGCCCGGCGCCGAGTCCCCGGACGGGCGGCAGCATCGCACCCCAGGCCGGCGCCAACGGCGGGGGCGCCGCGACCGTTGACGGTTCCGCCAGCGGAAACCTGCTGCCCGGCGCAACGGCTTCAGCCAGCGCGGCCTCAGGCAGCTCCGGCGCGGGAAACTTCACGGCGCCGGAGGCAGCCGCCGCGGGCGGTCACGCGGCGCTGCCCGGCGAGCTGCCCGGCGGTACGCCAGTGTACTTCGTGGCACTGGACGACGGCGGCAGTACCGGAGTGCGGTTCGGCTGCAACGACAGCCTGGTGGCCGTCTTCCACAGCCCCGCTGCGGCGGCCGAACCCCTCCGGACCGCCCTCGCGATCCTGCTGGGCGGCAGCGCCGCCCCGGCCGGGCTGTACAACTCCCTGGACAGCTCAGACCTGGAGTACGTGTCCGCCTACTTCGACGGCACCACCGTGGTGGTGAACCTGACCGGCACGGTCCGGCCGGGGGGCATCTGCGACATCCCCCGCCTGGAAGCCCAGCTCACGCACACGGCCGTCTCCGCCGTCGGAGCGTCGCGGGCAGAGATCTACGTGGACGGGCGGCGGCTGGCAGACGTCCTGAGCCTGCGGTAGGACGGGGCGGCCTGCAGGCCGACTGGCGGGACCGACGAAGCGAGTCAGTCCCGCCGGAACAGTTCGTCCATGGCCGCGTGGCTGCGGGCGCCGGCCAGTTCGGACCAGTTGCCGTCCCCGAGCACGTCTTCGGCCACCCGGGACACTGTGGCATAGGCAGCCTTCGCAGTGTTGCCGCCGATGCTGATCCGGCGGACGCCGGCGTCGTGCAGCTCCCCCACGGAGGGCGCGCCCAGTCCGGCCAGCGCGTTCAGGGGCGCGGCAATCCGGCGGGACAGATCGTGGAGCACGTGCAGGTCCAGCAACCCGGGGACGAATATTCCATCAGCCCCCGCAGCCAGGTACGCGTCCGCGCGGCGGACGGTTTCCGCAAAAGCAGTCTCCGGAAAACCGCCGGACAGGTAGGTGTCGGTGCGCGCGTTGATGAACAGGTCAACACCAGCTTCCTCCGCTGTGCGGCGGACGACGGCGATGCGACGGGCCTGTTCTTCAACACCCGTTAGCGGCTCCTCGCCGGAGTCCTCGAAATTCACGCCGACCGCGCCGGCGGCCAGGACCCGGCGGACGGTTTCCCGAAGCTCCCCGTCATCAAACGTGCCGTCGACGTTCGCATAACCGGTCTCAATGTCCGCCGTCACAGGGAGCGAGGTGGATGCCGCGATCCGGCTAAGGGCAGCCATGGCGAGTTCTCGTGGCAGGTGATTTCCGTCCGGAAAGCCGAGGCTCCATGACAGGGCCGAACTGGACGTCGCCAGTGCGGCCGCCCCCGCTTGCTCAACGAGCCGGGCCGACGCCACATCCCAGACGTTGACCAGGACCAGCGGCGCCGCGTCCGCGTGAAGTGCGTGGAAGGCCGCGGCCAGGGGTCCGAGGTGGCTGTGCGTAGTCATGGGTCTATTCCATGCCCTCCACAGCCGAAGGTAAAGCAATTGCCATCCGCGCCGGTGCGGCGCGCCCCACATGCCCGTGAACAAACGTTGCCTGATTGACAACATGTAGTTGTATCCTGTGAGTGTGACCCACGAAACACTTGATGCCGCGGCAGATGTCCTGCCGGCCGAAGCAATTGACGCAATCGAACGCGCGGCAACGTCCGCCCACCGCCACGATGAACTTTTCTCGGAGCGCGCAGCCAACATCAAGCAGTCCGCAGTCCGCGACGTCTTTGACATCTCGCTGCGGCCGGGCCTCGTTTCGCTGGCCGGCGGCAGCCCCTATCTGCAGTCCTTGCCCCTGGAACGGCTTGGCCAGACGGCCGCGAAGATCATCGCCGAACAGGGCATGACGGCACTGCAGTACGGCAGCGGCCAGGGCACTGAAGAACTCCGCACCCAGATCTGCGAGGTGATGGCGGCAGAGGGAATCCTCGATGCGGACCCCCGGAATGTCGTGATCACCGCGGGTTCCCAGTCAGCCCAGGACGTGGCCACCAAGGTGTTCTGCGATCCGGGTGACGTGGTGCTGGTGGAGGACCCCACTTATGTGGGTGCCCTCAACACGTTCGAGGCCTACCAGGTGGAGGTGGCCCCCGTTCCCATGGATGAGCACGGCTTGGTTCCCGACCTCCTGGAAGCCCGGATCGCCGCCCTGCAGACTGCCGGCAAGAACATTAAGTTCCTGTACACCATCCCCAACTTCAATAACCCCTCCGGCATCACCATGGCCGAGGACCGGCGGCAGCAAATCGTCGATATATGCCGTAAGGCGAATATTCTGGTCCTGGAGGACAACCCTTACGGGCTGCTGCGCTTTGACGGCAAACCGCTTGCTCCGCTGCGCGCAGCCAACCCCGACGACGTCATCTACATGGGCTCCTTTTCGAAGATCTTCGCCCCCGGCCTGAGGATCGGCTGGGCCCTGGTGCCGGCACACCTTCAGCGCCGCTACTACCTGGCCTCCGAAGCCGTGACGCTATGCCCGTCCACCCTGAACCAGATGCTGGTCTCGGCCTACCTGCGGGACTACGACTGGAAAGGGCAGATCGAAACGTACCGCGGGCTTTACGCCGAGCGCTGCCAGGCCATGCTGGCCGCCCTGGAGGAGTACATGCCGGAGGGGCTGAGCTGGACCCGACCCGAGGGCGGTTTCTTCGTCTGGGTGACGCTGCCCGAGGGCGTGGACACGTACCCGCTGTTGCGGAAGGCAATCGACGCGGGCGTGGTGTTCATCCCGGGGGCGGCGTTTACGCATTCGGACGAACCGTCCAACAAGCTGCGCCTCGCCTTCAGCGCCGTTCCCCCCGACGCCATCGCCGAGGGAGTACGGAGGCTCGCTCCGGTACTGCGGGACGCCATTGCCGCCCTGTAGCCTGAGTCATTGCTGCACGGCGCCGGGCATATTCACTAGGCTGGTTTCACAAGGCTGACTTTTACAAGGCTGGCCGATCCCTAAGGAGCAGAAGCATGACCGGAATTATTGTTGTCGGCGTTGACGGCAGCGAGACTGCAATGCGGGCCGCGGAAACAGCGCAGGGCCTGGCCGTGTCCCTCGGGGCGACACTCCACGTGGTCACTGCGTTCGACAGTGACCGCACAGAGGTCTACGGGAGCGGAAGTGACCGCTGGATTGTCTCCGATGCCGGGGAAGCCGAAAAAGTGGCCAAGGACGTTGCATCGCGGCTGCATTCGGAAGGCCTGAAGGTCACATATTCCTCGGCCCGGGGCAAGCCGGCGGAAGCCCTCATCAAGGAAGCCGAGCGTTTCGACGCCCAAATGATCGTGGTGGGCAACCGCCGTATGCGCGGACTCGGCCGGGTCCTGGGCAGCGTTGCCAACAGCGTGGCGCACAACGCCCCGTGCGATGTCTACATCGCCAAGACGGACGTCGCCGACTAGGGCGTGCCTCCTATACCCGGGTTTAACCCGGGTATAGGGTCGGGCGGTATGGCGCTGCGACTTGTTCAGGTGAATTTCAAGGCTCGGGATGACTCGGCCCTCGGCCGGTTTTGGGCGGAGGCGCTCGGCTGGGGTGTGTCCAGCGAGGGACCCGGGGTGACCAATGTTGAACCCTTGGGCTTCGACTGGCCGGACCCCGCCGCCGTGTGCGTCGACGTCGTCACCGTCCCGGACCCCGAGACAGTGAAGTACCGCGCGCACCTCGACCTGGCCACCACCTCTGCGGCCCATCAGGCCGAGCTGGTGGCGCGCCTTTTGGAGCTCGGTGCGACGCGCGCAGACGTGGGCCAGGGTGATGTGCCGTGGACGGTCCTGGCCGACCCGGAGGGCAATGTGTTCTGTGTGCTGGAGCCGCGCCCGATCTACCGGGACACCGGGCCGATCGCCACGGTGGTGGTCAACTGCGCGGATCCGCGGGCCATGGCCCGGTTCTGGAGCGAGGCCACGGACTGGACCCTGCACGAGGTGAACGACGATCATGCGAGGCTGCGTTCTGCCCAGGGCGTCGGACCGTACCTGGAATTACTTCGCACCTCTGGCGAAGAGACCGTGTGGAACCGTGTCCATCTCGACCTGATGCCGTACCCCGGTGATGACCAAGCGGCAGAGGTGGCCCGGCTGCGGGACCTGGGCGCCACTGACGCCGACGTCGGCCAGGGCGATGTGCCATGGGTGTGCCTCGCCGACCCGGAGGGCAACGAGTTCTGCGTCCTCACCCCGCGCTGACGCCGCGCATCCGGGAGACACGCCCTAACCGTTCCTTAGAAGCCTGCGCAGGATCTTCCCGGAGGAGGACTTGGGCACGGCCTCGATAAACTCCACCCGGCGGACCTTCTTGAAGGGCGCCACTTTGGCGGCCACAAAGTCGATCACGGCCGCCTCATCGAGCGCCTGCCCAGGCTCTCCCGGCTGCCGCACAACGAACGCCAGAGGCACTTCCTGGCCGTCGGCGTCGGGCGTTCCGATCACCCCGGCGTCCGCAATGCCCGGGTGCGTCAGCAGCAGTGCTTCGAGTTCAGCCGGGGCGATCTGGTAGCCCTTGTATTTGATGAGTTCCTTGAGCCGGTCCACAATTGTCACGACGCCGTCGGCCCGGACCGTGGCAATGTCGCCGGTGTGCAGGAAGCCGTCCGCGTCCAGCGTGTCCGCCGTTTCCTCCGGGCGGTTGAGGTAGCCAAGCATGACGTTCGGTCCCCGGCACAGCAGGTGGCCGGGGGCGCTGGTGCCCTCCGCCGGAATTTCGATGTCCTCGCCGGTGGCAGGGTCCACCAGGCGGCAGTCCATGTTGGGCACCGTGAAGCCCACCGAGCTCACCGGAACGTCCGTGGCATCCGCCGGGATCAGGTGCGATACCGGGCTCATCTCCGTCATTCCGTACCCCTGCAGCACACGGCATTGCAGCCGTTCGCCGAGGGCCGCACCAAGTTCACCGTCCAGAGGCGCGGCGCCGGACAGTGTGGTGTGCACCGAGCTGAGATCGTACTCGGCAACGAGCGGGTGCTTGGTCAATGCCACGGCCACCGGCGGGGCGATGAAGAGGTAGGTGCACTTGTGGTCCTGGATCATGCGCAGGAACTCGGCGAGCTCGAACCTGGGCATGGTGACCAGGCAGGCGCGTTCCCGCAGGGCAATATTCAGCAGGACGGTCAGGCCGTAGATGTGAAAAAACGGCAGCAGGGCGAGCAGCCGGTCCTGGTGCCGCACGTTCAGCAGCCCGCGTGACTGTTCCACATTGGCCACGAGGTTCCGGTGGCTCAGCTTCACGCCTTTCGGCCGCCCTGTGGTTCCGGACGAGTACGGCAGCACCGCCACGTGGGTTGCCGGGTCAAAGGAGACGCTCGGGGCCGGCGCGCCGGCGGTGAGCAGGTCCTTGAGCGACGGGTGCCCCGCGGCGCCGTCGAGCACCACCAGCCGGTCTGCCGGGATTCCGGCACGCTCGGCGGCTTCCTCGGCGCCCGGGAGCAGTGCCGAGACGGTAAACAGCCAGGTGGCCCCGGCGTCCTGAAGCTGAAGTGTCAGTTCATCGGCGGTGTAGAGCGAGTTGACGGTGGTGATGGCGGCGCCGGCCCGGAGCAGTCCGTGGAAGACCGCAGCGAACGCGGGAATGTTGGGGCAGAGCATCGCGGCAATCCCGTGCGGTCCCAGTCCGAGCGCTGACACCGCACCCGCCACGGCGTCGATCTGCGCAACCAACTGGCGGTAGGTGGTCTCCGCCCCGCTTACCCCGTCCACGACGGCGGTGCGGTCCAGGTCCGCTTCGGTGAGGCCGTCAAAAAGGTACTGGTAAATGCTTTGGTCCGGGATGACCACGTCCGGGAAGGGGCTCGAAAACACGCAACATCTCCTTTGATCTGCTCCAGCAGCTGGTGGCAATTGACGGCGGCAGCTGGTGCAACTCTAGTTCGGCATGTCAAGCATTTGGCGCACCCGGCTTGACGGGCATCACGCCCACGGGTAAGCAGCCTCACCCCGTTTTCGGCGGAATGGCGGGGTTTTCGCCGGTAAAATTGAGGGGTACTCGATGGAGCGGACATCCGAGTACCGACGACTTCAGGGGAACATTATGCTTACGCTTCAGCGGCGCCAGCTCGTAGGCCACGACATCCTTCTTGCCCGCCACGGCAACCACATCAGCACCATGCGCGTGGACCGCGCCAATGACCGGGTGATCGCGTTCCTCGACGACGGGTCCACGGACAGCGCCCCCAACCTCATCACGCCCGGCCTGAACCTGCCGGAGACCGTCCGGAGCGTCATGCGCGATGACTGGAAGTTCTTCGCTGTGGTGACGGCCTGCCTGACCGGCTTTTCCGGCGCGATGATCGCAGCGGCTGTGAGCCTCAGCGGCATGTCCTCTGATCCTGCACTGGCGCAGCTGCTCGCGACGTACCCTGCCTATTAGGCCGCTCCCGCAGACCAGCCTCCTCAACTAACGCAAAGGAACCCAGCCGCTGAATTCCTGCGGCTGGGTTCCTTTTTGCTTGGCCGCCCCAATGAGGGAGGTCCTCACCTCTTGGCCTAGTCCAGCAGGAGGGCAGGCTCCTCAAGGATGGCGGCGACGTCGGCCATAAAGCGTGCCGAGAGGTCACCGTCCACCACGCGGTGGTCGAACGAGCCGCCCAGGGTAGTGATCCAGCGGGGAATGACTTCGCCGTCCAGGACCCAGGGCTTCTGCTTGATGGTGCCGAAAGCCACGATGGCCACTTCGCCGGGGTTGATGATCGGAGTACCCGTGTCGATGCCCAGTGCTCCGATATTGGTGACCGTGAGGGTGCCGCCCTGCATCTGGGCAGGCTGCGTCTTCCCGGCCCGCGCCGTCGTGGCAAGGTCGTTGAGTGCCAGGGCCAGTTCCTTGAGGGAAAGGTCCTGGGCGTTCTTGATGTTCGGAACCATCAGACCGCGGGGGGTGGCCGCCGCGATGCCCAGGTTCATGAAGTGCTTGACATGGATCTCCGCGGTATCGGTGCCGTCGGCGTTGTCCACCCACGTGGCGTTGACGCTCGGGTTGCGGGCGGCCGCCCAGATTACGGCTTTGGCCAGGATCAGCAGCGGCGAAACCTTGATGCCCTCGAAGTCGCGCGACACCTTGAGCCGCTTGACGAACTCCATGGTGCGGCTGGCGTCGACGTCCACGAAGATGCTGACGTGCGGGGCGGCGAACGCGGACTCCACCATGGCCTTGGCCGTGGCTTTGCGGACACCCTTGACGGGAATCCGCTCGATGCGCTGGTCCTGCGGCCGTCCGGACTTGCCCCAGAAGGTGTCCGCCTTGTCCACTTCGGCGTCACGCTGGGCCTGGTAGCTCACCAGGTCCTCGCGGGTGACCTCGCCCCGTGCGCCCGTGGCCACGACGTCGGCCAGATCGATCCCGAGGTCCCGGGCGATTTTGCGCACAGGAGGCTTCGCGAGGACACGGTTCACGAGGCCGCTGATTGTGCCGCCGAGGGTCGGACGCGCAGCCCCTTCGTCGGTGGCTGCCGCAGCATCGGGGCCGGACGGCGCACCGGCGTTGATCCAGATGCCCTGGGCCTCGACCGGTTCGGCCACCGGGGCGGGCGCGGCCACCGGCGACGGCGCTGCGGCTGGCACGGGTGTTACAACGGCGGCCGGCGAGGCCTTGCGCGGGCGGCGCTTGACGGCGTCGGCCTTGGGACCGGAGCCCACCAGGGGGCCGGCAGCACTACCGGCAGCTGCTGGCGCCTCGACGTCGTCCTCTGGAAGGTTTCCGTACATTGGTGCGTCAGAGGGAAGTGCGTGAGCGACCGGAGACACCGGCACCGCAGGGGCAGGGACATCCGCCGGCGTGGGGTCGCCGGAAACGGCGTCGCTCACGCTGATGATCGGGGTGCCGACGTCGACAGTAACGCCCACCGGCACGAGAAGCTCCGTGACCGTGCCGGCAAACGGCGACGGCAGCTCCACGAGGGACTTGGCCGTTTCGATCTCGCACAGGATGTCGTTGATCGCGACGGTGTCACCGGGCTTGACGTTCCAGGAAACGATCTCGGCCTCGGTGAGTCCCTCGCCCACGTCGGGGAGGTTGAACTTGTTCACAGTCATGGGGTCCTCGGTTTGGAAGGCGTCATCAGTAGGCAGTCGTCAGTAGGCGAGGGCGCGGTCCAGCGCCTCCAGGATGCGGTCGATGTCCGGCAGGTAGTCCTCTTCCACCTTGGCCACGGGGTAGGGCATGTGGAAGCCCCCCACGCGGATCACCGGGGCCTCGAGGGACAGGAAAGCCCGCTCGCTGATCCGCGCCGCGATTTCCCCGCCGATGCCGCCGAAGGTGGGCGCCTCGTGGGCAACAATTAGGCGGCCGGTCTTCTGGACGGACTGGGTGACGGTGTCGAAGTCGATCGGCGAGATGGACCGCAGATCGATGACTTCCACGCTGTGGCCGTCCTCGGCCGCGGCAGTGGCAGCTGCCAGCGCCACCGGAACAAGCGGACCGTAGGCGACCACCGTGGCGTCTGTACCGTCCCGCAGCACGTGTGCCTTGAAAGGATCCTCCGCGCGCCCCGGCGCCTCGGTGTCCACGTCGCCCTTGAGCCAGTAGCGCCGCTTGGGTTCGAAGACGATGATCGGGTCCTGGCATTCGACGGCCTGCTGGATCATCCAGTAGGCGTCGTGCGGGTTGGACGGGGTGATGATGCGCAGCCCCGCGGTGTGCGCGAACAGCGCCTCGGGGGATTCGGAGTGGTGCTCCACCGAACCGATTCCGCCGCCGTACGGAATACGGATGACAACGGGAACCGTGAGATTGCCGTTGCTGCGGGCATGCATCTTGGCCAGCTGTGTGGTGATCTGGTTGAACCCGGGAAAAACGAAGCCGTCGAACTGGATTTCGCAGACGGGGCTGTAGCCGCGCAGGGCCAGTCCGATCGCCGTGCCGATGATGCCGGATTCGGCCAGCGGGGTGTCCACAACGCGGTCGGGCCCGAACTCAGCGATCAGCCCGTCGGTGACGCGGTACACGCCGCCGAGCGGGCCGATGTCCTCGCCCATCAGCAGCGACTTGGGGTTGTTGGTAAGGGCGGCGCGGAGGCCTTCGTTGATGGCCTTGGCAATGGTCATGGTGGTCATCAGTTGGCCGCCTCTCCTGCTGCCGCTTCGGAACCGGCACCGTCTTCGAATCCCGCGCTGTACCGCTCGAACCAGGCCAGTTCCTCCGCCACGAGCGGGTGCGGCTCCACGTACGTGTTGGCGAACGCGGACCGGATGTCCGGCGTTTCGAGGTCGTGGGTGGTGCGCCTGACATACGCGGCAAGTTCGTCGCCGTCGGCCTTGACCTTGGCAAAGTAGTCGTCGTCGGCAAGCCCGGCCGAGCGCAGGTACTTTTCCAGCCTGGCCAGCGGATCCTTCGCCCGCCAGGCATCCTCCTCGGCGGACTGGCGGTACTTCGTGGGATCGTCCGCCGTGGTGTGGGCACCCACACGGTAGGTAAAGGCCTCGATGAGCACCGGTCCGTTCCCCTGCCGGGCATGGTCCAGCGCCCACTCCGTCACGGCGTGCACGGCGATGACGTCGTTGCCGTCCACGCGGATGCCCGGGAAGCCGTAGCCCTTGGCACGGTTCGACAACGGAATGCGGGTCTGCACGGTGCTGGGCACCGAGATGGCCCAGTGGTTGTTCTGGCAGAAGAAGACCACCGGAGCCTTGTAGGAGGACGCGAAAACCATGGATTCGTGCACATCGCCCTCGGAGCTGGCACCGTCCCCGTAGTACGCGATGACTGCGGCGGGAGGTTCCGTGCCCGCGGGATCCGACGACGCCGCGAGTTGCTGGTCCCGCTGGATGCCCATGGCGTAACCCACCGCGTGGAGGGTCTGGGCGGCCAGGACCAGGGTGTACAGGTGGAAGTTCGTGTCCTTGGGGTTCCAGCCTCCGTTGGACACTCCGCGGAACTGGCGGAGCAGCTCGGCCAGGTCAACGTTGCGGGTGAGGGCGACGCCGTGTTCACGGTAGGTGGGGAAAATGTAGTCCTGCGGCTGGCTGGCCCGGCCTGAACCGATCTGGGCGGCTTCCTGGCCGGTGAGCGGCACCCAGAGCGCCAGCTGGCCCTGCCGCTGCAGCGCGGTGGCTTCCTGGTCGAAGCGCCGGATGGCTGCCATGTCCGCGTAGAATCCCCGCAGCGTTTCGGCGTCGAGGCGGTTGGCGTATTCGGAAAACACCGAGTCCTCGCCCAAAGTGCCGTCGGGCCCCAGGAGCTGGACCATGGGTGCTGCGGGCTCCCCCAGAACGGCCTCGGCTTCCGCCTCGAGCTGGTCGTCTACCCCGGTTCCGTCGAACTCGGTAGCGGGCAGATGTGTGGCGCCCATACCGTCTCCTCGCTTGCCGCACTAAGTGCATCGCAATATCGCTGGGATATATGCCGGACCGGGAATACATTCCTGGTCCGGCATATATTTTGGCTTACTGTCCCTTACTTTATCCGCAGTAGGCGGAGCCCGGGCGTTATGTTAAGCGCTAGGAACGCCGTGGCGGCTTTGTATAGTTCGCACAGAGTTCGAGGAAGCGGGTGTTCGCTTCCACCTCGCCGATGCTCACCCGCACGCCCTCGTTGCCGAAAGCCCGGACAGACAACGCCTGCTCTCCCGCCAGTGCTGCGAACTCCACACTGTTTTCACCCAGATCGAGCCACACGAAGTTGCCCTGGGCGTCCGGCACGAACCAGCCGAGGCTGCGCAGTCCGGCCGTGACACGGTCGCGTTCGTCCACCAGACTTTGTACCCTTTCTACAACCTGGCTGAAGTTCTGCAGCGATGTGATGGCTGCCCGCTCGGCGATCTGGGATACGGCGAACGGCGTGGCGGACACCCGCAGATGCTGTGTGAGGTCCGGGTTGGAGACGCTGTACCCCACGCGCAGGCCAGCCAGCCCGTGCGCCTTGGAGAAGGTCCGCAGGACCACCACATTAGGGTATTTGCGGTACAGCTCAATGCCGTCCACGGCGTCATCGGCCCGCACGAACTCCTGGTAGGCCTCGTCGATGACAACGACGACGTCCGACGGTACCTGGCGAATGAACCGTTCGGTTTCTCCCCTTTCCAGGATGGGACCGGTGGGGTTGTTGGGTGTGCACAGCAGGATGACTTTGGTCCGGGCCGTCACTGCGGCTGCCATGGCATCCAGATCGTGGCGGCCGTCGGCGGTCAGCGGGATCCTGACGCTCTCAGCCCCGGCCAGGCCGACACAGATGGGGTACGCCTCAAAGGACCGCCAGGCGTAGATGACTTCGTCGGCCTTGCCGTCGTCGTTCTGGCCGGCGAAGGTCACCAACAGCTGGTTGAGGGCGCCGAGGCTTCCTGCGCCGGTGACGATGTCCTCGGCCGGAACGTTCAGGAACTCCGCAATCGCCCCGCGGAGCTTGCTGCTGAGGGGATCCGGGTAGCGGTTGAAGTCCGTCTGGTCCGCGATGGCCTGCAACACTGCAGGGATGGGCGGAAGCGGGTTCTCGTTGGAGGAGAGTTTGTAGCTCGCGAGGCCCTCCACGGCGGCGGGAGGCTTGCCGGCGGCGTAACGGGGAAGCCTGTCCACGACCGGGCGGGGCCTGATTCCCCCCGCGGGGTTCTCTGGTGAAGTCATGCCAACTAGCCTACTTCTCCGTGCCTGCCGGTTTCCTCCGCTGTATGAAAGCATGGGGCCATGTTTTCTTTCATCGTGCGTGTTCTCATTAACGGCTTGGCTCTCTGGATTGCGAGCTGGATCCTGCCCGGCTTGGACATCTCCACCACCGCGACGACGGAAGCAGTGGCCCAGGGCGGCGTCACGCAGGGAACCGACCCGCTGGGCGTGGTCCTTGCCTACCTCTTTATCGGCCTGATCTTCGGCTTGGTCAACGCACTGGTCCGGCCGGTCGTGAGCCTGCTGTCCCTGCCGATCACCATCCTGACGCTGGGGCTTTTTACGATCGTTATCAACGCAGCCATGCTGTACCTGACGTCCTGGCTGAGCAGCTACACCCCTGTCCACTTCACCATCGATTCGTTCTTCTGGACCGCCGTGCTGGCAGCCATCATCATCACGGTGGTTTCCCTCGTGGCAGGCAAGATCACCGGCGTCCGGCGCTGACGCCTATCGCCCGTGGGGGCCTGGCCTACCGCCCGCCTGCCGGCCGCATTGCCTGCCGGCCGTCCGGGTGCGGGTAGGAAATGCGCGGTCCGGAAATGACAGGCCTGGCGGGCTGAGGCTCGCGGTTGAGCGCGAAGCGGGTGGTGGTGCCTGCACCTCCCGCACCGAGGACACCGGCCAGGACCGCCGTGTTGGCTACCAGGGAGGGGGCTTCACTAGCGGAAACCGCCTTTGCCCCTGACTCGTAGTTGGCAAGTTTGTGGCCGGGTCCAAGCCCGGGGTCCTCACCCGGCGGAGTGACCTCCCTGCGGGTGAGCGTGACCGTGACCCTGTCCCGGGTGTCCGGGTTGGGAGTCCCGTCGCTGCCGGGGACCCAGTCCTGGCGGTGTTCCAGATGGAGCGACGTGATTCCGGGCTGCGGCGTGATTCCGCCGACCGGTGATCCTGCCGTCAGAACGTACTTGAGGTCGAATTCGGCCAGGAACGCCCTGTCACTGCTGAGGTTCATGGCGTGCGCCCCGCCCTGGCTGTAGCCCACAGCCACAACCTGGTCCCCCTTAACGGCACCGGCCTGGTGCAACGCCGACAGCACGGCCGCATTCACGTGTTCCGAGCCGTACCCCAGCGCCTCTGCAATCCCCGCCTCATCCAGCGGGTTGCTGCCCCCGGGAGGCTCGCCGCCGGTCTGGGTGCCTGGAATGATGACAACGAACGCCCTGCGGCCGCCGTTCTCAACCTGGACGACCTCGATCCTTCCGTGGCCGTCGGCATCCAGCTCACGGAGCCTGGCGAGGAGGCCGGCAGGCGAGGTGTCCACGGCGACGTCGCGCGTCAGTTCCTCTACCGCGGTGACCGGCCGGGGCTCCAGCCACGGAAGGTAGTTCTCCGTCAACCTGCGAACGAAGGCACCCGAGGCTGAGATGTGCCGGCCGGCGGCCAGCTCTGCGGCAAGGGCCCTGGCGAGGTCCTCTTTCGGTGCAATGGTGCCCAGCAGCATGATGGATACCGGCAGTGCGACGGCCTCGGCCGCGTCACGGCTGGGGTAGTTGGCCTGTGTCAGATCCACGAACAACAAGGGCAGTAAGCCCCAGCCGTCCTCCGGCAGGCGGATCCCGGCGGTGGCAAGCGACTCCGCCCTTTCGTAGTCGCGGCGGCTCGACCGGACCTGGCTGCTGAGGTGCTGCAACTCTTCCCTGACGGCGCGGACCGACTGGCCTCCTTCACCCACCGCGATGAGTGCCGCGGTGCCGCTGGGCCGCGGATCGTATTGGTAGGGACAAAGCTCTTCCCAGATCCGCCGGACACCGGTCTCAACCGCGGCGAGCTCGTCGGCCAGACCCTCCAGTTCAGCCGCGCCCGCCATGAGCTCCTCCAGCTGGAAACGGATGCCGCCGACGCCGCCGCGGATCCGCATGTCCCCGTCCGTTGCCGGCTCCAGCGGAACCAGCGGTCCGCCGCTTCCGGAGGGTGTGGCCTCGGCCATCAGAAACCGCCTCCGGGCGTCCGCTGGGAGGAGACCGGGACCTGCTGCGAGTGGCGGAGTACGGCCTCGGAGGCCTCCATCAGCCGCTCCCTTGCGCGACCCAGCGCGGCTGCCTGCAACGAGATGGCCGTGCGGTACGCCTGCCCGGCGGGCGACTGCCACTCCGCCATTTCCACGCGCCGGAACCTGAGCATCGAGGTGTCGAGGCTGTTAGCGAAGTCAGCAACCCGCCAGGCCAGTTGCTGGACTTCGAAGCTCCGTGAGCCACACGCATTGGCATCCGCTGCAGTGATGCTGCCGCTCATTTCCATTCCCCCTGTTCATTTCCGTTCACCTGGCTGTCCGTTACGGAATTTCCGGTGATTCCCGACGCTACGGAACGCTGACGTGGCCCGGAACTGCCGGCGTCGGCCATGTGGATAATCCGGACACCGCGCTCACCGGCAACGCCGGGGAGGGAAAGTCACACGGACACTGCGCTTAAGGGCCGGCGCGACTTCGTGAAAGAATCAGGACATGCCTGAAACTGCCGCCACAGCTGACACCCGTACGCCTTCCGGACGCCTGGCCCTTGCCGCCTCTCCGGACCAGATTGCCCTTGGCCCGCTGGACGGACGGTACCAGTCCGCCGTCGCGCCCCTGGTGGACTACCTGTCCGAGGCGGCCCTCAACCGGGACCGCGTGGCCGTGGAAGTTGAATGGCTCATCCACCTGACCAGCAACAACGTGCTGCCGGGCGCAGGCCCCCTTACAACGGAGCAGCAGGATCAGCTTCGCGCCATCGTGACTGAGTTCGACTCCGCGTCGGTCTCCGAGCTGGCCGAAATCGAGGCCGTGACGGTGCACGACGTCAAGGCCGTGGAGTACTACATCGGCCGCAGGCTGCCGGCGATTGGCATTGAACGGCTGACGGCAATGGTGCACTTCGGGTGCACGTCGGAAGACATCAACAACCTCTCGTACGCCCTGGGCGTCAAGGGTGCTGTGGAGGACGTGTGGCTGCCCGCCGCCAAGGCGCTGGTGGCCCAGATCAGCAAGATGGCCGACGACAACCGCGGTGTTCCCATGCTTTCCCGCACGCACGGCCAGCCCGCCACGCCCACCACGCTGGGCAAGGAACTGGCCGTCATCGCGCACCGCCTGACCCGCCAGCTGGACCGGATCGCGAAGACCGAATACCTGGGCAAGATCAACGGCGCCACCGGCACCTATGCCGCCCACGTGGCCTCCGTACCGGGCGCCGACTGGCAGCAGGTCGCGAAGTCGTTCGTCGAGGGACTGGGCCTGACCTGGAACCCTCTGACCACCCAGATCGAAAGCCACGACTGGCAGGCCGAGCTGTACGCCGACGTCGCGCGCTTCAACCGGATCCTGCACAACGTGTGCACGGACATCTGGAGCTACATCTCCATCGGCTACTTCGCGCAGATCCCGGTAGCAGGCGCCACCGGGTCTTCCACCATGCCGCACAAGGTCAACCCGATCCGCTTCGAAAACGCCGAGGCCAACCTGGAAATCTCCTCCGGACTGCTGGACGTCCTGGGGTCCACCCTGGTCACGTCCCGCTGGCAGCGCGACCTCACCGACTCGTCCTCGCAGCGCAACATCGGCGTGGCGTTCGGGCACTCCCTGCTGGCCATCTCCAATGTCGTCAAGGGCCTGGAGCGCCTGGATGTGGCTGAGGACGTCCTGGCCGGCGACCTCGACACCAACTGGGAGGTGCTGGGCGAGGCTATCCAGATGGTGATGCGCGCCGAGGCGATCGCCGGCGTCGAAGGCATGGAAAACCCTTACGAACGGCTCAAGGACCTGACCCGCGGGCAGCGCGTGGACGCCGCCCGGATGCAGGAATTCGTGCAGGGCCTGGGCCTCTCCGCGGACGCCGAAGCACGGCTGCTGGCCCTGACCCCCGGCAAGTACACCGGCATCGCGGACCAGCTGGTGGACCACCTCAAATGAGGCTCCTGCTCATCCGGCACGGCCAGACGCCCGGTAACGTCCTGGGCCAGCTGGACACCGCGCACCCCGGGCCCGGGCTGACGGAACTCGGCGAGCGACAGGCTGAGGCACTGTCCCGGGCCCTGGCGAACGAGCGGATCCACGCCCTCTACGCTTCCACGCTGATCCGGACGCAGATCACGGCCGCACCCCTCGCCCGGGTGCACGGGCTGGAGACCGAAGTGCTCGAGGGCATTCACGAAATCGAAGCCGGGGCGCTGGAGAAGCTGACGGACCACAAATCGCACAAACGCTACCTGGGCACCATTTTTTCATGGGCCGACGGCGAGCTGGACCGCCGCATGCCTGCCGGGCCCAGCGGCCGGGACTTCTTCGGGCGCTACGATGCCGCGATCGCCAAAATAGCGGCACGGGCAAACGGAGCGGGCAACTCCGGATCCGTAGCCGTGGTCAGCCACGGCGCAGCCATCCGCGTGTGGGCCGGCCTGAGGGCCGGCAACATCGAACCCGGCTTTGCGGTCAGGCACGCGCTGGACAATACCGGAATCGTCGCACTGGACGGCGATCCCGATAACGGCTGGGAGCTCATCCACTGGGACGACAGTCCCGTGGGCGGCCTGGCGCTGGCAGACCCCACCGCTGAAGATCCCACGGGCAGCCCGGCCTAGCGGCGGCCACCCACGCCACTTACCGGCACTGGACTGCTCCCCTGAACCCGGCCATGATGAAAGCAGGCGTGGGAAAGGATGGTCGGCCGCTGCATGCGGTTGCTCCCCGCGCGGTGGAGGCGCAGTGGCATGTCACGCAGATCAGTACACCCGGAGCATGCACCCGCCAGCCTCCACGGCTTCGAAGAACAATTCCTCTCGGCCTACTACGAGCACGTAGCCGCGGAGGACCTCCAGGGATACAGCCCCGAAAACCTGGAGCAGAGGGCCAGGCAGCATGCGGAACTGGCAGACGGCCGCCCGGCGGGCACGGCGGCCCTCGACGTCCTGAACGAAAGCGACGCCAGCGTCCTGCTGGTGATTGCCGACGCCATGCCGCACCTGCTCCATTCGCTCACTGCCGAACTGACCCGGCAAAACGAAGCCATCCGGTTGCTGGTCCACCCCACCTTCCTGGTGCGCCGGGACCCACAGACGCACCGGCTGCTGGAGGTGCGGCATGGCTCGCCATCCGGTGCGGCTGTCGGAATCGTGGCTGCGGCGGTCACAGCAGGTCAGGCCGGCGTTCCCGGAACCGCCCAGGACCCTCCGGGCTGGCTGTCGGAAACCTGGGTGGCGGCGGAGATCGGCCGTTTGCCCGGGTCGCGGGCCCTCGCGGAGCTCATGAACAATGTGAGGCGGGTCCTGGCTGACGTGCAGGTGGTCGCCGATGACACTCCAGCCATCCACTCCCGCCTCGCGCGCGCGATCGGCTCGCTGGACCGGTTGCCCGCCGGCTCGGCTCCGACTGCGGAGCAGCTGGGGGAGCTCCTGGGCTGGCTGGACCGCGGAAACTTCATGTTTTTGGGGTACAGCGAGTACGAATACCCGACGACGGGCGGCCCGGAGGGCGTAAAGCTGCGGCCCGGCTCGGGGCTTGGCCTGCTCAGGGACGGCCGGCCCGAAGCCCGCCAGCCGGTCACCGGGCTTCCGCATTCGCAGGTTCTCACGCTCGCCACGTCGGACCTGAGATCGTCCGTCCCCCGCCCGGCGTACCTGGATGAAATCCTCGTCCGGACCTTCGACAGCGCAGGGCAGCCGACAGGTGAGATTCGGTTCGTGGGACTGTTCGCCCCGGGGGCCACCGGCCGGTCAGTGCGGCGGATCCCGGTCATCCGGGACAAAGTGCGCGCGGTCCAGGAACGCTTCGGCTTCACCGAGGTTTCCCATCCCGGCAAGCAGCTGCTGGCCGTCCTCGAATCCTTCCCCCTGGACGAGCTGTTCCATCTGAGCCTGGACGAACTGGCCCGGCTCTCCCGTGAGATCCTGCTCCTGCAGGCCCACCACCAGACGCGCGTGTTCCTGCGCTCTGACAGCTACGGCCGCTTCGTCTCTGTCCTGGTCTTCCTGCCCAGGCACAGGTACAGCACCGCCGTCCGGCTCCGCATCGAACAGGAGCTCAAGCAGGCCTTCAGGTCCTCCTCGCTCGAATTCGAGGTCCGGCTGAGTGAATCCCCCATGGCCCGCGTCTTCTTCCGGATCCTGCTGCCCGCCGGCGGGCAGGCCGACGTCGATCCCGCTGTGCTGGAGCGGAGCATCGTCAGCGCGACGCGGACCTGGGCCGAAGGCCTGGACGAAACGCTTCGTGACAGGCTTCCCTCCGTCGAGGCCAGCCGGATGTCGGCGCTCTGGTCCGCCGCCTTCCCCGCCAGCTACCGGGCCGACTTCGAGGTCGAGGACGCGGTGGAAGACATCATGCGGTTTGAGCAGTTCGATCTCGACGGCACGGGCGGACGGCCGCTGAACAATCCGCTGCTGGCCGTCTACTTCCGCACCGAGGCGTCTCCAACGCTGGCTGAAGACGCCCGGATCCGGCTCTACCTCACCAGCGCCCAGAGCCTGACGCAGATCCTGCCGTTCTTCCACAACCTCGGTCTGGAAGTGCTCAACCAACGGCCCTTCGACGTTGTGCGCGGGAACGACCGGCAGCTGTTCCTGTATGACCTTGGCGTCAGGTATCCCGCTGGCGTTGACCCGGCCGGGACCAGCGCGCTGCTGGGGGAGGCCTTCAGCGCCGCCGTCCGGGGGGACGAAGAGTCTGACCGCTTCGACGCCCTGGTGCTCAAGGAGGAGCTCACGTGGCGGAAGGTGGTCATCCTTCGCAGCTACGCCAAGTACTTGAGGCAGCTGGGAACCATCTACACCTACGGCTTCATCGCCGACACCCTGCTGGCCAACGTGCCCGCCACCCACGCGTTACTCAGCCTGTTCCATGCCCGGTTCGATCCCGAACTCAGCCATTCCCGGCGGCTCCAGGATACCGCCGCCGCCCGCGCCGCGGTGGCCGAGGCGATCGACGCCGTCCCGTCCTTGGAAGCGGACCGACTGCTGCGGACCTTCCTGAACCTGATAGAGGCGACAACCCGCACCAATTTCTTCCGCGACCGGCCCTACCTGAGCTTCAAGCTCCGGCCGTCCGACATTCCCGGAGCACCCTACCCGCGGCCGAAATTTGAGATCTGGGTCTATTCGCCCCGCGTGGAAGGCGTGCACCTGCGGTTCGGTCCCGTGGCGCGCGGCGGGCTGAGGTGGTCGGACCGGCGTGAGGATTTCCGCACCGAGATCCTTGGCCTCGTCAAAGCCCAGACGGTCAAAAATTCGGTGATTGTCCCCACCGGCGCCAAGGGCGGCTTCTATCCCAAAAGGCTGCCCAGTCCGGTCGCGGACCGCACCGCCTGGCTGACTGAAGGGGAGGAAAGCTACAAGGACTTTGTCCGCGGACTGCTGGATGTCACGGACAACCTGGACCCGTCCGACGTCGGAACGGTGCCATCGCGCGGGACCCCCGGGCGGGTCATTTCACCGAAGAATGTGGTGAAGCACGACGACGACGATTACTACCTCGTGGTGGCGGCCGACAAAGGAACCGCCGCGTTCTCTGACACGGCCAACGCCGTGGCATTCGAGTACGGCTTCTGGTTGGGCGATGCCTTCGCCTCAGGCGGTTCCGCAGGCTACGACCACAAGCAGATGGGCATCACGGCCCGCGGCGCCTGGGAGTCCGTCAAGCACCACTTCAGCGAACTCGGCATCGACCCGCAGCAGGAAGATTTCACGGTTGCGGGCATCGGCGACATGAGCGGCGACGTTTTCGGCAACGGGATGCTCCTGTCAAACCACATCCGGCTCGTGGCAGCCTTCGACCACCGGCACATCTTCCTGGACCCGGCTCCGGACGCGGCCGGCTCGCTGGCTGCACGCCGCCGCCTGTTCCTGCTGCCACGATCGTCCTGGGCGGATTACGACCCCTCGATGATCAGCCCGGGCGGAGGCGTATATTCGCGCCACGCAAAGTCCATCCCCATCACTGCCCCGGTAATTTCGGCGCTCGGGCTCCCGGGCACGACGTCAATGATGACTCCGCCCGAGCTGCTGCAGGCCATCCTGCGCGCGCCGGTGGACCTTATCTACAATGGCGGCATCGGGACGTACATCAAGGCGTCCTCCGAAACGCACGGCGAGGTGGGCGACAAGGCAAACGACCCCATCAGGATTAACGGCAATGAGGTCCGGGCCAGGATCATTGCCGAAGGCGGCAATCTCGGCGTCACCCAGCTCGGCCGGATTGAAGCCGCGTTGGGCGGCGTCCTGCTCAACACGGACGCGATCGACAATTCGGCCGGGGTGGACTGCTCGGACCATGAGGTCAACATCAAGATCTTCATCGACCGCATGATCGCCACAGGCAGGATGGCAGCGTCCGAACGCACCGGATTCCTGCACTCGCTCACGGACGAGGTGGCACGGCTTGTGCTGAAAAACAACCGCGACCAGAACACCCTGCTGCACAACGACCGGGCCCTGGTCCTGGATTGGAGCCCCGGGTTCGAGCGGACCATGGACTGGCTGGAGAACGCCTCCGACCTTGACCGGCGCCTGGAAGGACTGCCGAGCACAGAACAGCTCCATGCACGGCTGCTGAGCGGCAAAGGCCTCACGGCGCCCGAGCTGTCCGTGCTGGCGGCGTACGCGAAGATCGAACTTGCCAAGGAGCTGAGCGAAAGCGACGTCGCCGAGGATCCCTGGTTCGAACGGGTGCTCCGCAGCTACTTCCCGCATCAGCTCGCGGACCGCTTTGACCCGGAGCTCAATGCCCACCCGCTGCGCCGGCAGATCATCTGTACCGTCCTGGCCAACGACATGATCAACCTCGGCGGAATCACCTTCGCCTTCCGGACCATCGAGGAAACCACTGCCACCGCCGCGGCTGTTGCCAGGGCATTCGTTGCAACCCGCGAAGCCTACGACCTGCAGCGGTTCGTGGACCGGGTGGCCGAGCTGCCCCCCGCGTTCCCCAGCCAACACGCCGCAGAACTGACCCTGCACATGCGCCGGATCCTCGACCGGGCCATCCGCTGGTATGTCACCCACGACCATCGCGACCAGCCCGTTGCCGAGGCCCTCGGCCGGATTATGCCAACCCTGGAGCTGCTGCGGAACAGGACCCGCGACTTCCTGCGAGCTGACAGCATCGACCTCGTCGAGGAACGGCAGGCGCAATGGGACGCCGTCGGGCTGCCCCATGACCTGGTGCGCCGCGCCGGCGCCCTCCTCGAGAGCTTCGGGCTGCTGGACATCTCGCTGATATCGGAACAGATCGATGAACCCATCGAACGGATCATGGACCTGTACTGGACAGTGTTTGCGCGGATCGGCGCACTCAGGTTGCTGCTGCGCATCACGGCTCTTCCCCGGGAGAACCGGTGGGAGGCACTGGCCCGGGCAGCACTGCGGGACGATGTCTATTCAGCCGTTGCCGACATGACGATTTCAGTGATGGAGATGACGAAGGGCGCAGACACCGAAAGTGCTGATTCAATCGAGCGGATCGTGGCCTGGGAACGCGGCCACCAGGAACAGCTGGTTCGGATCAAGGACACGTTCGCGGAAGCCACCAGGCCAGGACAGACTGACATCCACTCGATCTCAGTGGCCCTGAAGCTGCTGCGGACGCTGGTGCGGCGCTAGGCCCAGGCCGTCGCAAGGCCCGTCGCGGAGCCCCGACACCATAGTTCTCCGGACGCTTACGCGCAGGAAACACCGCGGAAATGGCACCCTCTTAGGCTTATTTTGCATAACCCTTCGGCGAATCGAGGCAGTGATGCAGACCAATCCCCGACTCAACATCAGGCAGGTCACCTGGGCAAACCCCGTAGGCGCCGACCTGCGGGCCGCCCAGCAGGCGGAACTGGACGCGCGCTTCGGTACGAAGGACCACGAACCCGGGCCGCCGCCGTCGGAAGCGGATACTGCCATCTTCCTGGTGGCCTATGAGAAGAGCTCGGGACAGCCGGTGGGATGCGGCGGCCTGAGGATGCTGGACTCCACCACGGCGGAGATCAAGCGGCTCTACGTCCTGCCGTACACGCGGGGTTCGGGCGTTGCCAGCTCCATTCTCGCCGCACTGGAGGCGCACGCCCACGGAATGGGCGTCACCTCGATCACCGCAGAGGCGGGCTCGGCCCAGCCGGACGGCAGGAACTTCTACCAGAGCTGCGGCTTCGACGAAGTGCCCAACTTCGGCCCCTACATCGGAGTGGAGCACTCCTACTGCTACGCGAAGAAAATCGATTCACACAGCGCCGCCCACACGGCCATGGCCTGACGACGGCGGCAGCCGGCTGCCGCCGTCACACTGCGGCCGCCCGGCCGCCGTCGGCTAATCTCGCATTATGGAATCGGCAGACATCACTTTCCGCACCCGTAAATGGGTGCGGCCCGAAGACCTCAACGCCAACGGCACCCTGTTCGGCGGGAGCCTGCTGAAGTGGATCGACGAGGAAGCGGCCATCTACGCCATCCTGCAGCTCGGCAACGGCCGGGCCGTCACCAAGTACATTTCCGAGATCAACTTCGTCAGCTCCGCGGTGCAGGGCGACCTGATCGAAATGGGACTGACCGCCACGCGCTTCGGCCGGACATCACTGACCATGCGCGCCGAAGTGCGGAACATGATCACCCGGCAAAGCATCCTCACCATCGAGGAGATCGTGTTCGTGAACCTCAGCCCGCACGGCAAGCCCGAACCCCACGGCTACACCGAGATCACCTACGACCGCGACCGCATCCCCACGCACCACCTGACGGAGACCCTGGAACAGGACTGATTCAACCCTGGGCGGGCCGGAAGTTCACCGTGCGTTAAACCCACGGGTGCACGTTGTTGCGGCAGTTCCACAAGACTCGAACACCGAGGCCGAGTAGTTTATCGAATCGATAGCTATAAACGGCCCGAATCGGCATGGGCCGCTATAGGCTTGCCGGACAATGCTCCGGTTCCAGTTCAGAAATGGGTCTCAATCGTGCACAAATTCCAAACAATGGTCGCCGCCGCCGTCGCTATCACCCTTCTGTCCGGCTGCGGTGCCGGCTCCGCCGCCCCCGAAACATCCGGTAGTTCCCCGGCAGGAGGGGCATCCGGCGACACCCTGGTGGTGTACACCAACTCCAACGGCGAGGGCCGCGGGGAGTGGCTGACGAAGAAGGCCGGGGAGGCCGGCTTCAAGATTGAGATCGTGGGCGCCGGCGGTGCCGACGCGACCAACAAGCTGATCGCCGAGAAGAACAACCCCATTGCCGACGTCGCCTTCGGCCTCAACAACATGTACTTCGCCCAGGTCAAAGCAGCCGATGCCATCGAGGCCTATAAGCCGGCCTGGGCAGACGAGGTGGACGCCTCGCTCGCCGACAGCGACGACGAAAAGGCCTACTGGCCGCTGGTGAAGCAGGCAATCATGCTCGGCTACAACTCGGACAAGATCACCCCGGAGCAGGCGCCGAAGGACTGGACGGACCTGTGGTCCAAGGACGAGTTCAAGACGCGCTATGAGCGGGTCACGGGGCTGGGTACGGCCACGGCGCAGCTTGTTTTCGCCGGCATTCTTTCCCGCTACAAGGACGATTCCGGCGAACTGGGCATCTCGGATGAAGGCTGGAAGCAGGTGGAGCAGTACTTCCGGAACGGCAGCCCGGCCGTGGCGAAGACCGACCTCTTCGCCCGTATCGCGTCAGGGGACGTGGATATGGGCCAGATGCCATCCTCGATCGTGGCGGAACGCGAAAAGTCCTTCAAGGTGAGCGTGGAAACCGTGGTGCCTTCCGTCGGAGTCCCGCTCGCGGTGGAGCAGGTGGCCCTCGTGAAGGGCACGGACAAGAAGGAACAGGCGCAGAAGTTCATCGACTGGTTCGGAAGCGCGGACGTACAGGGCGAATGGGCGCAGCAGTTCAATTCCATGCCTGTGAACAAGGGCGCAGCCGCCAAGGCCAAGCCCGAGGTGGTTGAGTTCTTCGACGGGCTCAAACAGCAGGACATCGACTGGAACTTCGTCCAGGAGAACATGGGCGCCTGGGTGGAGAAAATCGAGCTCGAGTACATGACGTAGTCCTCCCCTCCAACAGCCCACAGACAGGTTTCCCATGATCCGCTTGGACAACATCGAAGTTTCCTTCGGAGATTTCATTGCCATCCCGCGCCTGGACCTCCACGTCCGGCCGGGGGAATTCTTCACCCTGCTGGGCCCGTCGGGCTGCGGGAAAACGACGGCGCTGCGCACCTTGGCCGGCTTCATCGAGCCTTCCGCCGGGACCGTCCATGTGGACGGCAGGAACGTCACGCGCCTGCCCAGCGACAAGCGCCAAGTGGGGATGGTGTTCCAGAATTACGCGCTGTTCCCCAGCATGAGCGTCCGGGAAAACATCGCCTTCGGCCTCCGCGTCCGGAAGGAGAAGTCCGCCGAGAGTGATCGCTTGGTGCGCGATATCGCACGCCGGGTGGAGCTCAGCGATGAGCAGCTCGACAAGAACGTGGCGGAACTCTCGGGGGGCCAGCAGCAGCGCGTTGCAGTTGCCCGCGCCCTGGTGCTGCGGCCCAAAATCCTGCTGCTCGACGAGCCGCTGTCCAATCTCGATGCCAAACTGCGGCACCAGCTGAGGCAGCAGCTCAAGGACCTGCAGAGCGAGTTCGGGATCACCACTGTTTATGTCACCCACGATCAGGACGAGGCGCTTGCCATGAGTGACCGCGTGGCCGTCTTCAACAAGGGCGCGGTGGAGCAGGTGGGCACCCCGCAGGCGATCTACGACCGGTCCGCCACCGAGTTCGTGTGCAACTTCATCGGCGACAGTTCCGCCCTGACCGCGGAGTTCGTCGCTGAACTGAACCGCCTTTCCGGCGCCGGCCTCAGCACCGCGGCCAATTCCTACCTGCGGGTGGAAAAGGCGTCCCTAACGCTTCCCGCAGCCGGCAGTACAGCAGACGGCGGCACCGCCGTCGGGCTTGGCGGAGAGGTGGTGTCACGCACCTACCACGGCCTCCACAGCCGCTACGTAGTGCGGAGCCACGGCGCCGAAATCCGGCTGCTGGTCAAGGAGGACGGCGGCGCGCATCCGGAAGCAGGGACGCGGACCACCGTGTATGTCCAGCCGGACCACGTGCTGCAGTACCACTCCGATACCGGCGCCGCCCTGGCCAGGCAGGACCAGGCGGCGGCTATCCGATGAGTGGCACCTCAGCCAAAAGCATGCTCCGCTCGCCGTTCGTCATCATTGTGGGAACGGTCCTGACGTGGTTCATCGCCGCCTTCCTCGTCTGGCCCAACGCCAACGTGCTGATCGAGACGTTCTTCCCTGGCGGGAACTTTTCGGGCCGGGCGGCGGAGAAGCTGTTTTCCTCCCAGCGCGCCATGAAATCCCTGGGCAACAGCTTCCTGCTGGCGGTGGCACTTTCCATCACGGTGAACGTTGTGGGAATCTTCATCGTCTTGGTCACCCACTACTTCCGGATCCGCGGTTCCAGGATTCTGTTCCTCGGCTACGCCACCACGTTCATCTATGGCGGCATCGTGCTGGCGGCGGGCTACAAGTTCATCTACGGCGACAAAGGGATCGTCACAGCTTTCCTGCTGAATGTCTTTCCCGGCATGGAGCCCGGCTGGTTTTCGGGATTCTTTGCCGTGTTGGCGGTGATGACGTTCGCCACCACCACCAACCACATGCTCTTCGTCGCGAACGCCCTCAAAGGCGTCGACTACCAGACAATCGAAGCGGCCCGGAATCTCGGTGCTTCCACGTGGACCATCCTTCGCCGCATCGTGCTGCCCATGCTGAAGCCCACTCTCTTTGCCGTGACCATCCTGTCCTTCCTGACCGGGCTGGGGGCACTCAGCGCCCCGCAGGTCCTCGGCGGACGCGACTTCCAAACCATCACCCCGATGATCCTCACGTTCACGAACAGCCCCACGTCCCGGGATCTGGCCGCCCTGCTCGCCGTCATCCTGGGCGTGGCTACCATCCTGATGCTCGCCGTGATGTCACGCCTGGAAAAGGGCGGAACGTACTTTTCGGTGTCCAAGGTTTCCTCTGCGCTGCAGAAGCAGAAAATCGCCAACCCTGCAGCCAACGTTGCTGTCCACGCGGCCGCTTACCTGCTGTTCGCGGTTTACACGCTGCCCGTGGCGCTGATTGTGCTGTTTTCCTTCGCGGACGGCGCGGCCGTCCAGACGGGGCACCTCTCCCTGGACAGCCTCACCATGGATAACTACGTGCGCGTGCTGACGCAGCCCTCAGGCCTGAGGCCCTTTGTCATCAGCGTTGTGTACAGCGCCGTTGCTGCGGTCATTGCCGTCGGCGGGCTGCTGTTTGTGGCGCGGATCCTGCAGAAGCACAAGAACTGGGTGACTGCCATGTTTGAGTACCTGCTGCACATCCCCTGGATCCTGCCCTCGGCTTTGCTGGCCCTCGGCCTGATCATCAGCTACGACCACCCGAACCCCTTGGTGGGCGGCGCGGTCCTCACCGGGACCACCGTCATTCTCCTCGTCGCCTTCGTCACGGTGAAGATCCCCTTCACGCTCAGGATGCTCAAGGCGTCGTTTGCCTCGGTGAACTCATCACTGGAGGAGGCGGCCTCCATCATGGGGGCCAAGACGCTTTATGTGTTCCGGCGTATTCTGCTGCCGCTGGTCCTTCCGGCCGCTGCGGCCATCACGGCCTTGAACTTCAACAGCATGCTGGACGACTACGACACCGCCATTTTCCTGGCACACCCGCTGGTCCAGCCGCTGGGACTGGTCATCAAAGCCAACACGGACGGCGCAGAAGGGGTGGACGGAGTTTCCAACACATTCGTTTACACCGTCCTGCTGATGGTCATCACCGGGCTGACGATGTACCTCGTGTACGGGAGATCCGGCGGACGGACCCGCTCCAAGGGCACAAAGCCCCCAGCCGCGCCGGGCACAGTGGCCGCCACTGTTTCGCCCGCCACTGTTTCGCCCAGTCCTGTTTCACCTAGCCCTGCGCGGACCGGCTGAGCCGTCCGGCGAGGCCGAGAATCCCGTCCCGGAGCGGCTGGGCGGATTCCGTGAGCACGAGCCGGGTCATTGCGGAAGACGCCACGCGCAAGGCCTGGCTGCGCAGGACGCGCCGCCTGTTGTACGCCTTCAGGGCCTCCGGACGCGGACGGGAGTTGAGCAGTTCCGCGAGGGTAACGGCGTCAATCAGGGCCTCGCAGGCACCACGCCCGAGGTTCGGCGTCATGCCGTGCGCGGCGTCTCCCACCAGCACGGATCCATCCCGCGCGTAGCGTCCAAGGGCAGGCACGGTCCAAATACGCTGGGCGAGGGTTCCCTCCGGGGTGGCCGCAGCCAGGACGCGGCCGATTCCGGCGGCTTTCCCCGCAAAGCGCCGGCGGATGAGGTCCAGCGCCGCCGCGACGTCGATGCCGCCCGGGCCCAGGTCTGACCGGTACGAGGCGTACCAGTACGTCCGATTCCGGGAGGCCGGAGCAATGCCGAACAATTCGCCGCGGCCCCAATATTCGCCGCCCGTATCCCCGGCAACGGGTTCATCGATGATGCCGCGCAAAGCGAGGTAGGGGCTGAGCCGCTCCATGGACCGAAGGCCCCACCGTGCCCGGCGGACCACGCTGTGAACGCCATCCGCTCCGACCAGCAGCCCGGTTTCGGGGAGCGATGTCACAGCCCCGGACACGCGGGCTACCGACTCCGGCACAGCGGCGTCCAGGTGCCGCAGCAGGTCCGCGCGTGAAACACCGATCACGCCGGAAACCTCGGCGCGCAACAGTGCTTTCCCGGATGCGTCCCGCAGTGCCATGGCGTCGAACCCGGACCCTGCCGCCCGGATTGCCGGCAGGATCCCCACGGAGCCGAGCGCCCGCTGGGCCTCCGGCCACATGGCCAGGGACGTTTCCACCGTTGGCACGGTATCCCGCCGCTCGTGCACGGCCACGTCGAAGCGGTCCGGATCAAGGGTCGCGGCAAGGGCCAGGCCGGCGATGCCGCCGCCAACGATGGTTATGGCTTCCATGGACCGATGTTATGCCCGACGGCGGCAGTCGTGGTGGGCGGCCCGGTACCCGTCGCGCGGACAGACGCCCGGGGCGTGGACCCGGCCCCTAGGCGGAAGGCCAGCCGGTGTAGGCCTCGGCGAGGTAGGCCTTGCCGTGGCGGGACGACACTACCGAGTTGAGCTCGCCCAGCTGGCGTGCGCGGGAAAAGTCGTCGGCGTCCGCCGGCGTGTGAAGCATGGACGTCATCCAGTAGGAGAACTGCTGGGCCTTCCAGACGCGCTCCAGGGCACGGTCGCTGTAGGCGTCCAGCAGCGCCGGGGAGCCGCTCCGGTAGTAGCTTTCCAGCCCTTCGAACAGGACCTTCACGTCGTGGATGGCCAGGTTCAGGCCCTTGGCGCCGGTGGGCGGCACGGTGTGGGCGGCGTCGCCGGCCAGGAAGAGCTTCCCGTGGCGCATGGGGGCGTGGACGAAACTGCGGAACTTCAGCACCATCTTGTCGATGACCGGCCCTTCCTTGAGCTCGAAGCCGTTGCCGTTGACGCGGCTGCGGAAGGCGTCCCAGATGCGGTCCTCGCTCCAGTTGTTCACGTCCTCGTTGGGATCGCACTGGAAGTACATGCGCTGGACCGTCTCGGTCCGCTGGCTGATCAGGGCAAAACCGTTGTCCGAGTTGGCGTAGATCAGTTCGTCGGAGCTGCGGGGCGCTTGAGCCAGGATGCCGAACCAGGCGAACGGGTATTCGTGGAAGTACCACTTGCGGTCCGCCTCGGGGATCTGGAAGCGGCAGTGGCTGCGGGAACCGTCCGCGCCGGTGACGAAATCCGCCTGCAGTTCGTACTCCACGCCGTCGGCATCCGTGAACCGGACCTTGGGCTTGCCTTCGATGTCGTGGATGGTGGTGTCCGTGACGCTGTAGCGGACGTCCCCGCCGTCGGCCTCGCGGCGTGCGGCGAGGTCCATGAACACGTCGGTCTGCGGGTACAGCCAGACGGACTCCCCCACCAGGTCCTTGAAGTCGATCCGGTGGCTTTCGCCGTTGAAGCGCAGCTCAATACCGTCGTGCCGGTCGCCTTCCCGCAGCACCCGGTCCGAGACGCCGCTGTCCACCAGCATGTTCACCGTGCCGTGCTCCAGGATGCCGGCACGGACGGTCTCCTGGATGTCCTGGCGGCTGCGGATTTCGATCACGGTGGACTCGACGCCGGCCTTGGCCAGCAGGTGCGAGAGCATCAGCCCGGCCGGGCCGGCGCCCAGAATGGCCACCTGGGTGGTGATGACGGTGCGTGCTGCCATGGTGTTCCTCGCTTCGTTGCGGGGCCCCGGCGGTAGGGTCCGGGGGCCTGTTGGATCGTCTGGCTAACAGTGTGCGCCCCGGTACGTGATCCGCGTTATAAGGATTCCGTTGAATGGAATTGGTGGGTTAGTCCCGCCCCTCGGCGGCGTTCTGGGATTCGCCCAGGCGGCGCCCGATCCCCCGGGCCGCGGTCTGCAGCGCGGGCACCAGCGCCTGCAGGCGCACCTCCCGCAGCGGAACCACGACGCCGAGGGCGGCCACCGTCCGCTTCTTGCGGTCCGTCACGGGGACGGCGATGCCCCAGGTGTCCGGATCCACCACGCCGGCCAGCTGGGCATAGCCCTGGTGGGCTGCTTCCCCGAGCTGGACACGCAGTTCAGCAACCGTCAGGCGGCCGGCGGGATCCGTGAAACCGTCCAGGTATTCCGCCTGGACGGTGTGTGGCTGGTTGGCCATCAGAACCAGCCCGGCGGAGGACACATGCACCGGCATGCGTCCGGCAACCTGCGCCCGGTTGGCCACCGATCCACGCCGGGACAGCCGCTCCACGAAGAGCGCCTCCCAGCCGTCCAGGACCGCAAGGTTCACATTCTGGTTCAGGACCTGCTGGATGTCCTCCATGAACGGCATGGCGGCCTGGCGGAGTTCCAGGGTGGGCGAATTGCGGTTGACCAGCTCCCACAGGCGAAGCCCCAGCTGCACCGAGCCGGCGGAGCCGACATCCAGCAGCCCGTGCCCGGCCAGCTGCCGGACCAGCCGGTGAGCAGTGGTGAGCGGCAGCCCGGCGCGGGCGGCGAGCTCCGACAGGGGCAGGACGTTGACGCCCTCCGGAAACGCGGCAATAACGCGGACCACGCGGTCCACCACTGAGTCGCCGGAGCCCGAGTTGGCCACACTTGCCCTTCCATTGAATGGTTTGAAGTGTCCCACATAACAGCGCCCAGTGGTACAAATCCCAGAACGGGAATGTCCGGTCCGGGCGCGTGCCCGCTCCCGGCCTGGACCACGAGCTTGGCTTCGGGCCAAGCACGTCAGCCACCCGGGACATCCCTGGGTGGCTGACGTTTGCTGTGCCGGGTCGCTCTTGCTTACTTAAGCCAGGAAGCCACGACTTCCTGGTGCGCGTCCACCCACTTCTTCGCCGCGGCCTCGGGCGTCATGCCGCCCTGGATATCCGTCGCGACCGCATCCTGGTCCTCGTTGGTCCACTTGAACCCCTTGGCCAGCTTGGCTGCCGGCGAGCCGCTTTCCGCGAACTTTGTGGAGATGACCTTGTTGAGCGTGTACGTCGGGTAGTCACAGGCCACCTTTTCGGCATCGGCGTCGCAGCCCTTGGTCCAGGCCGGGAGCGCGACCTTCTTGAGGGGTACCTCGGACAGGAACCACTGCGGCTCGTAGAAGTAGCCCAGCAGGGGTGTCTTATTCTGCTCCGCGGTCCGGAATGACTGGATCAGGGCCGCCTCCGAACCGGAGAACACCACCTTGTAGTCCAGGTTCAGGTTCTTCACCAGCGCCTCGTCGTTGGTGACGAACGCGGGGTCGCCGTCGAGGAGCTGCCCCTTTCCGCCCGACTCGGACGTGGCGAACATTGAAGCGTACTTGTTCAGGTTCTTCCCGTCGGTGATGTCCGGGTACTTCTCGGCCATCCATGGTGCTACATACCAGCCGATGTGGCCTTCGTTTCCGGTGGGCCCGGCGTCGACGGCTACCTTCTGGTCGGTGATGTATTGCTTGGCCAGATCGTCATGGCCCCAGTTTTCAATGATGATGTCCACCTCGCCGGAGCCGAAACCCTGCCAGGAGATCTGCTCGTTCAGGTCTTTCTGGACCACCGTGCAGCCAAGCTGGTTTTTCGCCACGTAGCTGTACACTGCGGCATTGGCCGTATACCCCACCCAGGCGTTCATTGCGACGTTCACAGCTCCACAGGGCGCATCCGAGGAACCGCCTGCGGCGGCCACCTGGTTCACGGAAGCGCCACCGCAGCCTGACAGCAGCAGGGCAGCAGCAGCGGCCCCTGCCGCTGCCGCGAAAGTTCGTTTCAACAGCAGTCCAGCTTTGTTCATCCTTCAGTCTCCTTGTTGGGGGGCGGGAGTGCGTCGGGTCCTTCCAGGGCCCGAGGCACGGGGAGGTAGCGCTGCCTCTTGGTGCAGCGCGCCTCTTTGGAGGGTGGTTAGGTTGCGGGGGTCTTGGTTGAGCGGGTCTTGCCTGAGGGGATTTTCCGCAGCGGTGCCGCTGCGGCCGCCTGGGTCATCCTGTCCAGCAGGATGCCGAGGAAGACAATGGCAAGGCCCGCGGCGAGGCCCTTGCCGAAGAGGGAGCTTTGGACAAAGCCGGCGACGACGTCGTACCCGAGGCCGCCGGCGCCCACCAATGCACCGACCACCACCATGGCCAGGACGTAGATCAGGCCCTGGTTTGCGGCGAGGGCCAGTGATTGCCTGGCCATCGGCAGCTGGACCTTGGTGATGACCTGCCAGGGGGTAGAGCCGCTGGAGACGGCAGCTTCGACGACTGTCGGTGAAATCGCTGTAATGCCATCCGCGGTGATCTTGATGGCCACGGGCGCGGCGTAGATGATGCCGGCAATGATCGCCGTGAAGCGGGTGGCGCCAAAGAGGCCAAGGAAGGGAACCAGGTAGACAAAAGCCGGCATGGTCTGGCCTGCGTCCAGCATGGGTCGAAGGATCTGGTCCACCCGTTCGGACCGGCCCATTGCGACGCCGAAGATGACGCCCAGGATCATGACCACCAGGGTGGCAACCAGCGTTCCGGCCAGGGTGACCATGGAGTCGCTCCAGAGGCCGAGGTAGATGATCACGCCCAGGCACGCCGTGGTGATCGTAGCGAGCTTCCAGCCGCCCAGCGCGTAGGCCGCAATGGCAATTGCGGCCACCACGGCGTAGAAAGGCGTGTCCGTGAGCAGGGACTGGAACGGGTTGAGGACCCCGGTGGTGACGGCTTCCCGGAAGGACACCGTGAACAGGGACAGGTTGTTCTGCATCCACTGGCTGGCGGAACTCACGGCCTGGACAATCATCGGCCCGATATTGAGGTCCTTCGGGAACGCCGCAGCCCATAGCATGCTGCGGGAGAACTGCACCATGGCTAGAGCCAGCACCAACGTGCCACCCAAGATGAGGTACCGCGTCCTGCGGGAAAACCGGCGGTTCCGGGCTGCCCCCGGTTCTGCCCGGCGGCTCGCAGCTGTGGTCACGCGGTCCAGCACGATCGCCAGCAGGACAATGGAGAGCCCGGCGTTGACAGCCGTGCCCACATCGAGGGATTGCAGCGCCCGGACCACTACCTGGCCAAGTCCTGGAGCTGCTATCAGGGCCGCGATGGTGACCATGGACAGGGCCGCCATGGTGCTTTGATTGATTCCCATAACAACGGTGCGGCGGGCCATGGGAAGCTGCAGGGTGAGCAGCCGTTGCAGGCCCGTTGTACCCAGCGAGTCGGAGGCTTCGCGCGTGTTCTCCGGAATGGCGCGGATGCCATGCGCCGTCAGGCGGATAACAGGCGGCGCTGCGTAGATCACCGTGGCGATAACGGCCGAAGCCGGGCCGATGAGGAAGATCAGGGCCAGCGGGGCCAGGTAAACGAATGTAGGCAGCGTCTGCATGAAGTCCAGTACCGGCGTGATCACCTTGGCAACCCGGCCGTAGACGCCGGCCAGGACACCGAGTGGGATTCCGACCAGGAGGGTAAGCAGCACGGCAGTGAGGACCAGGGCGAACGTGTACGTGGCCTCGACGAACAGGCCTTGGAGGCCAAAGAAGATAAAGACGGAGACTGTCAGCAGTGCTACCCGGGCGTTCCCGACCGCTAACGCTATCCAGCCCAGCAGTCCTACGGTTCCGAACCAGCCGATTTCGGGCAGGCGCAGGCCGGTGGAACTCGCGGCAAAGATGGTGATGAAGAAGTTGGCCACGCCGTCGACGGCTGCCCTGAGGGGCGTGAAGATGTACAGGAACACCGGATTGTCCGCGCGGTTGGCTGCCACCCACGCGTTGAACTGGTTCAGGGACCGATGCAGGTCCGTCAGTTCGGAGGCCGGCAAGGTCAGGGTGGATGTTCCGTGCAGGGCCAGGAATCCCAGGATCCAGACGACGGCGGCCCCTGCCAGCAGCGTGGTGCGGCGGCTGGGCCGGCGGCGCGGTTCTTTGGTAACCGGGGGGGCCGGCTGCACCCCGGTTCGATCGCGGACGAGGGTCGACATCAGGCTGCTGCTTCCGCTGGCTGCAGCACTGACAGGATGCTGTCGCGGTCGATCTGCCCGATGATTCTGCCCTCGGCGTCCTCGACGAGGACGGGGCAGGAGGCGTGCATGACCGATGCTATAGCGTCCCGGATAATCATCCGGGAGCTGAGGACAGGCGCATCCCCCGGCGTTCCGGCTGCCAAGGGGCGCGTGATCCATTTCAGGGTCAGGACATCAGCGCGGGGGACTTCGGACACGAAATCCTCGATGTACTTGTCTGCCGGGGATCCCACCAGGTCATCCCCTGTTCCGCACTGGACGGTCTCGCCGTTGCGCATGATGAGGATGCGGTCTCCAAGCTTGAGCGCCTCAGAGAGGTCATGGGTCACGAACACCATGGTTTTGCCCATTTCCTTGTGCAGACGGATAACTTCCGCCTGCATGTCGCGCCGGATGAGCGGATCCAGCGCGGAGAAGGGTTCATCGAAGAGGATGGTGTCCGGATCGCCGGCCAGCGCCCGGCCAAGGCCCACGCGCTGCTGCATTCCTCCGGACAGCTGGTCCGGGTAGTGCTGTTCGTAGCCCTTGAGGCCAACCAGTTCGATAATTTCCCGGGCCTTGGCGTAGCGTTCGTTCTTGGCCGCCCCGCGGATCTGCAGCCCGTAGGAGACGTTGTCCAGCACGGTGCGGTGGGGGAGGAGGCCGAAGTGCTGGAACACCATGGACATCTTCCGCCGGCGCAGCTCCCGCAGCTCCGCAAGGCCCGCTTGGAGGACGTCTTTGCCGTCCACGAGTACCTGTCCGGAGGTGGGTTCGATCAGCCGGGTCAGGCAGCGGACCAGGGTTGATTTGCCGGATCCGGAAAGTCCCATGACCACGAAAACCTCGCCTTTGGCGACGTCAAAGCTCAGGTTCCGGACGGCCGCCACGCAGCCGGTGCGTTCCAGCAGTTCCGCTGGGCTGAGGGCTGAGAGTTCCGGATCGTTGGGGATGTTGCCGCCCCCGGGGCCGAAGACCTTCCATAGGTTGCGCACTGAGATATCGGGGCTGTTCATTGCTGTACTCCTGCCTGTGTAGGTTCGAACCAATGGCTGGCTTTGGGGTTGACGTTTTGCCAGATGTGCTTTGTCTCTCGGTACTCTGTAAGGCCTTGGAGCCCGGTTCGCGGCTGTTTCCGGACTCAGCGAAGCCGCCCCGCCCGGTCTGGAACGGAGAGGTGGTAATCGTTAATCCACACGGTGCCGTGCCGGAGAGCCGCGGCCACGCTGTGCACGCGATCCATCGTGCGTCCAGGCGGTGCGGGCCAGTCTTAGGCGGGGGTTGGCCAGCGTGATGGCTTCCTGCTCCGCGCGGAAGGTCTCCACGGCCAGGGTCGGTCCGAACGACTCATCCTGGACTGCCTTCATGGACGTGTGGCCACCGTCCAGGATGGCTGGAGGGTAGCTGCCCAGTGCCAAGGCGCCGCTGTCGGGAATGTTCCAGGCGGATAGCGACTCCGGGGGCAAGTGCGTTGAGTGGGCAGGCGATGTGCATCTGTTTAGACCTTTTTCCAGTTGAGAGGCACACCCGGGGGTTGTGCCATCATCAACGCGATTCCCAATACGCAACAGAGTGAGCTATGCCACTCTTGCATGTCAAGGGTTTCCGGTGATAAAGATCGCCGCCTACCCCCTCACGGAATCTGCGCACGCTGTTTCGCCTGCAGAGTGGTGTTGCGTGATAAGCAACCTGATGACTTTGCACGAAGGCGAAAAAGACCATGCAGACACTGGCAATAATGGGAGGGTCGTTGGGGGAATTTCAGCCTTCCGCGCCGCCGCTCAGCCGGCCGTTCGGTGCTGAGGTGGCCTCCGACATCGCCGCGAAACATGGAATTAACGGGTTTGAGCTGGTTTGTTACGCCGGTCGGGCCTTCCTAGGCGGCCACGCGCTGCGCGCGGCTCCCGGCCCGCAACCGCTGCCAGACGGCGGGGGTGATCACGACGGCGATGCCGACGGCGGCGCCGATGACCGTCTCGACGATCCTGTCCCGCAGCAGCACTTCGGGGACAGCGGGCGCCGCCAACAGCGTGGAACTCAGCGCCAGCGGCGTGACGAACACCTGGGCCAGCACGTATTGCCGCGCGATGAACATTTCGGCGCCGAACTGGCACACGGCAATCACGAGGACCGTCTGCCACGGGGCAGGATTCAGCAGGAGGACTCCCGCCAGCAGGATCAGGCCCAGGACGGTTCCGATGATTCTCTGGATGCCGCGGGCCACGCGGTGACGGGTGGTGCGGCCCACCAACGGAACGACGGCGGCCACCATGGCCCAGTAGTTGTGGCCGAAGCCCAGCCACTGGCCCACCACCGTGGCCAGCGTCCCGGCCAGTCCCGCAGCCACCAGGTAGCCCACTGCTTCGAGCCGCGCTGCCCGCTTTTCATCGGGCGTCAGCCGGGCCGGCTCCGGCATGGCCCACGGCGTGCGCCGGCTCCGAACCACGCGGGAGGAAATTCCGATCAGCAGGCAGAACACCGTGGTCACGACCGAAGCGAGCATGCACTGCCACAACGGCGGCTGGTGCGGAATCGAGGCGATGGCCGCGAAGGCGAAGATATGGAACAACGAACCGGCAGGACGGTGCCGCCACCAGGCGATCACGAGCGAACACGCCCCGGCGACCACGGTGGTGGCCGCCACCTGCGTCCAGGTGGCCGCGGCGTCCGACAGGCCCAGCGCCTGCCCCGCCCGGGCCGATAACGTGGCCAGCAGGATCACCAGCAGCATGAGGGACCCGGCCCGCACCTGGATGAAGAGCCGCTTGCGGTGCAGCTCCCCGCGCCCGTAGATTCCGGTGAAGGCTCCGAAGGAAGCAAAGATTGCCAGGTCCATCCGGTCAATCAGGACCAGGATGATCAGCGGAACGAAAACGCCCACGGCGCACCGGATCGCGACGTGATGGTCCTTGTTGCCGGGGGCAATCGTGAACATCTCGGCGAACAGCTTCACGTGGGTCACGCCTTTCCATACGGTGCCAGTCTGACGGCGGCAGCGTTGGCGTCCATTCCAAATCGTACGCCCGCGGCCGGCAGGCACAGGCGGCAAAGGGCATGGCGCCACCTGGGCAGAACGCACGGCGGGCCTGCGGACTGGTATTGTCTATCGGTTAAATCACAGACCGAAACGCAATACCGGAGGACCCCATGTTTAAAGGATTCAAGGATTTCATCCTTCGCGGCAACGTGATCGAACTGTCCATCGCCGTCGTCGTCGGCACCGCGTTTACGGCGCTGGTCAGCGCCTTCACCACCAACATCGTGAACCCGATCATCGCCGCGGCCGGCGGCGTCGAGACCGAAGGTCTCGGGTTCCCCATCTGGCCCGGCAATGACAAGACCTTCGTGAACATCGGCGGGGTCCTCACCGCCTTCGTGACATTCCTCATTACCGCCGCAGTGGTGTATTTCATCTTCGTGGCGCCCATGAACAAGATCAACTCGCTGGTGAAGAGCCGGCTGGCAACGGCGGAACCGGAGGAAGAGCCCATCCCCGCGGACACTGCACTCCTGGCCGAGATCCGGGACCTGCTGACCCAGCTCGCGGGCAGCGACAAGGAACTCACCACCGTCGGCGTAAGCGGTGCCTCGTCCGGAACTGCCGCCGGAGCCGGAACGGCCGCGAACGGGTCCGAGCGCTCACGCTGACGTCGGCGGATGGTGACGTTCCGGCGGGTCAGGCGCTGGCCGCGTCCGTCCGCCGGAACCCGCCGTTCCACTTGCCGCGCCGCACGGTCACCGGTATCCCGGCTGCCGCGAGCCTGACGGAGCGGCACACGCGCGACTGTTCGCCCGGAGTCAGCTGATGGTAGACCGGCAGGACCACTGTTCTGTCCGTCAATCGTTCGGTCACCGACAGGTCCGCCGAGCCGTAATCCCGGCCCCGATACTCCGGCTGCCGGTGGGCCGCCAGGATCCCGGCGCCCGCCGAGATCCCGTCGCGCGCCAGCCGTTCCAACAGCTCAGTCCGAGGCAGGGCGAACGACGGCAGTACTTCCAGCCAGAAAGACTGGAAATTGCTGGTGCCGTAGGAGGGGTCCCTGACGGGGCGCAGCCCCTCAATCCGGGCGAGCGCCAGCTGGTAGCTGGCGACAATTTCCCTGCGGTGGGCAACGGCTTCCTGCAGCCGGCCGAGCTGAACCAGGCCGATGGCAGCCTGCAGCTCGGTCATGCGGCATTCGAATCCCGGCTCGCTCGCGGCACCATCACGCAGCTCCCGGGCCCGGCTTGCAAACGTGTCACTTTGGGTGGTGAGCATGCCGCCTTCCCCGGTGGTAAGGACCTCCCACGAGTCGAAGGACCACGCTGTCAGCTCTGCCCCGGCTCCCACCGGACGGCCCAGATACGTGGATCCCACACCGCAGGCGGCGTCCTCAATGACCGTGACGCCGAGCGGATCGCAAAGGTCCCGGATCGGCTCCAGGTCTACCGGCAGGCCGCCCTGGTCCACAACGATCACAGCCCGGGTGGCCGGTGTCAGGGCAGCCTCGATTGTTCTGCCGGACACATTGCCGGTGCCCGCCTCGACGTCGGCAAAGACGGTCCTGGCCCCCAGATGGCTGACGGCGTTGGCGGTCGCCACGGAGGAGAACGAGGGCAGGACGACGTCGTCCTGCGGTTCAACCCCGGCGACCCTCAACGCCAGAAGGAGTGCCGCGGTGCCGCTGGACACTGCGACGGCGTAGGATGCCTGCTGCGCGGAGCCGAAGGCCTCCTCGAACTGCCCGACGCGTGGCCCTTGCGCCATCCGGCCCGAAGCAAGCACCTGAACAACGGCATCCGCCTCCTCCGGTCCGAGCCACGGCCTCATGACGCCAATGTGACTGACCGTGTGGTCTTCGCTGATGGTCACTGGATCCTCCCGCTCCTCAAAACGGCATTACTTATGCACCTTCCATTCAACGCGCCGTCCTTCTACCCGTCACGAGAGTTTTGTACGCGCATTTTTCCCGCCAGGCACCGCCGTTGAGGTGCGTAATACCCGCCTGCGAATCGTGAGCCTTCGCGGGTATCGCGGCGATACTTGGATTGCTCGCCGCGGAACACCCCGGCGTTACCTGCCCGGGGCCCGGCAGGGGCGGGGCGCAGGCGTGCGCGGATCAGGTCCTGTACTCCCTGTCCGGAACGGGGATCCGGGAGGACCTGCCCAGGAGGTCCAGGTCGACGTCGGATGGCCCGTCATCCGCCCGTCTCCTTCGGCGGGTCTGCTCGGGCTGCGCCCCGGACGAATCCGCTGCGGGACTTCCTGCACGCCGGGCAGGCTTTTCCGTGGCGCGACGGCCCACACCTGCCATCTCAAGGGAGCGGGCGATGGAGACGGCGCCGAAAACCAGCACCATACCGCCAACGGCAACGATGATCAGGGTCCGAAGCCGGCTTGAGAACATCTCCTCAGCCTGGCCGGGACCGTCGACCGGAAGCGCGGAAAACAGGTAGGTTTCGTCTGCGCCGTTAATCGTCTGCACATCGCGCAGGGTGGCGGTGAGCCGGTTACCCAGTGCCACGGCGGTATCGACCGCCTGTTTGGGGGATGTTCCCGAGGCCGAGACTTTCAAAAGCATTCCGGAGCCGAAGGTACTTGCCTGGGCCACTGTGTATTCGGTGCCGAGTCCGCGGTCCTGTAGGTCCTCCACCGTTTCCTCGGCCCCCAGTTTGGTAATCAGGACTTGGGACAGCAGGGTGTTGTCAGAGCTCCTGAGGTACGGATTGTCGCCGTTGATCTTGGCCAGTTGCGGGCTGTTTTCCAGCTCCACGGCCGTGGGCACCTTGGGTGTGATCAGGGCGTAGGTCATGTTGGCCTGATACGTCCGCTGCGCAAAAAACATGACATAGACGCAGGCCGCGATGGTCAGCACAACTACAGGCATCGCCACCCACTTATGCCGCCAGAGTGTCTTGAGAACTGAAATCGGATCCATGGTTTCTTCCTACCCCCAAGGGACCTTGCCGGGCACAGCTCCGGAAGGAGCGGCCCGGACAGGGTCCGGTTGATTCTTGACCATCAGCCAGGTGGCTCCTGACAGACCTATGAAAAACGGACAGAGCAAAGCAAATACCGGAAACGACATCGAATCGAAGGTTCCGGACGCCACTGTGGCGATCAGCAGGGCAGAAGCCGCGGACGCCGCCAGTAGCTTCAGCTCGTTTTCCTGCGCGTGCCTGGCCGCAGCCAGTGCCGCCAGTGCCGGAACAGTCAGATAGGCGATCAGGGCTATAAGCCCTGTGACGCCCATGGTCACGGCCACCAGAAGATATTCGTTATCGAAAATGTCCAGCGACTGCGTTGGCATCCATGTCCCGGGCCCCGTTCCGAACCAGGGCCGGTCCGCGACCAGACGCAGTGCCAGCGGGTAATCTTCCGTGCGGTACGTGATGGAAGAATCGGCGCTGCCGGCGGTAGCGGTGCTGAAGAGCGTCGATATCAGCCCGGGAACACCGATGAACAGTCCCGCCGCGCCGACCGGGACGATCACGGCCGCCCATTGCTTGGCGAGCCTGGGCAGGAACGGAATGGTAATGACACCCACGACAACGAGCCCGATCAGCCCTGTACGGGACACGGTCATCGTGTTTGCCAGCACGAACAGCCCCACCACCAGCCATTGAAGCCGTTTGCGGCCGGAGCGGTCGTAGAGGGCCCTCCAGACGGCCAGCGGGAGCAGCATCGCCGTAACGACGCCGAGTTCGATGGGGTGCAGCGTGGTGCCGGCGACCCGCAACAGGGCTCCCCGCGCCTGAAAAGCGTCGAAGTCCCCGTTTTGGACGAAACCAACCATGAACAGCTTGAACCATTCCATCGGATTGGTGTGGGTGGTGAACTGGACCACCGCGATGATGCAGCATGCTGTGCCGCCAGCCAGGACGGGCCGTACGACGGCCATGGCGTCCTTGAGGTTGCGGACCGTCTCAGTGGTCACAAAGGCGATGCCTGCCGCGGCGACCATCAGGAGCATCCAGCGGTCCGCGGCGGCACGCCCGTCGATGGTGCTGGCCCCGCTGAGGCCCGCAAACAGGTGGGCATAGCTGAGGCAGGACGCCAGCATCAGGAGCAGGACGGCAGCGCGTCCCGGATGCCGGAAGCCCACCGGATCGTGGAGCCCCATGGCTGACGAAATCGCCCACAGCCCGAAGAGCGCCAATGCCAGCGTCTGCGGCAGGCTGCCGCTGGCCCCCACCGGCGCCAGCACCATATAGGGCGGAAAGAACATGATCGAGAACATGGTTACCTTCAGCAGCCATGGTGGCCCGCGGTGTGTTGGGCCGTCTGATAAAGCCGCAGCGGCGTGTTTCATCAGCCCGCTGTTCCTTCCCCGGACGGTGCGCGGCTGCTGCTGTCCCGTTCCCAGCCCGGACGCGGTACGCCCGAACCCTTGCGGCCCGCAATGGCGAAGCCCGCGTAGATCATCGCGTCCGCTGCCGAGAGGGGACCGCGGACTGAACGGATCAATTCAGCAACGGTCCTCGCGGTGCTGCTGTGTTGTCCCTCCATCCTGTTCACCTGGGCGTTGGCGCGGCAGACACGGCGCAGCACCGCCATGTGGTCCCTGAGGGTCCGTGGCGGACGCACCACCACGGGCTCCACGTCGAGCACGGCCTTTTCTGACGGCCCAAAAAGCCTGTCCACGTAGAGATCGTCTGCCAGCACCTCCGGGAATTCCTCCAGGCGAAGATGCCCCTCCTTGGACAGCGCGAAGGCTCCGGCCGAGTAGAGGCTCGTCGCGGTGGACGGCAGCCTCAGCCGCGCCCGGTAGTGCGCGCGGATGAGCGGATGCGCGCCGTGCAGGTCATAGCGGGCAGCGGGACGCCCGGCCAGCAGCCCGCCGGGGGCCAGTGCAAGGAACAGTTCCCGCAAGGCTCCCGCCGTGATTTCGATATCGGCATCCATGTAGAGCCGGGGCCATTCGGACGCGACGGAGTCCCCGGCGTTCATGGCGGACGGCTTGGAGGCTGCACTGGATTCCAGCACCGTGACCCCGTCGAACCGCCGGGCAATCTCAGCCGTGTTGTCGGTGCAGCCATTGCAGACCACGATCACTTCCACCTGCCGGGCAGCAGCCAGCGGGGCCAGCGGGGCGAGTGCCCGGGCGATCACGTTGGCCTCGTTGTGGGCCGGAATGATCACCGACCCGGCCGGAAAGAAGGCGGGTTCGGGGTCCCTCGTGGCACTTGGCAGCGTGGACCAGCTGTCCTCGTTGAGTACCGCCTGCAGCACGCCCCGCCGCTCTGCCTTCCAGCAGCGCAGGGCCTCTGAGAGCACTACCGCGCCCTGGAAGACCGCCGCATACGCGGCCGAGTGGTATTTGCGGATGTAGCGCACCCGATTGACGGCAAGCAGGGCATTCAGCCGGGCCGAACTTCCGGAACCGGCGCCCGCATGGGTCATGGTGGCCGCCGGCTCGTACCAGACGGTTTCACCGGCTGACCTCAGGCTGCGGAAAAAATCCGTCTCCTCCCAATACAGGAAATAGGACTCGTCCCAGGCCAGCGAGTCGGCCAGGCTGCGGCGGATCATCAGCGCCGCACCCGTGGCCCACTGCACCGTGTGCGGGTGCGCATAGCTTTCCGGGTTGAAATCCGTGCCTGCCAGCCAGCCCGGCCGGTTGGCGGCCCGGCGCCCGAGCAACGCGTCACCCAAGGCATTCGCGATGCTCGGTTCGCGGTACAGGGAGTGGCTCGTCGCGCCGCTTTCACTCAGGAGCCGGGGCACAACGGCACCGGCACGCGAAGCATTCAGCCGGTGCAGCAGAGTCTTCAGGCTGCCGCGCCCCACAGTGACGTCGGGGTTAAGCACCACAACCGTGGCGGCGTCCCCCGCCCGGCGCATTGCCGCGTTGATGCCGCCGGAGTATCCCAGGTTTCCTCCGGTTGGAAACGCAATGACGTCGGGGTGGGCGCTACGCACCAGCGCGAGTGTGCCGTCGCCGGAGGAGTTGTCGGCCACCAGTACCCGCAGGGTGAGGTCCGCGGTCTCGTCCCGGAGACCCTCCAGCAGCAAACCGATGCCGTGCGCACTGTTATAGGTAACGACGATGACGACGGCGTCCGCCGCCCCGTCGGGACCGGTGAAGCGCCCGGGGGTCCGGAGGGCGGGGGCCGCGGACGGGACGGCTGCCAGCCGGGTGGGCGGCACCGTGCACGACGCCGTCCGCAGTTTCAGGTACGCCGGCGGGCCGTCGATCAGGTAGCGGCTGGCGAGCCGTTTGGGTTCCATGGCCAGCCGGTAGCCCCATTCCAGCCCGTGCTCGCTGGCCCACTGGGGCGCGCGCTGCACCCTCCCGGCCAGGAAGTCCACTGCGGCGCCGAAGGCCAGCAGCACAGCGGCGCCGGTCAGGGCGGCGTAGTGGTCGATCCAGAGTTCCTGCCGCGGCTTGCCAAGTCCTACGTAGAGGATCTGGGTGCCCGCGGCCGCAATGTCTGCCGCGATCCGCTCCGAGTCGCGGGCGGACGCCAGTTCTTTCCGGTCCGGGGACCACATTCCGGCGACCTGGAGGCGCGGATGCTCCACGGCAATTTTCCCGGCCAGAAGCTGCTGGTTCTCCGGTGATCCGCCGAGAAAACCCACGCGGAGTCCCAACTGTTCGGCGCGGTCCAGCAGGGGCGAGGCGAGGTCGCTTCCCGCCAGCCGCGGCCAGCGGTGCCCGGTGAGCCGTTGGGACTGCGAGACCAGCGGCGCACCGTCCAGCAGATAGAGCCAGTCAACCGTGCTGGCAGGGTCGGCGTGCAGGGTGCCTTCCCATCGGCCGCCGGCACCGAAGTGGTGCAGGTGGTCCAGATTGACGGAGGCCACACCGAGCGGCGGGAGCCCCTCTTTTTCCGCCCGCGCGAGGATCAGGTCCAGGGCCGGCCCTGAGTCCATCAGATCAACCGGTGTGCCGCCCAGGATTACTTTGCTGGTGTCCTGATTTTCCACGCCGCCTCCTCAGTAGCTTTCCGTCGGAACCAGGTTCCCGTTGGCTTCGCGATAGCGCCGCCCGGTTATGGGACAGAGCCAGCTGCCGCCGTCGTCCTGCTTGAGCGGATGGCCAGCCTCACCCACCCAGCCCATTTGCCGCGCCGGCACACCCGCCACCACGGCATAGGCCGGGACATCCCGGGTCACGACGGCGCCGGCCGCCACCGTGGCCCATTCGCCAATGGTGACCGGGGCGATGCACACCGCCCGTGCACCGACTGAGGCGCCCTTGCCGACAGTCACGCCCACGGACACCCAGTCTTCGGAACCTTTGAGTGTCCCGTCAGGGGTGATGGCCCGCGGATGCAGGTCGTTGGTGAGCACCGCTGCCGGGCCAATGAAGACGCCGTCTGACAGCCGGGCCGGTTCGTAGACCAGGGCGTAGTTTTGGACTTTGCAGTTGTTGCCCAGCAGGACGGCGGGCCCCACATAGGCTCCGCGCCCGATGTTGCAGTTGCTGCCCAAAATGGCATCTTCCCGGATCTGCGCCAAATGCCAGATCCGCGATCCTTCGCCGATGCTGGCGGACTCTGCCACGTCGGCCGTTGCCGCGATGGTGATCATGTCGTTCCTCCCAGGAATGGTTTCGCCGGAGACCGGCATTGTTGGTGGTTTCACGATCCGCCCACGCACCCACCGGACCGCTAGTGCGCCGAGCAGTGCGCCGAGGGTGTTGGTGGCGACGTCCCTCAGGCCGCCCTGGCGCTGGTCGAGGACCAGGAACTGGACTGCTTCAATCGCCGCGGAACCCAGCAGGCCCGCCGCTGCGGCCAGCCACCACCGGCGTGCCGGCAGCAGGCAGGCAGCCAGTACGCCGAGCGGCACGAAGAGCACCACGTTGGCGGCAGCCTCCACATGTCCGGATCGGATTCCCGCCGTCAGGGGCTGTTCCTGCAGGAACAGCAGGAAGCCGCGAAGAATCCCCGCAACGGGACGTTCCACGGGCGTGGGCCAGAAGCCCACCAATGCCAGGAGGGCCAGGTATGAGGCGAACAGCACGACGGCCGTCGTTCGCGGCGCGGTGCCCTTCATCGCACGGCCTCCGTCCCGAGAGCGGCCGGCACCTGCAGCGCGGCATGGGCGCCGGGATTCGCCGCGCGGTCAAGGAGGGCTTGAAACTCGAGGGCCCGTGCCGCCCAAGTGTGTCCGGAGGCGAATTCCTTCCGGAGCAGTTCACCATCCCTGTCATTCCGTTGCGCCAGGGCAGCCTTCACTGCGAGGGCGAACTCCTGCGGCACCGTCTGCACGGAGATCAGGTTCGTGTTGAGCCAGCGCGCCGAGGGCATATCCGTGGACACTACGGCCAGCCCCGCCGCCAGGTACTCAAGAGTTTTCAGCGGAAAGCTTGCACGGTTGAATGGCGAGTCGGTGTACGGCGTGATGCCTGCCCCGAAGGTGCTCAGTTGGCCTGGCAGCTCCTCAGCAGCAAGTTGTCCCATCCAGCGGACGTTTTCGGCCTTGAGGAGGGCGTCCAGCCTGAGGCCGAAGGACGGGCTGCGGTCCGAGCGCGGTCCGATGACCACCAGCTTGACCCCGGAGGCCTGGACAGCTTCCAGAACATCAAGATCCAGCCTCTCGTTAAGGGTGCCCACCAAGCAGGCCGCAGGTTCGCGCGGCACCGGAGGCATCGAACCGGCAGGCTCAGGGCAGCCGTTGGGAATGACGGCGCAGGCCGGTTGCCCGGCCGGAGCCGCGAGCCCGCCGACGCCAGCCGGGTTCAACCCGGCGAGCCGGCCGAGCAGCTCCCCGGAAACCGCCGCGACGCCGTCAGCCTGTGCCAGGTTGGATGCCAGGACGCTCCTGACGGCCGACCGCGATATCCCCATCAGGCGCGATCCCTCGAGCCAGTCGTCCGTCACGTACAGGATCTTTGCCCCGCCGACCCCACGGGGGAAACGGGCCAGCGGCATGGCGGACACCACGGCCGCCGGTTCCCAGCCCGCACGGGTCACCGCGGACCGGATCGCTCCATGCTGCCACAGGGCAGTGATCCGGCGGATGAGCGGACGCGTCACCCCCGGCGGCGCCATCACCCTCAGCCGCAGGAGGGAATCATCGAGCTGCTCCAGCCGGGACCGAAGGCTTCCCCGACGCGGCACCCGGACAGGTACAGGCGGATCCACCCACATGACGGGCCGAGTCGCAGCAAGTTCCTGCACTAGGCGCTTGTCAGTGCCTGCCACGGCATCCCAGTTGGTCCCGGCCATCCACACGATGGGACCGCGGGGACTCATGAGGCACCCCCGGCAGGCACTGCCCGCAGCGGCTGCCCGGCGGCGACAGGACGGGCGTTGAAGTCATCTGCCGTTGCCCGCCCGGTCAGGCGCGCCTGCAGCCGGCGGCGCTTGTAGCTGAGGAAATGGCCGGCAGCCTCGAGTTCGCGGGCGTACGCCATGCGGCTGGCGGACGCCGTTTCCAGGGCAGCTCCGTAAATGTCCAGCTGGGCCTCCGCGGCATGTGCCAGCGAGTAGCGGTGCACCACGACGCGCCTGCCGAAGGCCCCCAGATCGGCGCGGAGCCGCTCGGCCGGCAGGATCTCGAACAGTACTTGGCGGAGCGCGGAAGCGCCGCCGGCCTGCCCGCTGCCTACGCCGTACCATCCCTGCCATAGAAAGGTATCAAGCGAGGAAGGCGTCAGGAGCTCCCAGAAGCCCGCCTCGCCCTGGACCACCAGCGGCTTGCCGAAGGCCAGCGCCCGCAGCGCGGATCCGCCCATGCCAAGGCAAACGTCGGCCACATCGTAGGCCGCCCGGGGGTCGGCAAGTTCGCCGGTGAGGACAACCGTCTGCCGGCCGGTCCGGATGTTGACCTGCGCCGCACGCGCGGCAACTTCCGTACGCGCCGGGCCGTCGCCGGCAATGAGCAGGCAAACCCGCATCGCGGCCGGGAGGGAAGCCACCGCGTCCATGGCGCTGAGGATGCCCTCCAGCTTGAGCTCCCTGGCCAGGCGGGACACGATGGCCACAACGTACGCGCCCTCCGGGACTCCCCAGGCCTTCCTGAGGTCTCCCTGGGCAAGGTCAAGGCCGGGGCGGTTCGCGTCAACGTCGACAGGCGGCTCCAGCACCGTAACGGCCGAGCGTCCGAAGCCGGCCTCCACCTCCGCGATCTGGTGGGTGCCGACCGTCAGCGGGACGTGTTTGGGGATGAACGGGGCGACGGCCATGGACATAACAGTGGACACTGCCGCCGCACGGGGCATCCGCCGTGCGGCCAGATAGCATTCCAGCGAGGGCGGCCACTCATAGCCGTGCAGGATGTCTATCCGCCGGCGTTCGACCAGCCCGGCCAGCGCCCGGCTAACCGCCACCGACGGCCGCCTTCCCGGTTCCGGCGCGGCCACGAATTCCAGCCCCAGCCGCCGGATACTGTCCACGAGCGGCCCGGGCCGCCCGAACACGATGGTTTCGTGGCCCAGCCTGGCTACGGCTCCGGCGAGCTCGATCGCGTTGATCTGGCTGCCGCCGATGCCGAGGTCGTGGGGGTAGACAAGGATTCTCATGGGACCAGCTCTCCTACTTCCGAGCGGGCATCGCGGCCCACTTCCTTCAGCAGCTTCAGGTCATCCCGGCGCCAGTACACCAACGCCGCGGCCGTGGACGCAGCAAGCAGTGCGCCCGCAGGAAGTTCCAGCCAGGGCACCGGCAGCCAGCTGACCAGGCCAAGCGACAAGGCACCGACAGCAAGGGAAGCCAGCGCGGGGACCCACACCACTGACGAGACGGCGCGCACGGAGATGCCTGCGTTGGCAAGCTGCCATAAACACAACGGCAGCAGGATGCAGCCGCAGACCAGGGCCTGCGCAAATGCCAGTCCCTGCAGTCCGCCCAGGGCTGCACCGGCAGCGAGTGCGGGCACCAGCACCACCAGGCTGCCGGCCTGGATGGCGAACACCGTGCCGGACCTGCCCAGAACCACCATGAAGTCATAGGCCAGGTCCGAGAAGATCCGGCTGACAGCGCCTACCACCAGCCAGGAGAGCGCGGCAGCCGCCGGCAGCCATTCCTTGCCGTAGACAAGATCCACCAGCGGCATTGCGCTTCCGGCCAAGAACATCACGGGCGGCAGCGTCGCCGCGGCGAGGACCGCCACCACCGAGACCAGCGCCGAGTTCATGGCTGCCTTGTCCTGCTGGAGTGCCGAAAACGCGGCCGGCGCTACCCTGCGGAGGGGCTGGGCCAGGATGCTGACGGGCCAGTTGGAAAGGTTGTACGCGAGGACGTAGAAGGCAAGTGCCGCCGGTCCCAGCATGGCTCCGGCCGTCAGCTGGTCCGCGTAGCCGACCGCGAAGAAAATGATGCTCGTGCCGGCCAGCGGCAGGCCGAACCGAAGCAGGGGTCCGAGCTGGTTGCGGTCCAGTCCGAAGCGATACGGCATGGGCGACGCCGCCAGGAACATGGCGGCTGACACGAGGCTTCCGGCCACCCTGCCCACCGCCAGCGCCATGGCGCCCATTCCCGCGAGCGCCAGGACAATGGACAGCACAGCTCCCGTCCAGACGTTGACCTGGTCGATCCCCAGCCGGGCCTTCTCCTTGAAGTCGCGCTGGAGGAGGGCCGCCGGGGATGCCACCACGCCGTTGATGAAGACGCTGAGGATGAGGACCCGAACCACGTCAGTGGCCTCGGGGTCGCCCATGGCGGCCGCGAACGCGGGAGCAGCAAGGACGGCACCGGCGCAGAACAGGCCGCTGCCCGCCACCGAGATACTGTTGACGGTGGGCACTATTTTCGCCGGGTCGCCGGGCCACCGGACGATCGCCAGCGAAACGCCAAGCTCGTTGAAGCTGAGTACGGCCATCAGGGCCACCAGCGCCACCGCATAGGTTCCGAAGGAGTCCGGGCCCAACATCCTCGCCAGGACGATGCCGATCCCGAGCGTGCCCACCTTCGACACCATGGTGTTCAGGAGGCTCCATGCGAAGGCGTTCGAGGCGCCGGGGGCGCTGTTTCCTTGTGTCATGGCCGTTCCATGGCCGCGATCAGTTGGCCGATGACGTACTCCTGCTGCCGGGCGGTGATATGCGGGTAGATCGGCAGGGAGAGCATGGTTGCGGCGGCTTCTTCGGCCACCGGGAAGGATCCGCGGCAGAATCCGAGGTGCCGGTAGGCGCGGCTGAGGTGCATCGGAACGGGGTAGTGGATACCGGCGCCGATCCCGGCACCGTTGAGGGCGGCGAGCACACGGTCCCGCTCCAGGATCCGGATGACGTAGAGGTGCCAGACGTCGACGTTGCCTTCGGCCGTGTGTGGCAGCACAATGCCGGGGACGTCCCGGAGCATCTCCGAATAGCGGGCGGCGGCCTCCCGCCGTCGTTCGTTCCAGGCCGCAAGGCGGCGCAGTTTGGAGTTCAGCACCACTGCCTGGATGGTGTCCAGTCGGGAGTTCATGCCAATCTCGTCGTGCTCGTACTTGACGGAGCTGCCGTGGGCGCCGAGAAGGCGGACACGGGCGGCTATCCCGTCGTCGTCCGTCAGGACCGCTCCGGCATCACCGGCAGCGCCGAGGTTCTTGCCGGGATAGAAACTGGTTCCGGCCACGCTGCCCAGCGTGCCGGCGAAGCGCCCGTGCCGGGATGCGCCCTGGGCCTGCGCGGCATCCTCGACGATGACGGCGCCGCAGCCATAGGCAGCGGCCTTGAGCTTCTCAACGAAAGCAGCCTGCCCGAAGAGGTGCACTGCCACGATCGCCTGTGTCGCCTCAGTCACTGCCTCACTGACCCGCCGGGGATCGATGAGCAGGTAGTCGGGGTCCACATCGACAGGCACCGGGACCGCCCCGATCCGGCTCACGGCCTCGGCTGTGGCGATGAACGTGTTGGCCGGCAGGATGACCTCCCCGCCGGGCATGACCCCGGCTGCGCGGAGTCCCAGCTCCAGCGCATCGGTGCCGTTGGCGACGCCGACGCAGTGCCGGGCCCCCACGAAACGGGCGTAGGCCTGCTCGAATTCGGCAACCTCGGGGCCGCCGATGAAGGAGGTCCGCGCGAAGACCTCCCGGATGCCGCTCTCCACTTCCTCGGCGATTTCCTGCTGTTGCGCGCCGAGGTCAACGAGGGGTACGGACAAGGGGAAAGTGGGTGAAAGTGTCATCGTCCGCCTCCTGAAACTGCAGCAGTTTGCATGGCACGCTTGATGGCCCGCGCCGGAACGCCGGCCCAGGTCTCGCCGGCCGGAACATCGGCCAGCACTACGGCCCCCATCCCTACGGTGGCGCCGGCGCCGATGACGGACCGTTCGCGCACACTGGAGTTCATGCCCAGGTAGGCCGCCTGCCCCACGCGGACGCCGCCGCCCAGCGAAACGCCGGCCGCAAACGTGGCAAAGTCCTCCACCGCGTCGTCGTGCGTAAGGGTCACTCCGGGCATCACCACCACATGGTTGCCAATGGTCACGCCGGCTGTAAGCGTGACGTGGCCCAGCAGGATGTTGCCGCGGCCGATCAGGCATCCCTCCGGGAGCCGCACCGAGGCATCAACCACGGTGGCGTAGCGCCGGTCCGGGAACCCGAGCGCGGCCAGCCTGGCCACTATTCCGGCGCGCCCGCTGCCTGCGCCGACACAGACCACCACCTTCGCGTCCGGGTAGTTGAGCGCGTGGCTGACCGGCCCCAGGACGTGCGAGCCGTCCACCGTGGTGCCCGCCCTGCCCGGATCGTCGTCGAGGATCCCGACGACGTCGAACTGGCCGCTGTCGCGCACTGTGGCGAGGACTTCGCGGGCGAGCCCGCTGGCCGCGATGAGAATGAGGTCAGCCACGGTTCCCCTCCCCGCTTGCCAGTCGGATGGACCGCAGCACCCGGGACTGCTCGCCGGCGGTCAGCTGGTGGTACACGGGCAGGATGACGGTGTTGTCGGTCAGCCGCTCGGTGACGGACAGGTCGGCGGGGCCGGTATCCCGGCCGGCGTATGCTGGCTGCCTGTGCGCGGCCATGATCCCGCGGCGGGCAGAGATGCCGTCGCGTGCCAGCCGCTCCAGGAGCTCTTCACGGCCGAGGGGGAACGACGGCAGGACCTCTACCCAGAATGACTGGAAGTTGCTCGTGCCATAGTCGGGATCGCGGACAAACCGCAGCCCCCCAACCCGGTTCAGGGCCGACTGGTAGCCGGCCACGATCTCCCGGCGGCGGGCCACGGCCTCGCCCAGCCGCCCCAGCTGGACCAACCCCACTGCCGCCTGCATGTCCGTCATCCGGAAGTTGAACCCGGCTTCGAGGTATTCCTCCGCCGGGGCCAGGAGGGCGGCATGGCGGTCGTTTGCCGAAACGCTCATGGCGTGTTCGCGCAGCCTCCGCGCCCGGCCGGCCCACTCCGGGTTCAGGGTGGTCAGCATGCCGCCCTCGCCGGTGGTCAGGATCTTGCGCGGGTGGAAGGACCACGCAGCCAAGTCCGCACCGGCCCCGACGGGCCGCCCTCGGTACGTGGAGCCCGCCCCGCACGCGGAATCCTCGATCACCGTAATGCCCAGGGGGTCGCACAGTGCCCGGATGGGGTCCAGGTCCACCGGCATTCCACCCTGGTCCACGGCGATCACAGCCTTGGTGGCCGGGGTCAGCGCGGCCGCGATCGTCTGTGCCGAGACGTTGCCGGTTTCCGCTTCAATGTCGCAAAAAACCGTCCGTGCCCCGACGTAGCCTGCAGCGTTGGCAGTGGCGATGAAGGAGAAGGACGGCACCACCACGTCGTCGCCCGGGCCGATGCCCGCCACCTTCAGCGCCAGGTGCAGTGCGGTGGTGCAGTTGGAAACCGCGACGGCGTACATCGCCTTTTGGGCGGCGGCGAAGGCTTCCTCGAACCGCGCCACCCGGGGGCCCTGCGCCACCCAGCCGGACGCGATCACCTCGGCGACGGCTTCCGCTTCTTCGACCCCGAGCCACGGTTTCATGACATTGATGCGGCTCAGCGCCCGATCCTGGCTAATGGTCACCGCACGCCTCCGACCCGGGTGGCCGCGATTTCGCTACGCAGCGGACGCCACCAGTCCACGAGTTCCCGAAGGCCGTCCTCGAGCCCGGTTTCCGCTGCGAAGCCAAGGTCCAGCCGGGCGGCCGAGACGTCCGCGAGGCGGCGGACGACGCCGTTGATGGCGCGGTCCGGACCGTGCTTCACCTCCAGGCCGGAATCCATGGCCCGCAACAGGGCCTCGGCAAGTTGCAGGAGGCTGGTTTCTTCACCGCTGGCCACGTTATAGACGCCTTCGCGGACGCCGCTGCCGGCGGCCAGGATATTGGCGCGGGCAACGTCCCGGGTGTGGATGAAATCCATGGTCTGCCGTCCGTCACCGAAAATCAGCGGCGGCAGGCCGTCCGCGATGCGCTCCATCCAGCGCACCAGCACCTCCGTGTAGAGGCCGTGTACGTCCATCCGTGGTCCGTAGACGTTGAAGTAGCGCAGCAGGACGTAGTCCAGTCCAGTCATGGCCCGGAAGCTGCGGGCCATGCCCTCGTTGAAGGACTTCGCCGCGCCATAGAACGTGTCGTTGTTGTGGTGGTGGTGGCGTTCGGTGGTGGGGAAATCCTCCGCCATGCCGTACACCGAGGCGCTGGATGCCGCCACCAGCTTGCCCACGCCGTGGTCGGCCGCGGCCTCGAACACGTTGAACGTGCCGTCCACCAGCACTTCCAGAGCCAGCCGCGGCTCCTCGGCGCACTGCGTGATCCTGATGGCCGCCTGATGGAAGACGATGTCCTTGCCGCGCGTGAGGTCGTGGACCAGGTCCCGGTCGCGGAGATCGCCTTCGACAAGCTCCACCCTGCCGGTGGCAACCGCATGGTCGAGATTGGCGCGGCGGCCGCGGACCAGGTTGTCCAGGACTGCCACCTGCTCGACGCCGGCGGTGATCAGGTGGTCAACGATCGTGGATCCGATGGTGCCGGCGCCGCCGGTGACCAGGACCCGCGCGCCCTGGAGCATGCTCATCGCCGTCCCTCCATCTGGGCTTCGTTGCCTGTGACGGCGACCGACTGTCCGCCGCTGCTGAGGCTGCGGCTGACCGCTTCCAGCACGGACAGCACCCTCAGCCCGGATGCACCGCTGGTCCGTGCAGGGCGCTGATGCCAGATGCTGCTGGCAAATTCCGCCACCATCTGGCCGAGGGCCTCATGTTCCGGCAGCGCGGGCGACCAGGTATCACCCAGCCGGTACGAAATGGCGAATGCCTTCTTCTCCGCCGGTGACCGGTATTTCCGGTCCAGGCTGACACCCCGGTCGTAGACACTGAGCCGCTGCTGTGGATTCAGGTCGTCCCAGACCAGGGTGCGCTGGGAGCCGCCCACCACCATCTGGCGGATCTTGGTGGGACTGAGCCAGTTCACGTGCACGTGCGCCATGGCGTCGTTGGGCAGCGCAAAGGTCAGGTGCCCCACGCAGTCCCGTCCGGTGCCCAGGGGATCAGCGCCGTGGGCCGCCACTTCCACCGGCCGGAGGCCGCCGGGCAGGATGAAGTCGATGATGGACAGATCGTGCGGTGCGAGGTCCCAGAATACGTCCACGTCCGGCTGGACGAGCCCCAGGTTGATCCGCACCGAGTCAATGAACAGGATCTCGCCCAAGGACCCTTCCGCGATGAGTTCCCGGATTTTCAGGACAGCGGGCGTGTAGCAGTACGTATGGTCCGCCATCAGGACCAGGCCCCGCTTCTCGGCTTCTTCGACCATCTCCACGCCTTTGGCCCTGCTGTCGGCCAGGGGTTTTTCCACCAGCACGTGTTTGCCTGCCCGCAAGGCCGTCAGGGCGATCCCGTGGTGGGTGTGGGCCGGGGTGGCGATGGCCACCGCGTCGACGTCGACGGTGTCCAGAAGTTCGTCTATGGATTCGCAGACCGGAACGCCCCCGTTCGCTGCGGCGAGCTTGACGGCGCGGTCCCGGTCCATGTCCACGATCGCGGACAGTTTCCAGTCGGGGCTGGCCTTGAAGTTGCGGGCAAGGTTCGGCCCCCAGTAGCCGGCGCCGATGACGGCGGCCCGCAAGGGTGCGGCGGAAGCCATCAGGTCAAGCTCCCGGCGGTAGGACTCTTGTGAAGCGTCCATGTCTGTCCCCTCTACTTAATACGCGCCCGAAGGCATGCACATTGCTTTGAAGGTCCGCCACATGATGATGACGTCCCCGATGATCGACCAGTTTTCGACGTAGTAAAGATCGAGGCGCACGGCCTCGTCCCAGGGCAGGTCCGAGCGGCCGTTGACCTGCCAGAGGCCGGTGATTCCCGGTTTGATGAGCAGCCGGCGGTGGGTGTGCCGTTCGTAGGCTTCCACCTCGCGCTGCAGCGGCGGCCGTGGACCCACCAGGCTCATCTCGCCGGTGAGCACGTTCCAGAACTGCGGCAGTTCATCCAGGGAGTAGCGGCGCATCCAGCGCCCGCAGCTGGTCACCCGCGGATCGTTCTGCATTTTGAACAGCACGCCTGCACCCTCGTTGCTCGCCATCAGTGCAGCGAGTGACGCTTCCGCGTCGGTCACCATGGACCGGAACTTGATCATCCGGAACGGACGGCCGGCTTTGCCGACGCGCTCCTGCTTGAAGAACACCGGCCCCGGACCGTTCCGTTTGACGATGACCGCGAGGGCCAGGAACAGCGGCGACAGCAGGACGAGGGCCACGGACGCGCCCGCGATGTCCAGGAGCCGCTTGAGCACGTGCTTGCCGCCGCTGTATTGCGGCACGTCCACATGCATGAGCGGCAGTCCCTCCACCGGCCGCCAGTGGATCCGAGGCCCTGCCACGTTCGTCAGCGTGGACGCCAGGACGAGTTCGGCGCGATGCTCTTCCAACCGCCATCCCAGCTCCCGGATGTACTGGTTGCCTCCCGGCACCGGCCCCGCCACGATGACTGCCTCTGCACAGTGCTTTCCCACGGTCCGGACAACGTCGTCGGTGGAGGACAGCACCGGAATCCGGCGGCCTTCGACGTCGAGCATCATCCCCCGGCGGGCTCCCGGCAGGGACACCCCCAGGATTTCGTAGGCCGCGCCGGTCTTTTTGGCGATCCGACCGAGGACGTAGCGAACATCGTTCGGCTCGCCAATGACTATCGCCTTCACCAGGAACTGGCCCTCGGCCTGTTTCCGGTTGTACCAGCGGCGGGCGAACCACCGGTTTCCCACCAGAGCCAACAGGCCCAGCGGGAACGACGCGACATAGAACGCCCAGGCCGGTTCCAGCCGGAACACCACCAGGAACACCGCCAGGAGGCCAAAGACGCGGGTGGTGGAGACGGCAACGCGCTTGTATTCGCTGGAGCCGATACCGAGCACCTTCGGGTCCCGGGTCCGGTAAAAATGGAGCGCACCGATCCATGCCACCGCGAGGCCGGCGGCCAGGAGGGCGCCGAGCGCATTTTCGCGGCTTTCCGCAAAGGAGTGCCCGCCGTCGAACCGGATCACGTACCCCGCGAGCACCGAGACAACCACCAACAGGGAGTCGGTCAGCCGGAGGCAGCGGGCAAGAAAGCGGGCCCATTCCCGGCCGGACAGCTTGTGCGCGGACGGCGGCCGTTCCGGGCGGCCGGGGGAACCCCCGACGACGGCGCCAAGCGGCGGAGCGGCGGCGGTCCCGGAGGTCCCTCCGGGACTCAGGAACCTCAGCACGAACGGGCTTGTTTTACCCAGCTGGCTCACTGCAGCCCCCAAACATTGGTGGCGGAAGGGCGCCACGCGCAGGCAGACCATGTCGCCATTGCCTATCCCCCCGAACATTGGTAGGCGGCATCGGTTGATGCCTTCCCCAATGAAAGCCGTGGGCCGGTCCCCGCGTCACGAGCGGCACCTACCCGGCTTTCTATGCACGCGCTTGGAGCTTTATGCGTGTGGTACTCGGACACGTCGTGGACGGTCAGGTGGAGGTGCCGGGTATTACGTGCACCCCCGGCGGCCAGGGACACCCGGGCCTACGCGAAACCGGGGCCCGGAGGCGGGCTCTCGAAGGCGTCCCCGGGTTGGCAGCCGCCAGCTCCTGAGCGGTACAAAAACCGCGCCAATTCAGGGATGTGGGCGTTCGTGACGCAGCCGCAATCCCCCTGAAACAGGGGCCGGACATGATGTGAGTATGAAGCGCAAGGCACAGTCCCCCGAATCGGCCGACTTGAGCTGCGAAGTTTGCGGCCAGATGCCGGAACCGCCAAAAGCCCGGCTGACCCTGGCGAATATTTTGGTGATGCTGCCCATTGAGCTCCTGGTGCATGCCGCCGTGGTGGAGACGCATCTCCCCTATGTGGCCAAGGTCCTGGTACTTACCCTGACCGCCACGGTGCTGGTCATCTGGGTGGCCGAACCATCAGCGGCCCGGATGCTGAGGAGCTGGCTGCATGCCCCGGCCCTGCGGCACCGCAAACGGCTGAATACGGCACCGGCCCTGTGGCGGGCCCGCACAGTGCTGCGCGATGAGCCGGGGTCGCTTCAGAAGATTACGCAGGCGCTGGCACGGCTGGACACCAACATCCTCAGCATCCACATCCATCCGGTGGCGGGCGGTGTTTTGGACGAGTTCGTCCTGTCCGCCCCGGGGCACCTCCGCGAGCGCGGGCTGCTCGAGGCACTTCGGGACGGCGGCGGCCGGCACGCGCATGTCTGGCCCACCACTGCCCTGGCGATGGCCGACGGCCAGACCAGGGCCCTGAGCCTGGCCGCCCGGATCGCCGGCAATCCGAATGAGCTTCCGCTGGCCGTGGCCGAGCTGCTTTCCGCCAGGATCGTGCCCGTTCCGGTGGAGGGTGGCCAGGAATCTCCGGCCTCAGCCGACGCCGGGACGGTATTGAAGATCCCCACGGCGTGGCACGGCCCCATCACCTTCTACCGCCCCGGCGAACCGTTTACTCCCGCCGAATCGGCGCGCGCGCACCGGCTCGCTGAGCTGGCTGAGATCCTGGCGCACAGCGGCAGCCGGTAACCGGGCCGTCGGGCTGCCGGGTCCCCCTTGCTCGCACCGAGGTGGGGCAGGCTGCTGGCCGGCTAAACGCCAGGCAATCTGCAGTCACAAGCCTGCAGATCAAGCAGCCCAAGCAAGAACCGACGGCGGCCCACTCACATGAGTGGACCGCCGTGCGGGCCGCCGTCGAACCTTAATTACTGTTGTTCAGGCCTCCGGCGGGGCCGTCATCAGGATCTTCAGGGCATTGGGCTCCACCCGGACGGCCAGGTGCTTCCCGGTACCCACATGGTCGCCGTCCAGCTGGAATTCCTGTTCGTGCTCCAGGGTGATCTCGGCGGACTTGCCCTGGAAGTACTCCACGGATTCCGTCTCGTCCTTGTTCCGGCCGAAGATGCCCGCCACCACTCCCAGCCAGCCCAGCCGCCCCTTGGGCGCCAGGATGAGCAGGTCCAGGACGCCGTCGTCGACCTTGGCGTCGGGGAAGATTTCCACGCCGCCCATGATCCGGCCGCAGTTGCCGATCATGACGCTGCGGATGTGCCGGCGGACGGGGTGCCGTCCGTCAATGCTGACGTGGGCCTTCACCGGTTTGCCAGGCAGCTTGCGGATGCCGGCTTCCACATAGGCCAGCCAGCCCATGCGGTCCTTGAGCGCGTCGACGGTGTCGGCCATGATGGCGGCGTCGTAGCCCAGCCCGGCCATCACCAGGAACACCTGTTCGTCGTCCGAGTGGTCCAGCTTTGCCTTGACGACGTCCACGGTCCGTTCCGTGCCGTTCAGGACGTCGAACGCCGCTGACACCGGGTCGGTGATGTTGACGCCAAGGTTGCGGGCCAGCAGGTTGCCCGTGCCCAGCGGAACAAGGCCCAGTGGTATGCCCGTTCCCGCGAGCACCTCCGCCACGCAGCGCACGGTGCCGTCGCCGCCCGCCGCAATGACGACGTCGGCCCCTGCCTCCAGCGCCTCACGTGCCTGCCCCTCGCCCGGGTCTTCGACAGTGGTCTCGAGCCACAGCGGCTCCGCCCAACCCTGCGTTTCGCAGAGCCGGACCAGGGCGCCGCGCAGATCGGCGCCAACGGCTTTTGCAGGATTGACGACGACGGCGGCGAGCTTGGTGTTGGTACCGGTCCGGGCCGCCGGGGTGTCGGACGGAGCGCTGGTGTTCTCCGGCTCATTGTTGTGCTGTGTCATGGCATCCTTCACGGGCAAATGGTCGGGGGTGGTCCCCACGTGAAGCGTAGCCGAAATCCGGGTCTTGCTCCCCTGCCAGTGCGCGTGCCGTACGCCTAGGCTCGGCAGCATGAACAAGTCTGAGCCGGGCCAGGAAACACAAGACCTCACCGTCCATGAATGCTGGAGCCACCTTCGTTCCGTTTCGGTGGGACGGCTGGCGCTCATCAGCCATGGCAAACCTGAAATCTTTCCGGTCAACTACCTGCCAGATGAAGGTACTGTAATTTTCCGGACAGGACCGGGTACCAAGCTGGAGGCCGTGCTCTCCGGGGAGCCTGTGGTTCTTGAAGCAGACGGGCTGAACACGTACGGGACCATCGCCTGGAGCGTGGTGGTCAAGGGGGCGGCCGCGCCTGTGCAGCCCGGCGAGGATGTTCCGGCCCGGACCCCGTCGCCGTGGGAAGAGGGCGACAAGGACATCCTGGTCCGGATAACTCCCACCGAGCTGAGCGGGCGCCGCTTTGTCATCGGCCCGCCCACGAGCTGGTGGCCGCCGCTGGAGCCCGTCAACTTGCCGGGTCCGAAGGAGTAAACCGGGGCCCACTAATGCTTGGCTGAGAGATCCGCGGAAATCAGCCGGGCCGTCTCCACCGTTTCCGTCCGCACCATGTCCAGGTAGGCCGTGGGGTCCGCTTTGGCGGCCACCGACTGGGCCTGCAGCGACACGTTGATGGCCGCCACCACCTTCGTGGGGCCGTGGTAGACCGGCGCCGCGATGGACATCAGCCCCAGCTCGAGCTCCTGGTCCAGCAGGCACCAGCCCTGTGCACGGACGGTGTCGAGCGCGGCCGCGAGGTCCTTCCTGGTGCCGATGGCCCGGGGCGTGAGGGGCTTGATCTCGGCCTCCGCGAGGTACTCCTGGAGCTTGGCCGGCGGCAGCGCGGCGAGCAACACGCGGCCCATGGACGTGGCGTACGCCGGGAAACGGGTTCCCACCGTGATGCCCACGTTCATGATCCGGCGGGTGGTCACTCGGGCAATGTACGCGATGTCCCGGCCGTCCAGGACAGCGGCGGACGTCGACTCCCCCAGCCGGAGCGATAGTTCCTCCAGGTGCGGCTGGGCCAGCTGCGGCAGGGACAGGCCGGACAGGTAGGCGTAGCCCAGCTGCAGTACCTGTGCCGTCAGGGCGAAGGTCTTCCCGTCGGTGCGGACGTAGCCCAGCTCAACGAGGGTGTGCAGGAAACGGCGGGCGGTGGCGCGGGTCAGGTCGGTCCGTGCAGCCACCTCGGTGAGGGTCATCACCGGGTGGTCGGTGTCGAAGGCGCGGATCACGGCCAGGCCGCGCGCCAGGGACTGGACGTACTGGTCGCTGGCCTGGGGCGCAGAGGAGGGCCTGGGCGCGGTCTCTGCTGCTGCGTCGGTCATGGATACCAATCCTATTAGCCCGCCGGTCCCCTGAAGCGCGAACTGGAGTTAGCGTTCGACGGCGGGGGCTGCTGTGAGGGGGACCGGCACCAGGGCCTGGAGCTCCTCGAGGGTGCAGCCGAAGGTCTCACGCACCTGGACTCCGTCCGGACCCGTGAGGAACACGGCCTTGTCGGTGTACACGCGGGTCACGCAGCCCACGCCGGTGAGCGGGTACGTGCAGGCCTGCACGATCTTGGAGGCACCGTCGCGGGTCAGGAGCGTCATCATCACAAACACGTCCTTGGCGCCGGTGGCCAGGTCCATCGCACCGCCCACGGCAGGGATGGCGTCCGGGGCGCCGGTGTGCCAGTTGGCGAGGTCACCGGTGGCGGAGACCTGGAACGCACCGAGGACGCAGATGTCCAGGTGCCCGCCGCGCATGATCGCGAACGAGTCGGCGTGGTGGAAGTAGGACGCCCCGGGGAGTTCGGTGACGGGGATCTTGCCCGCGTTGATGAGGTCGCCGTCGATCTGGTCACCGGTGGCTTCCGGGCCCATGCCGAGCATGCCGTTCTCGGTGTGCAGCGTGATGTCCTGCTCCGGCTCCAGGTAGTTGGACACCAGGGTGGGCTGGCCGATGCCCAGGTTCACGAACGAGCCGGGCTTGATGTCCTTCGCCACGAGCCGGGCCAGGTCGTCGCGGCCCAGGGGCGTCTCGCTGGTCTGGATGGATGCTGTCTGGATGCTCATGTCAGGCCACCTGTTCTGTCGTTCCGGCGGCGGCAGCTCCGCTGGAATCAATACGGACAATGCTGTTCACGTAGATGCCAGGGGTCACGATGACCTCCGGGTCCAGCCCGCCGACCGGGACGATTTCGGACACCTGGGCGATGGTGTGCTTGGCCGCGGCGGCCATGATCGGGCCGAAGTTCCGGGCCGTCTTGCGGTACACGAGGTTGCCCTTGCCGTCCGCCTTGAGTGCCTTGATCAGGGCGACGTCGGCGTGGATGGGGGTCTCGAACACCTGGCCGCGGCCGTCGATGATGCGGGTCTCCTTGCCCTCGGCCAGCATGGTGCCGTACCCGGTGGGCGTGAAGAAGCCGCCGATGCCGGCGCCGGCGGCACGGATCCGCTCGGCGAGGTTGCCCTGCGGAACGAGTTCCAGCTCGATCTCACCGGCCTTGTACTTGGCGTCGAAGTGCCAGGAGTCGGACTGCCGCGGGAAGGAACAGATCATCTTCTTCACCCTGCCTTCCTTGATGAGCAGGGCCAGGCCCTGGTCGCCCTGGCCGGCGTTGTTGTTGACCACGGTGAGCTCGCGGGCTCCGCAGTCCATCAGCGCGTCGATCAGTTCGAACGGCTGGCCGGCGTTGCCGAAGCCACCGATCATCACGGTGGAGCCGTCCTTGATGCCGGCGACTGCCTCGCCGACGGTGTCAATGAAATTCAGCATGATCAGCTCTCTCTTTTATGCCGCAGCGCCGGCGGTGACGTTTTCGAGGACGACGGCCAGGCCCTGGCCGACGCCGATGCAGATCGCGGCGACGCCCCAGCGCTGCCCGGAGGCCTGCAGGGACCGGGCCAGGGTGCCCAGGATCCGGCCGCCGGAGGCGCCCAGCGGGTGGCCCATCGCGATCGCGCCGCCGTGCCGGTTCACGATGGAGGCATCGATGCCCCAGGCGTTGATGCACGCCAGGGACTGCGCGGCGAACGCTTCGTTAAGTTCGACGGCGCCCACCTGGTCCCAGCCGATGCCCGCCTTCGCGAGGGCCTTGTTCGCGGCCTCCACCGGGGCGTAGCCGAAGAACTGCGGGTCGTTGGCGTGCGCGCCGCGCCCGGCGATCCGGGCCAGCGGTTCCATGCCGAGCAGCCCGGCGGCGTTCTCGGAGCCGATCCAGGCCGCGGACGCGCCGTCGGACAGCGGGGACGCGTTGCCTGCGGTGACGGTGCCTTTCTCGGTGCGGAACACGGTCTTGAGTCCGGCGAGCTTCTCGGCCGAGGACCCGGCGCGGATGCCCTCGTCCCGGACCAGGTCCGTGCCGGGCACCGGGGTCACCAGGTTGTCGTAGAAGCCCTCGTCCCACGCGGCTGCGGACAGGTTATGGGAGTTCGCAGCGAACTCGTCCTGCGCCTCGCGGGTCACCCCGTACTTCCCGGCCAGCCGTTCGGTGGCCTCGCCCAGGGAGATGGTCCAGTCCTTCGGCATGGCCTTGTTCACCAGGCGCCAGCCCAGCGTGGTGGAGGCCAGGGTCATGTCCCCGGCCGGGTAGGCCTTCTCGGTCTTGGGCAGCACCCACGGGGCCCGGGACATCGACTCGGCGCCGCCGATCAGCATCAGCTCCGCGTCCCCGGCGTTGACCTGGCGCGAGGCGATGATCGCCGCATCCAGGGACGACCCGCAGAGCCGGTTGACCGTGGTGCCCGGGATCGAGACCGGCAAACCAGCCAGCAGGGTGCCCATCCGGGCGATGTTGCGGTTCTCCTCGCCGGCGCCGTTGGCGTTGCCGAAAACGACCTCGTCGATCCGCTCGACGTCGAGCTTCGGGGCGCGATTGACGATCTCACCGATCACGTGCGCGGCGAGGTCATCCGGACGGACGCCGGCCAAACCGGAGCCGAACTTCCCAAAAGGCGTGCGAACGGCGTCGTACACAAAAGCCTGGTTCATAACTAATCCTCTAAATTCTGTGTGAGAGTCCCAACTAGGTAGCAGTTAGTGTCGTTTTGACGGCTCAAAACGACACCTGCTGCTACCTAGTTGGGCGGGGTGGCTGCGTCAACCGCTGTGTTGTCCATTGCTGCTTTGTCCATTTCACGGAAAACCTGCTGCGCGGTTTTGAAGGCGGTGTTGGCGGAGGGAACTCCGCAGTAAATGGCGGTCTGCAGCAGGATTTCCTTGATTTCGTCCCTGCTCAGGCCGTTGGTGATGGCGGCGCGGATGTGCATCGCCAGTTCTTCCCAGTGCCCGTGGGCCACCATGGCCGTGATGGTGACGGCCGAGCGCATCTGCCGCGTCAGGCCCGGGCGGGTCCAGATGCCGCCCCAGGCGATGCGGGTGATCATGTCCTGGAAGTCCTCGGTGAAGGAATCCTTGTTGGCGTTGGCGCGGTCCACATGCGCGGCGCCGAGCACTTCGCGGCGGACCACCATCCCGCCGTCGTAAATCTCCTGGCTGGTGGCGTCCGGCTGGACTGCGCCATGCCTTTCCAGGCCGGGGCGTGCGGCGCCGGATGCTTCGGGGCCGGTCATTTGGCTGCTCCGCGGGTTTCGCTCCAGGCGATGAGGCCCTTGAGCAGTTCGGCGACGTGCGCGGGCGCTTCGGCCGGAGCGAGGTGCGCCACCCCCTCCAGCGTTACGGCACTTGCGGTGCCGCCGCCGGCTGTGATGCCCTTCGCCACTTCTTCGGCGAACGACGGCGGCGCGACAGCGTCCTCCGCACCTGCCACGGCCTGGGTGGGGACGCGGATGCTGCCGAGCTCCTCGCGGACGTCGAAGCCGGCCAGGGCTTCGCAGCAGAATGCGTAGCTGAAGCGGTCGGCGTCGCGCAGGGAGTGCAGCAGCCGGCTGCTGAGCTCGGGCTCGCGTTCCATGAATCCGGGCGCGAACCAACGTTGCGCGGAACCCTGGATCATCACCGGGGTGCCCTGGCTGCGGACGGTTTCGGCCCGCTCCAGCCAGCCTTCGGGAGTGCCCAGCTTGGCACCGGAGCACTGCACGGAGAGGCTCTTGAGGCGTTCGCCGTGCTTGATGCCCAGCTGCAGACCGGTGGCCCCGCCAAGGGACACTCCGGCGTAGTGGAACCTCTCGCCCGGGGCGATCGAATCAACCAGTTCGACGACGGCGTCAGCCAGTTCGGCGACGTCGAAGGTTTCCGTGGCAGCCGGCGAGACGCCGTGGCCGGGCAGGTCCCAGGCGACGACGTCGAAGTCGTCCCCGAGCAGGGCGCCGGCCTGTGTCCACAGCACTGAGGACGTCCCCAGTGAAGGCCCCACCACCAGCAGGGGCTTGTCCCCCAGCGGGCGCTGGGGGGAGAGCAGTACAGCCTTGACTGTTGGTCTAGCCACGGGAAACTCCGTTCAGGTCTGTTTGGATGGGGGCATCTTCGGTTGGATCCGCCGGTGTTGGGCCGCTGCTTCCGGCGAACTCGGGGAAGGCGGCCAGGATGCGGCGGGAGATTTCGGCGGCCTGGCCCAGGTAGCCGGCCGGGTCCAGGAGTTCGTCCAGCCGTTCTTCCGAAAGGGCACTGGCCGGGACAGCCTCGCGCAGCAGGCGGCGGTAGGTTTCGGACTGCTCCGCGGCCGGAACCTCGAGCGTCCGGTCCACCACGGACTGGAGCTGCTGCTTGCCGGTCCGGCCGGCGGCACCAGCGTTCTGCTCTGCCGGCAGCGCATCGAGCAGCGGCGCCACGGCGGCGGACACTCCTTCGCTGAGCAGCAGCGGCCCGGACAGGTCCAGGTTGCGGCGCATGGCATCCGGGAAGACCCGCAGGCCTTCGGCGAGCTCCCTGAGCTGGCCGGCGGAGCCGAGTGCCAGGCGGAGCAGCTGCCTGAAGGCGGGCCATTCGCTGTGCCACGCGCCGTCGGGCCGTTCGTCGTTGAAGGTGGCCGCCGCCAGATGCAGCTGCGCGGCCAGGTAGGGGCCCTGGAGTGCCGCACTGCGGACCAGGACCGACAGGACGGGGTTTTGCTTCTGCGGCATTGCCGAGGAAACTCCGCGCCCGGCGGCCCGCGGTTCGGCGAGCTCAGCCACCTCCGGGCGGCTGAGGAAAAGCACATCGGAAGCGATCTTGCCCAGCGCGTCCGTCACACCGGTCAGGGCGTCGCCCAGCGACGTGACGGCAAGCCGGTTGGTGTGCCACGGTCCCGGGGTGGCCGCCAGGCCCAGGTGCGCCGCCAGGTTGCCCGAGAGGTCGAAGGGCGTGTCCACGGAATCCCTGGTCAGGACGGTTCCGGCGGCGAGTGTTCCCGCGGCGCCGCCGGTCTGCAGCGGCAGCTCGACGGCTTCAAGGCGGCGTGCGGCGGCAGCGAGCCCGTGGAACCACTGCGCCGCCTTCAGGCCGAAGGTGAACGGCAGGGAATGCTGCGTCAGGCTCCTGCCCACGCAGAGCGTGTCCGCATGCCGTTCCGCCAAGGCAGCCAGCGCCGTCGTGATCCCCCGAACATCTGCCAGGAGTGCCGAAACGGCTTCGCGGGCCAGCAGCATCAGGGCCGAGTCCAGGACGTCCTGGCTGGTCAGCGAGGTGTGCACGGCGCGCACAGCGCCCACGTGCTCCGTGTCCAGGGCATTGACCTCGGTCCGGAGGTCAGCCAGCAGCGGGATGACCGGGTTCGCGCCGCCCTGCGCGCGGACGGCAATGCCGGCCACGTCATAACGGTCGACGTCCGCGGCTGAAGCCACGACGGCGGCTGAGCCGGCCGGCGCGAGGCCGGCCTTCTCCAGCACCGAAGCCCAGCCGGACTCGACGGCGAGGATTGCCGCGAGCACCGCCCGGTCCCCTGTCAGCGCTGCCACGGCGGGCGACGCCGATACCGGGCTCAGGAGCCCGACGTCGCCGTCCATGCCGCTCACGGCATATTCGTTTATGGCGCTGGCTGAGCTGTCCGCGCTGGCTGCTCCGGAGGTGTTCACTGTGCGGCGCCCCCGGCAGCCGCTCCCTCGACAGATGCTCCCTCGAAGTCGAGGAACACGGTTTCGCCCTCGCCCTGCAGCCGGATGTCCCAGGTGAGTCCGCCGTCAGCATCACGGCGGGCGATCAGCGTGGAGCGGCGTTCCGGATCCAGGGAGGACAGCAGCGGGTCGGCCGCCAGCGCTTCGGCGTTTTCGGGCAGGTAGACGCGGGTGAAGAGGCGGTTCATCAGGCCGCGGGCAAACACGGCCACGGAGATGAACGCCGCCGCGCCGGGCTTGGTGGGGCCGGGGTTCACCGTGGTGAAGGTGTACACGCCGCTGTTGCCCACGGCGCTCCGGCCGAAGCCGGTGAACGTGTAGCCGTCGCGGACCAGCGAGCCGGTCCGGTGCACGATGTTGCCTTCGGAATCCGGCTGCCAGATCTCCAGGATCGCGTCCGGGATGGGGTGGCCGGCGCCGTCGTACACGGTGCCCTGCAGGCGGATGGAGCCGGGCGATCCCGCGGCCAGCAGTTCGCGGTCCTTCTCGTACGGCAGGGCGTAGCCGTAGAAGGGGCCTACGGTCTGGCCGGGTGTGGGGGTCAGCTTGGTGGTTGAGCTCACGTTATTCCTCGTCTCCTTCTGCGCCGAATGCTTCGTTTTCGGTCCAGGTCCGTTTGGAGCCCGTCAGGACAATGTCCCACTTGTAGCCCAGCGCCCATTCGGGCTGGGTGAGATCGTGGTCGTAGCTCGCCACCAGGCGGTCCCGGGCATCGTGGTCCACGATGGACTGGTAGATGGGGTCGAGCGGGAACAGCTGGTCACCCGGGAAGTACATCTGGGTGACGATGCGCTGGGTGAATTCCTGCCCGAACAGGGAGAAGTGGATGTGCGCCGGGCGCCACGCGTTGAGGTGGTTCTTCCACGGGTAGGCGCCGGGCTTGATGGTGGTGAAGCTGTAGGAGCCGTCGGCCGCGGTGATGCAGCGGCCCACGCCCGTGAAGTTGGGGTCGAGCGGTGCCGGGTGCTGGTCCCGCTTGTGGATGTAGCGGCCGGAGGAGTTGGCCTGCCAGATCTCCACCAGCTGGCCGGCGACGGGCCGGCCGTCACCGTCGAGCACGCGGCCGGCGACGATGATGCGTTCGCCCTGGGGCTCACCGTTGTGCTGGATGGTCAGGTCCGATTCCAGTGTGTGCACGTCCTGGTGCCCAAAGGCAGGCGAGTACAGCTCGATGGTTTCCGGATCGGCGTGGTGCAGGCTCTTGGTGGGGTGGCGGAGGATGCTGCTGCGGTACGGCGCGTAGTCCAGCCGCGGCTGGATTTCCGGAGCCTTCCCGGTTTTCAGGGCTGCGGCGTACGCGTCCCCGATTGCCTTGATCTCCGCGCTGAGGTCCTGCTGGGTTTCCACGGCGTTCTTCGGCTGGGTTTGAGGCGCAGCCTGCGGTGCGGCCTGCGGTGCGGTCCCGGGTGCGGCCTGCGGTGCGGTCCCGGGTGCGGCCTGGGGTGCCACGTCCGACACGTCTTCGGTGATCGGATCGGCATTGAATGTTTCAAGGTTGATTTCTTCAGGCACGGCAGCCTCCTTTCGGTTGATGGTGTTGATGGTTGGACTTAGGTTCAGGTGGTGCGTTTCAGCTGGTGCAGGTGGTCGTACTGGACGGCGTGCCGGACCGGGGCGTTGGGGGCGCCGTAGCCGTCGTAACCGCCGCGGCGTTCCACCATTTCGAAGAACACGCTGCCAACGGTGGCGGTGTAGAAGTGCAGGAATTCGCCGTCGGCGTCGCGGTCGTACAGGAGGTTCAGTTCCCGCAGGGTGGCCAGGAACGCAGGGTCCAGGTCGAAGCGGGCATCCAGGTCCTCGTAGTAGTTCGCGGGGATCTGCAGGAAGTCCAGGCCGCGGTCGCGGGCCTCGCGGGCGGTGGCCACGAGGTCGTCCACGGCGAAGGCGATGTGCTCCTGGTACGTCTTCCGGTGGGCGGTGCCGGTGTCCGCGCCGTCCTGCTGGATGACGGGAGCCAGGTTCAGCACCAGGCGCACGGCGCGGTCGGCGGTAAGCATCACCTGGGAGCGGACCAGGCCGCTGGGGCTGGGCACCTCCGCGAACGGCTGCGGCTCCAGGGCCAGGGCGCTGGTGTAGAACAGCACGGCTTCGTCAAAGTGCTGCCACGGCTGCGCGAGGTTCACGTGGTCAATCACGGCACTGCGGGCGCCGGCAGGGACTTCGAGCCCTGCGCCGAACTCGTGGGTCCAGGCGGCGGTGCCGTCCGGGCTGCCCTGGCAGAGGAAGATCTCGGTGGAATCCGGTGCGGCGAAGCCCTGGAACACTTCCTCATTGGCCTGGCTCTTGCGCGGCACGGCGGGTGCCTTGAGCTGCTGGGCGCGGGCTGCGGCAATCACCGGCGAGTCGACGTCGAAGCCGAGCGCGGCGATGGCTGGCGCGGAACCGGCAGGAATCCCGGCAAGTGCTGCCGCGTCGCCTTCCGCATGAGGCGCGTCGGGATCCTGCTCGTTGATGATCACGCGTGCGTGGCCCATGGTCCACAGTTGCACGTCCTTGGTGCGGTGTCTGCCGTTGAATTCGAATCCCAGCTGGCCCAGCAGCTTCTCCAGGCCTGCGGTGTCCGCGGCTTTTACCTCGGCGAAGTTGAAGCCTGCCGGTTCGGCAACCTGCGGGAGGGTGGCCAGTTCCATCGGATAACGACGGCGGGCGGCGGCCGCAGGCCCACTAACAACAGCGCCCACGCCACCCGCAGGGGCGTTGGCGTCCAGCCATTTGGCGCTCTGTTCCTCGAGCCAGATCAGGGACCGCATGGCGTCCACGGCGGTGCGTTCGACGTCGGATTGGCGGAAGACGTCATTGAAGACCTCCAGCGAGACCGGCCCGGCGTATCCGGCGCGGACCACGTGGCCCATGAATTTGGCGAGCTCGAACTGGCCCTCGCCCGGGAAGACCCGGTAGTGCCGGCTCCAGGACAGGACATCCATGGAGAGCTTGGGGGCGTCAGCCACCTGGACGAAGAAGATCTTGTCCGTATTGAAGGCCTCGATGGGCGCGGTGTCCCAGTCGCGGGACAGGATGTGGAAGGAGTCGAGGCAGGTGCCGAGGTTCGGGTGGTCCACGGTTTCCACCAAACGGTGGGCGTGCTCGTAGTCGTTGACGTACTTGCCCCAGGCCAGTGCCTCGTAGGCCACCTTGACGCCGTGGTCACCGGCGAGACCGGCCAGCCGGGACAGCTGCTCAGCGCGCAGGGAGTCGTCGTCAACGGTGGCGGTACCCACGTTGGAGCAGACCAGGATGGTGTCCATGCCCAGGCGGGACATCAGCTTGAACTTGGCCTCGGCCCGGCGGAGATTGGCGGCGAGGAGGTCCTCGGGAACGCTGTCGAAGTCGCGGAACGGCTGGTAGAGGTCCAGGGTCAGGCCCAGGTCCGCGGCCATTTTCCGGACGTCCTCCGGGCTCAGGGACGACGTCACAAGGTCCTGCTCGAAAATTTCAATGCCGTCGAAGCCGGCGATGGCGCACGCCTGCATTTTTTCCTTCAGCGTCCCGGACAGGCACACGGTGGCGATCCCGGTACGCATCAGGCGGCCACCTCTTCCGCGGCCACGAGTTCCAGGAAGTGGGAGCGCATGCGGTCCGCGTCGGCTTCCAGGCCGGTGAAGATCCTGAAGGCGTCCGCCGCCTGGCCCACGGCCATGCGGCCGCCGTCCAGCACCTCGCAGCCCCTGGTGCGGGCTTCGCGGACCAGCTCGGTTTCGATCGGGCGGTAGACAATGTCCGCCACCCAGTGCCGGGATTCGAGCAGGGACAGGTCCAGCGGGACGCCGGGGTGCGCGGCCATGCCCACGGGGGTGCAGTGCACCAGGCCGTTGGCGAGGGGCATCAGCTGCGGCAGCTCCGCCGTCGTCCGGGCCGTGACGGTGCTGTCCGGGAAGAACCCGGCCAGTTCGGCGGCGCGCGCGGCGCAGCGGGCAGCGTCCGTGTCCACGAGGTCCAGGTGGCGGACGCCCGCGGTGAGCAGGGCGTAGGCGACGGCGGAGCCGGCGCCGCCGGCACCCAGCTGGACCACACGGTCAAGCTTTGCGCCGGGAAGGCCGGAGGCGAGGGCGGCCGCGAAACCGGAGAAGTCGGTGTTGTGGCCGATGAAGCGGCCGTCCCGGATGGTGACGGTGTTGACGGCTCCGAGGCGGCGGGCGTCCGGTGAGATTTCATCGAGGTGGTCCAGGACCAGCTGCTTGCACGGGTGCGTGATGTTCAGCCCGTTGAAGCCGAGGCGGTGCGCGCTCTGCAGGAGCTCTCCCACGGAGGCGCCGGGCAGGCCCAGTTCCAGGAGGTCGATGGGGCGGTAGAGGTACCGCAGGCCCTGCACGTCGCCTTCGCGCTCGTGCATGTGGGGCGTGAGCGACGGCATGACGCCATCACCTACGAGGCCCACCAGAAAGGACTCTGCTCGATTGCTCATCCGTATAGCTCCTTTGACAACGGCATCCGGCTTGCCGGGGCGCCCTGGGCGCCGGCGGCCGCGTGCCGGGTGATATGGCTTACAGTACAGGAAATGTTCACATCTTGCACTGATGTTCTTATTGCGAACAAATAATGACGGCGACGGGAAGTAGCCGAGGCAGCGCGGCTCATCGTTGCGGCAGCCTGGCGGACAGTTCGGCGGCGGCCTCCTGGAGTGCCGGGACGAGCGCCACCAGGTTCTCCAGGGTGAGCCGGAAGACCGGAACCGCCGTGGCCAGGGATGCAAACGCGAAGCCCTGGGCATTGAAGACAGGCACAGCGACGGCGCGCATGCCCAGCTCGTTTTCCTCATCCATGACGGCATAGCCCCGGCGGCGGACATGCTCGATCTCGGCCCGGAAGGCCTCCCGGTCTGTGATCGAGAATTCCGTGAGCGGCTCCAGCTCCAGCTCCTCCACGAGGCGCTGGCGTTCGGCGTCCTCGGCAAAGGCCACGAGCGCCTTGCCCACGGACGTGGTGTGGAGGGCGCCGAGGTGCCCCGGATCGCTGGTGACGCGGAACGTCTGGGGGCCGTCCACCTTGTTGACGGTGAGGTGGTGGTGCCCGTCGCGCACGGAGAGGATGGTGGCCTCCCCGGTCTTCTCGGTGACGCGCCGGAGGATGGGCAGGGCGGTGCCGGCAAAGCCGTGGTGGTTGGATACGCGCTGGCCGAGCTGGAAGACGCGGAGGCCCAGGTGGTAGCGGCGGCCGTCGGGTTCATAGTCCACAAAACCGTCCCGCGTGAGCGAGCCCAGCAAACGGTATGTGGTGCTGAACGGCAGTTCCGCGCGGCGTGACAGCTCTGCCGCACTGGCGCCCCGGGGCTCATCGCCCAGCAGCACGAGCAGGCCCAGGGCCTTGCCCACCATGTCCGTCCGGGAGTCCTCCTTGGAAGCCTTGGGCGCCTTCGTTGCCTTCGCTGCCGCTACTGCATCTTCTGCCGCGGCCGGTTCTGTGTCTTGATTCACACTCATAACCCGATATTGCCACATCGTGAGAGCTATTTCTAGATGGTGATTATTTTTCTTGACAGGTGATAGTCCTCACAGCCATCATTGCTGTATCGCAAAAGTAGCTCCCACCATGTGGCTACTTCTCCCAGGGTCTTCACAAGGACCTCCAGCCGCCGCCAGCTGAGCCTCCATTGGGCCTCCGGCTGGGTCTCCAGAAATGAAGGGCGGCAGCTGCGAACATCCTGATCCATCCGCGACAATGTCGTCACACAAAGGAACACCATGAGCCAGACACTCCCGTCCACGACGCCGGGCACCGTTGCACCGGCCGGGACCCCGAAGAAGGCGGCCCTCGCCAGCTTCCTGGGAAGCGCCGTCGAGTACTACGACTTCTTCATCTTCGGTTCCGCCGCCGCGCTGATCTTCCCGCACGTGTTTTTCCCCAACGCTGATGCCAACGCCGCCATCATGTCCTTCGCCACGTTCGGTTTCGCCTATGTGGCACGCCCGGTCGGCGCCGTCATCCTCGGCCACTTCGGCGACCGCGTGGGCCGGCAGAAGGTCCTCATGTTCACCCTGGTACTGATGGGCGCGTCAACCTTCGTCATCGGCTGCCTCCCCGACTTCAATACGGTGGGCTGGTGGGCTCCCGCCCTGCTGGTGCTGGCACGCCTCTGCCAGGGCCTCTCCGCAGCGGGCGAGCAGGCCGGCGCCTCCTCCATGACCCTGGAACACGCCCCGGACAACCGGCGCTCCTTCTTCACCTCCTGGACCCTCACCGGCACCCAGGGCGGCCAGATCCTCGCGGCCCTCGTCTTTATCCCCGTGCTCGCCCTCCCTGACGAGGTCAAGTACGGCATCGGCTGGCGCATCCCGTTCTGGCTCAGCGCCGTGGTTGTCCTGGTGGCGTTCTTCATCCGCCGCACGCTGCACGAGCCGCCGGCATTCGCCGAAGCCCAGAAGTCCGCTGCGATCTCCAAGCTGCCGGTGGCCGATCTGCTGAAGCACCACTGGCGCGACGTCCTCCGCGTGGTCGCCTGCGCCTTCATCGCCGCCGTGTCCACTGTGTTCGGAACCCTCGCCATCAGCTACGCCAAGACCGTCGCAGGGGTGGACGGCACCACCACCCTGTGGCTGGTGGTCGGCGCCAACTTCGTGGCCCTCGGCACCCAGCCCCTGTTCGGCATGCTGTCAGACAGGATCGGCCGCAAACCTGTCTTCATCTACGGTGCAGTGGCCAGCGCGGTCCTGACCCCGGTGTTCCTGCTGAGCCTCGAATCCGGCAGTGTTCCGCTGATGTTCCTCGCGGCCATCGGGTTCTTCTCCTTCGGTTACGCCGCCTCCAACGCCGTCTGGCCGTCCTTCTACGCCGAGATGTTCAGCACCAAGGTCCGGTTCTCCGGCCTGGCGATCGGCACCCAGCTGGGCTTCCTGATGGCCGGCTTCGCCCCGGCGATCGTGGCGGCAATGGGCGGCATCAAGCCCGGCGGCTGGGTCCAGATCAGCATTTTCACGGCTGTTATCTGCGGAGTCGCCGCAGTGTCGGCCCTCACGGCCAAGGAATCCTTCAAGACACCCACCCGGGAGCTCGGCCTGAAGTAACCGCTGCCCGGTAAAAGTACGACGGCGGCCCGTCCCCTCTTGGGGGCGGGCCGCCCGGGTTTAAGTGCGCGGGTCAGGTTGCAGATTTTCCTGTGGCCAGCACTTCGGCGAGGTCGAAGCTGACCGGCTCTTCCAGCTGCCCGTAGGTGCAGGATTCCGGGTCCCGGTCCGGCCGCCAGCGGACAAACTGGGCGGTGTGGCGGAACCGTTCGCCTTCCATGTGGTCGTACTTCACTTCCAGCACGCGCTCGGGGCGGAGCGGCGTGAAGGACAGGTCCTTGCCCGCGCTCCAGCGGCTGCCCTCGGCATTCCGCGGCGTCCGTTTGCCTTCCTCCTGCTTGGCCCAGGCCCAGGGGTGGTTGTCGAAGTCCGTCACCAGCGGCTGGAGTTCTTCAAACAGTTCCTTGCGGCGCTGCATCGGGAAGGCACCCACCACCCCCACACTGGCCAGCCCGCCGTCGCCGTCGTAAAGCCCCAGCAGCAGGGACCCGATCCGGTCCGGTCCGCTGGTGTGCACGCGGTAGCCGGCCAGGACGCAGTCCGCCGTGCGTTCATGCTTGAACTTGAGCATCACGCGTTTGTCCGGCTGGTACGCGCCGTCCAGGGATTTGGCCACGATCCCGTCGAGGCCCGCTCCCTCGAACTGTCGGAACCACTTCTCGGCCGTGCCGTTGTCCCGTGTGGTGGCGGTCAGATGAATCGGCGCCGCGCTGCCGGCCAGGGCCCCTTCCAGCATGCTCCGCCGCTCGGAGAACGGCCGCCCGGTGAGGTCCTCGTCTTCGAGGGCCAGCAGGTCGAACGCCACGAAGCTTGCCGGTGTCTGCGCCGCCAGCAGCTTCACGCGGCTGGCCGCGGGGTGGATCCGCTGCTGGAGCGCATCGAAGTCCAGCCGGTCACCGGAACCGCCCACCAGGACAATCTCGCCGTCCAGCACGCAGCGCGGCGGCAGGTTTGCCTTCAGGGACTCCACGAGCTCGGGGAAGTAGCGGGTCATGGGCTTGCCGTTGCGGCTGCCGATCTCCACCTCGTCGCCGTCCCGGAAGATGATGGACCGGAAGCCGTCCCACTTGGGTTCAAAGCTCCACTTCGGGCCGGAGTCCGGCGGGTCGGGCAGGGCGCTGACGGCTTTGGCGAGCATCGGCGCGATCGGGGGCATCACCGGCAGTTGCATACCGCCCATTCTTGCCCGGCGGTCCGCTTCGCACCACCCCCGCAAGGGAACGGCCCGGCTGGGCCTCCCGCCTACAGGGCCTTGACCGCGCCGAGCACCTTCGTCAGCGAGTCCTTGGCGTCGCCGAACAGCAGCGTGGTCTGCGGCTCGTAGAGGAGCTCGTTCTCGATGCCTGCGAAGCCCGGCCGCATGGAGCGCTTCAGGAACACGACCTGCCGGGCGTCGGCCACTTCCAGGATGGGCATCCCGAAGATGGGCGACCCCGAGGACGTCTTCGCGGCGGGATTGACCACGTCGTTGGCGCCCACCACGAGTGCGACGTCGGCGGTCTTGAATTCCGAGTTGATCTCGGTCATCTCCTTGAGTTCCTCGTACGGCACGTTGGCCTCCGCCAGGAGCACGTTCATGTGCCCGGGCATGCGGCCGGCCACGGGGTGGATGGCGAAGTCCACCTGGATGCCGCGGAGCTGCAGGGCCTTGGCCAGTTCCGCGGCGGTGTGCTGGCCCTGTGCCACGGCCAGGCCATAGCCGGGAACGATGATCACGCGCTGCGCGTAGCCCAGCAGCACGGCGACGTCCTCCGCGCTGGAAGAGCGTACCGGCCGCTCACTGACCGCGGTGGAGCCCGCCGTCGAACCTCCCCTGAAGGCGCCGAACAGGATTCCCGCCACGCTGCGGCCCATGGCGGCAGCCATGGCACGGGTCAGGATGGTACCGGAGGCGCCCACCAGGGTGCCGGCCACCAGCAGCAGCACGTTGCCCAGCACCAGGCCTGACGCCGCAACCGCCAGGCCGGTAAAGGCGTTCAGCAGCGAAATGACGATCGGCACGTCCGCGCCGCCCACTGGAAGCACCAGGAGAACGCCGGCGGCGAGGCCCAGCACAAGCAGCGCCAGGGCCAGCGGCAGCGAACCGGCCAGCACGACGCCGACCGCGGCACCCACCGCGGCCAGCAGCACCGCCGCCATGATCACGGGCAGCCCGCGGAAAACCACCGGACGGGTGGTCATGAGCTCCTGCAGCTTTGCGAACGTGATGGCGGAGCCGGCGAACGACACCGCGCCCACGAGCAACGTGAACGCAATGGCCAGGCGGACCCAGGCGTCCCCCGTGTGCGCCAGTTCAAGCAGCGCTACCAGTGCGGCGGCACCGCCGCCCACGCCGTTGAAGGCCGCCACGAGCTGCGGCATCTGGGTCATTTTGACCCGTCGGGCCACGGGGGCGGCCACGGCCGTACCCACGGCGATCGCGCCCAGGATCCAGGGAATGTTATCCAGCCGCGCCGACAGGAACACCGTGACGACGCCAAGCACGGCGCCGGCGGCGCCAACAAGGTTGCCGCGTCGTGCGGTGCGCGGTGAGTTGAGGCCCATCAGGGCAAGGATGAAGAGCGCGGCGGCCACGAGGTAGAGCAGCCCCGTCCAGGTCGGATCAAGGAAGCTCATCGCGGACCCTCCCGGTCCCTGCGGCCGCGGAACATCTCCAGCATGCGGTCAGTCACCACGAATCCGCCCACCAGGTTCGCGGTGGCCAGCACGACGGCGAGCAGCGCCACGGCGAGGACCCACGGGTCCGCAGCCTGGCCGGCCACGATGATGGCACCCACCAGGATGATGCCGTGGATGGCGTTGGCGCCGGACATGAGCGGTGTGTGCAGGGTGCTGGACACTTTCGAGACCACTTCGAAGCCCACAAAAACCGCCAGCACGGTAATTGTGAGCAGGCTGATGCCATCCATCAGACCACCCCCTCGTTTTCGGACTCGCGGTTCCCGGGTTCATCGGACTGCGCGAGGGCCTCCGCCGTCGGTGCGTGGCGCACCTCGCCGTCGTGCGTCAGGCACGTGCCGGCCACTACTTCGTCGCTGAAATCCAGGGCCAGGGTTCCGTCCCGGACCATAAGGGCGAGCAGGTTGGCCACGTTCTTGGCGTAGAGCCGGGAGGCGTCCGCGGGCATGGCTGAGGCCGCGTCCTTCATCCCCACCAGGGTGACGGTGCCCTGGCCGTCGGCGGTATCCACCAGGATGTCCTGGCCGGGAACTGATCCCTCCACGTTGCCGCCGGACTCCGCGGCCAGGTCCACCACCACCGAGCCGGGCCGCATGCCCTGCACCATCTCACGGCTGACGAGCAGCGGGGCGCGCCGCCCGGGGACGGCCGCCGTCGTGATCAGGACGTCGGCCTGGGCCACGTGCGGCGCCAGGAGCCGGCGCTGCAGGGCACCGCGGTCCGCGCTGAGCTCCCGCGCGTAACCGCCAGAGGCTTCGGCCGTCTCCAGGTCGAGCTTGATGAAGGTTCCTCCCATCGAGGTGACTTCGTCCGCCGAGGCCGGCCGGATGTCGTTCGCGGAAACCCGGGCGCCCAGCCGTTTTGCCGTGCCGATGGCCTGAAGGCCTGCCACGCCGACGCCGAGGACCAGCACGCGGGCCGGCGGGATGGTCCCGGCGGCCGTCATGAACAGCGGGAAGAACCGGGGCAGGCGCATGGCCGCTTCCAGCACACAGCGGTAACCCGCCACGAGGGCCTGCGAGGACAGGGCGTCCATCGACTGTGCCCGGGAGATCCGCGGCACCAGTTCCAGCGCGAAGGATGTCACCCCAGCGGCGGCCAACGCCCGCACGGTGGGCAGTTCGGACGACGGCGACGCCAGGCCCGCGGTGACGGCCCCGCGGCGCAAAGCCGCCGCCGTCGCCGGTTCCAGCGGCCGCACGTGGGCGAGGACATCGAGTGATCCCGGATCCAGCTCGGGGACGATCCGCGCGCCCGCCCGGACGTACGAGTCGTCACTGTGGCCTGCCGCGGTTCCGGCCCGGGATTCCACCAAGACCTCGAGGCCGAGGCCGATCAGTTGCTGCACGGTCTCAGGCGTCGCGGCCACCCGCCGCTCGCCGTCGCGGCGTTCCCGCACTATGCCTAACTTCACCGGCCACTCCCTTTCCAGCGTCATCGCTGTCCCGGGTCATCGCTGTCCCGAGTCGGTACTGGCTAGAGTCTATGCAGAAAGCTCCGGCTCCGCCGGAGTGCCGCGGCACGATCCCGCGCACAAGCCGGTTCCGGGCGGTGGATAGTTTCAAGCCGGCCCCGGTTTTCCTCGACACTCCCCCGCCCCGATAGTAGACATTAACGATGGCTACTATCGGTTTTCACGCATCGCATGAACAGATCAGCCCGGGCCAACTGCTCCATGACGTCCAACTGGCGGAGCAGGCAGGATTCGACGCGGCCATGTGTTCGGACCACATCGAGCCGTGGTCCGCCCGGCAGGGCCATTCCGGCTTCGCTTGGTCCTGGCTGGGCGCGGCACTGGCCACCACGTCCCTCCGCTTCGGTGTGGTCACGGCTCCCGGCCAGCGCTACCACCCGGCCATCATCGCGCACGCCTCGGCCACCCTGGCGGACATGTTTCCAGGCAGGTTCTGGATGGCGCCGGGCAGCGGGGAGAACATGAATGAGCACATCACGGGCGACGCATGGCCGGCCAAGGAGACCCGCCAACAGCGCCTGGAGGAGTGCGTTGACGTCATCCGCCGCCTGCACAACGGCGAGGAGGTAACCCACCACGGCCTGGTCACCGTGGAACAGGCCCGCCTCTGGGACGTTCCGGACACCAAGCCGCCGCTGATCGCACCGGCGATCAGCGTGGAGACCGCCCGGCGCGCCGCGACATGGGCAGACGGGCTGGTCACGGTAAACCAGCCGCACGCGAAGCTGACGGAAATGCTCGCCGCCTACCGGGACAACGGCGGCCGGGGCAAGGCAGTCCTCCAGATCCACCTGTCCTGGGCGCCGCGGGAGGAGGATGCGGTTTCCATTGCCATGGACCAGTGGCGCTCCAACGTCTTCGCCCCGCCCATCCCCTGGGACCTGCCCACCGCCGCCCACTTTGACGGCGTCAGCACCGACGTCGGCGAGGACCAGGTGCGCAAGGCCGTCAACATCTCGTCCAGCCTCGAGCAGCACGCCATCTGGCTCCAGGAATACGCGGAGCTGGGCTTCGACGAACTGTACCTGCACTTCGTGGGGCAGGAGCAGAAGCCTTTCATCGGGGCGTTCGCTGAACACGTTCTCCCCCGGCTGCGGGAGAAGTCTTCCCGCGAGGTGACAGCGTGAGGATTGCGCAGACCTCCGACCTGTGGTGGAAGAACGCTGTGATCTACTGCCTGGATCCGGAAACCTTTTTCGACGACGACGGCGACGGCACCGGGGACTTCGGTGGGCTGATCCAGCGCGTGGATTACCTGGCGGCCCTGGGTGTCACGTGCATCTGGCTCATGCCGTTCTACCCGTCACCGGACCGGGACGACGGCTACGACGTGACCGACATGTACGGCGTCGACCCCAGGCTCGGTACCCTGGGCGACGTGGTGGAGTTCATCAGGACGGCAAAGGACCGGGGAATGCGTGTCATCGCGGACTTCGTCATCAACCACACCTCGGACAGGCACCCCTGGTTCAAGGAATCCCGGAAGTCCGTGGACAACCCCTACCGCGATTACTACGTCTGGCGGAAGGACACTCCCCCGGACACCTCGGAACAGGTGGTGTTCCCCGGTGAGGAAACATCCATCTGGACCCAGGACAAGGCCACCGGCGAGTGGTACCTGCACATGTTCGCCAAGCACCAGCCGGACCTGAACGTCGCCAACCCGAAGGTCCGGGACGAGATCGCCAAGTCCATGGGCTTCTGGCTCCAGATGGGGCTGGACGGCTTCCGGCTGGATGCCGTGCCGTTCTTCCTGGAGCTGCAGGGCGTGTCCAAGGAGGATGCGGGAAAGATCGACCCGCACGACTACCTGGCAGCGCTGCGCAGCTTCATCAACAGGCGGAACGGCAGCGCCATCCTGCTGGGCGAGGTCAACCTGCCGTATAAGGACCAGCTGAAGTACTTCGGCGGGCCGGACGGAAACGAACTGAATATGCAGTTCGACTTCCTCTCAATGCAGAACATCTACCTCTCCCTGGCCAGGGAGGACGCACGGCCGCTGGCCAAGACCCTGGTCGGCAGGCCCGCCATCCACCCGGACAACCAGTGGGCCATGTTCGTCCGCAACCACGATGAGCTGACGCTGGACAAGCTCAGCGACGAGGAGAAGGCGGAAGTCTTTGCCGCCTTCGGCCCGGACCCGGACATGCAGATGTACGGACGGGGGCTCCGGCGCCGCCTGCCCCCCATGCTCGACGGCGATCCCGCCCGGATCCGCATGGTGTATTCGCTGATGTTCTCCCTCCCCGGAACCCCGGTCCTTTTCTACGGCGAGGAAATCGGGATGGGTGAGGACCTGCGGGCCAAGGGCCGCTCCGCCGTACGCTCCCCGATGCAGTGGAATGACACGGAAAACGGCGGATTCTCCACGGCGCCGGCGGACCAGCTGGTGGCCCAGGTGGTCGACGGCTACTTCGGGCCGAAGAACATCAACGCCGCCCGGGCCAAACGCGACCCGGACTCGCTGTGGAATTTCATCGCCGCGCTCATCCGAAGCTACCGGGAAAGTCCCGAGCTCAGCTGGGGCGAATTCGAACTCATCAAGCAGCCCAATCCGGGCGTGCTCCTGCACAGCTGCACCCGCGCAGGTTCAACGCTGGTCCTGGCCCACAACATGGCCGCACAGCCGGCCTCCGTCACCGCAAGGGTTTCGTCGCCGGAAGATCCGGAGGAGACGTTCGGCGGAGCCATCCTGCTGGACCTGCTCGACGGCGAAAACATCGCCTTGGCGGACGACGGCGGATTCGAGCTGGAGCTGGAACGCTACGGCTACCGCTGGTTCCGGATCCAGCGGCCAACGGACCGCCGGATCTGACAACGGCCCGCCGCACCTAACCCCGCCCCGCTGAGCGGCGGTTTCCTTGACCGCCACGAGCCAAGGAAACCTCCGCATACTTATTTCAAACCATTTAATAAGAGCTATTGAAAAGCGCGGGTTGTCCGAATAGTTTGGATTCCAGCCCGGTTCCCCAGCCCGGGACGCTAGTGGATTCACACCCAACTTCACCTCACCCTTGGAGAACCGATGATGCTTCGCCCGAGACTCAGGGCTGCCCTGGCAGCCCTGGCCATCGCTGCCACGAGCCACACAGGCGCCGGCGCCGCGACTGCCGCCGACACGCCGGCGCCAGCGCCTTCCCCCACCTCCGAACCCACCTACCTGTTTGCCTTCGGCGCCAACACGGCAGGGCAAACCACCCTCCCCGCCGCTTACAAAAACGACTCCATCGTGCAGCTGGCGGCGGGCAACGCCCACACAGTTGCCCTGACGCAGCCCGGCCGGCTCCTCGCCTGGGGCTCCAACACCGCCGGGCAGGGCACGCTCCCGGACACCGGCAAGACAAAGTTCAAGGCCGTTGCGGCGGGCGCCACCCATTCACTCGCCCTGTCCGAGGACGGCCGCGTGACCGCCTGGGGCGGCAACTCCGCCGGACAGGCAACCGTTCCCGCCGGCGCGCAAGCCGGCGTCCAGGGAATCTCCGCCGGCGGCAGCAATTCCCTCGCCCGCAAAACCGACGGGACACTTGTCGCGTGGGGAGACAACGCCTTTGCCCAGAACCACGTCCCCGCTGAACTGGCGGGCAAGCAGGTCAAACAGACCGCAACCGGCGCCGGCTTCAACCTGGCCCTCACCTCGGACGGGAAAGTCACGGCATGGGGCCGGAGCGATTTCGGGCAGCTCGAGCTTCCGGAGGCCGTGAAAACCGCCACCATCGGTGCGATCTCCGCCGGCGTGAAGCACTCGCTCGCCCTCAGCGCCGACGGCAAGGTCCTGGCCTGGGGCGACAACACGTACGGCCAGCTCAACGTGCCGGCGGAACTAGGTTCCGAGAAAGTCACGGCGATTGCTGCCGGCGGCTTCCACAGCCTGGCGGCCACTGCGTCCGGCAAGGTCTTCGCCTGGGGCGAGAACAATGCGGGCCAAAGCACGCTCCCCGCCGGCCTGGGCACCAAGGTTGTGGCGCTGGCCGCCGGCGAGGCGCACAGCGTGCTGTTCACCCGGCCCGACGACGGCGGCGCTGCCGCCGTTCCGCTGTCCGGCCCGGCAGCAGCCGTTCCACCGCAGCTGACCGTGGCTTCGTTCCTGTCAACGGCTGCCTCCGGGGCAGCCCTGCCCGCCGCCGGAGTCCTCGGGCTGGCACTGCTCGGGCTGGCACTGCTGGGGGCAGCCGGCTTCGCCGCCTTCGGCTCCCGGCGCCTGCGCGGCACAGCCGCCTGGATCCGGCCCCGGGCCGGCGCCCGGCGCGCAGCAGGAGCAACACTGGCTGCCGCCGTCGGCGCGTCCCTCCTGATCCCGGCAGTCCCGGCCGTGGCGGCCGAAGAGGCTCCGGCGGGATTCCCGGAACCGACCCTTGCTCAGCTGGTCGCCACCAACGGCGTGCTCTACTTCGCCAACAGCGGCGCAGCAGTGACGGACACCGTGGCCGACGGGGACACGCTGGGCGTCTTCCAGTCCCGTTCAGACCAGCCGCTGGGAACTGACGCGAAGACCGGCGGCAGCTGGGGCTACGTCTCCGACGCGTCTTCCAACCCGAAAGCCAATACCAACAGCACCACGGGAAAGTACGACTCGATCCTGTACGACGCCCCGCCTGCCGGTTCCGTGCTGGACCAGCGCGCGGTGAAGTACAACTTCGACCTGCCCAACGGCAGCTATGACGTCACGTTCGGCTTCAAGCTGCCCGGCGGCTGGGGCGGCCGCACGATGGACCTCATGGCCGAAGGCGCCATCGTGGGAACCGCTGCCGCCAGCAACACCGCGCTGGAAAAGACGGCCACAGTGCAGGTCACGGACGGCACCCTTAACCTTCAGGCCCACAGCCAGGCAGGCCGCACCAACACCTTCCATGACCCGGCCCTGAACTTCGTGCTGGTCCGGAAGCCATTGGACTACACCACGGAACTGCTCGCCGAAAAGATCCGCCAGGCCAGCCTGGGCCCCGACCAGGCATCCCTGTACGCGGCCGACAGCGTTGATGCCCTCAAGCAGAAGATCGCTGCGGCGCAGTCGCTGGTGGGCGCTTCGTCCACGGATGCGGCTGCGATCAAGGCGTCCTACGAGGCGATCGACGCCGCCAGCAAAGGCCTGCGCAAACTGGTCAGCTACGATTCCTTCCGGCCGGGGCAGCCCTGGCTGGACAACAACGCCAAGGCCATCCAGGCCCATGGCGGCCACGTCATCCCGACCAAGGACGCCAACGGCAGGACCGTCTACTACTGGTACGGCGAGGACCGGTCCAACGGCTACCAGCCCATGCCCGGAGTGCACGCCTACTCCTCCTACGACCTCTACAACTGGAAGGACGAAGGGCTGGCCCTGAAGGCCCTGACTTCCCGCGCGCAGCTGGACACTGACCCGTACTTCACGGCCCTCTACGCCGACTACACGGCACACGAGAAGGACGCCGTGTTCCGCGACCTGGACAGCAACGGTTCCGGCAACTCCGAAGGCCGGGCAGTGGTCCTGGAACGCCCCAAGGTCATCTACAACAAGGCCACCGGCAAGTGGGTCCTGTGGGTCCACGCCGACGGGCCCTCCGCCACCTCCAACGCGCAGTACGCCAAGGCCCAGGCCGGCGTCGCGGTGTCCGACTCTCCGTTCGGGCCGTTCCGCTACGTGGACAGCTACCGCTTGGACCAGATCCCCGCGGACGATCCGGACAACCAGCACCCGTCCCAGCTGGGCATGGCCCGGGACATGAACCTCTTCCAGGACGACGACGCCGCCCAGACCGGGTACATCGTCTACTCGAGCGAGGAGAACCGCACCATGTACGTTTCGCGGCTCAACGCCAGCTACATGTACCTGAACGTGCCGCCGTCGCGGTCCGTGAACGGGGTGGACTTCAGCCGCAACTTCCAGGGCCAGCAGCGGGAGGCCCCTGCCATGTTCAAATACGACGGCACGTACTACATGATCACGTCCGGAGCCACAGGCTGGACAGCCAATCCGGCCCGCTACGCCACGGCGGCGTCCCCCATCGGGCCCTGGACGCAGCACGGCAACCCGGCCGTGGGTCCGAACGCCAACACCACGTTCTCCTCGCAGAGCACCGCCGTCATCCCGGTGGACGCGGCAGCCGGAAAGTTCATCTACATGGGCGACCGCTGGACGCCGTCGGACCTAGCCAATGCACCCCAGGTGTGGCTGCCCATGACGTTCGACGCCAACGGCGGACTCACCTTCGACTGGCACGACACCTGGAAGCTGTCAGACCTCGAGAACCGCGGAAAGTTCAGCGTCCAGATGGACGTCCCGCGGCAGGTGGCTCTCGGGGCAGGCCCCGCCGCGCTGCCCGCCACCGCCGTCATCACCCAGAACGGAACAACGACGACGACGGCAGTCACCTGGAGCGGCGCGGCGTTCAGCACGCCGGGCACAGCCACGGTCACGGCGACGTTCGCCTCCAACGGCAGGAGCACCAACTACAGTGTCCTGGTGGTGCCGGCCGGCACGGTCTACCTGGCCGATCCCGGCGGTGCCGACACCGCTGACTACGCCGAACTGCGGGACGCCGTGTCCGCCCTCGGCCCGCTGTCCAACTCGGCGAAGGACCAGCCGCTGGGCGCCGATCCGGCCACGGGCAAGGTGTGGGGCTATGACAACCCCGGCACCGCCACGACGTCGGGAAGTTCGATGTTCTCCACCCTGCGCTACGTCACCAGGACGGCCGCCCGCAAGGACCTGTCCTACGTGTTCGGAGCGCTGGATCCCGGCCAGTACACGGTGTACGTGGGTCTCTTTGACCCGTGGGCCTCCTCAGCGCCGACCCGGGCGGCCAGGATCAGCATCAACGGGACGGTGGTGGCCGCCAGCCAGCGGATCGGCGGAACGGACACCACGGTGAGCTACGCCGCCCAGTCTCCGGACGCTGCAGGCAAGCTCAACGTCAATCTGGCCCCGACCACCGCCAACGACGTCCAGCTGAGCTGGATCATGGTGGTGAAGAACTAGGTACGGCCGCCCGTCAGTAGTCGCAGAAGCACCCCCGGCCCAATCTCGGACCGGGGGTGCTTAGCGGCCACCGGGGTCAGGCTTTGGCAAGGTTGAGGCGTTCTTCCGATTGCTCCAGGACTGCCACGGACGCAACCGGGTCCGAGCGGAACAGGTGCTCGCCCCGTGCGTTGTGGAGGGCCGGCCACATGCTGGCCGCCCAGGCGATCTCCCGTTCGTCGTCGCTAAAGGTGCGGGCACGGGCCGACTCGTATGAGTCGAGAAATATGTCTGAGCTCCCGATCGGAGCCAGGGTGGGAACTTCCGTGCTGGCGAAGGCACCCGATGCGGCTCCGACGATGGCTGCTTCGGGAAGGGACACGAGGCTGTCCCAGTCGTACACCGACCAGGGCCGGCCGTCTTTCCACCGGATGTTCTGGGCCTCCCAGTCGCCGTGGCCGAGGACGTGGGGCAGCGCCGAGCGGCGGAGCCTCGAGGCGGCACGGCGGGCGCACTCCCGGATGATGTCCGGTACGGGGGCTTGATCCATCCGGTCAATTGGACCGTTCGGTGGCCACAACCCGCCTCCGGGAGGATTCCAGTTCATCCAGGGCGGCGGTGGGTCCAGGGCTTTCGCGGGCCGTCGTTCGAGAAGTGCCACGAGTTCGGCCAGGAGGATGGCGGAGCGGCGGGCCGAGTCACCGTCGTGGCCCCGGAGCATTTCGCCGCCGGGGCGCCATTCTTCCGATGAAACGACGCCAGTGGCGTCGAGTGCCTCTGCCTCTCCCAGCGGCATGGCGCAGGGAAATCCGTTCCTGGCTGCCAGGCGCTGCGCGTCAAGGCAACGTTTGACCCGTTCAAGCGGCTCTGAACGGACCTTGACCACCGCGGAATTGGCTTCCATGAGGTACCGGTAGACATTCGACATCTGGCCGCCCGCAGCAGGAACCAGCTGAACCAGCTCCCCGGGGCCGAGCCGGCTCGCACACCAGTCGAACAGCTGCTGCGTCCGCGCGTCGTTTCCCATCACCCCAGCCTAGGCTTGCGGCACACAGCCCAACGGCGCAGTTACTCGTTACGCAATACTGCGTGGAACGCGAAGGAAGCGTTGCTCCAGACGACGAACAGCAGTGGCGCCGGCGCCAGTGCAACGCCCATCACGGGCTGCAGGAGGGCAGCTGAAACGATGATGCCGAGCAGGACCAGCATGGCAAGGCTCAGGTACCAGCGCCGGATGCTGAGGTACAGGGATGCCTTGAGGACGCCCTTCAGCGTCGCCTCAGGCAGGAGAACGACGCCGGCTGTCGCCGTCACGGCGAGGCTTACCGTGACGGCGGCTGCTACGACGATCAGCGGCACCAGGACCGCCGCGGCCGGCATGGCCTGGACGATCACCAGGTCCACGCCGAGGAACAGCAGCACGGCTACCGCCCCCAAACCGAGCGGTGCGGCCCGCCGGAAACTGCGCGTGTATCCGCGCAGGAAGGCGGCAACCGGCTTGACCGCGCCGCCGTCGTCGTTCAGTGCACGGAAGGCGGCGAAGATGCCGGCGAGCGACGGCGCCACGGTGACCGAGAGCGCCAGGAAGAACGGCCAGGCGGCTGCGGGATCAGCCACCAGGGCGAGACAGAGCACCAGCGGTGCGTTCGCCACGGCAAGCAGGACGTTCCCGGCCAGGAAGGTGTAGACGAACCCGAAGATGCTTCCGAAGGTTTCGAATCCCGGCCCGGTCCAGCGGCGCGGCTTCTGCCTGATCGTGTGCTGAACCACAGTGGTCACCCCTTCATCCCGCTCGTCGCGATGCCCTGGATGAAGTAGCGCTGGCCGATCAGGAAGATGATGAGGATCGGGATCACGGAGATCACGGAGCCGGTCATGATCATGGCGTATTCGGCATCGAACTGGCCCACGAAGGAGCGCAGGCCCAGCTGGACGGTCCAGAGGCGGTTGCTGGTGAGGTAGATGAACGGGCCCATGTAGTCGTTCCACGTGTTGACGAAGGTCAGCAGCGCCAGGCTGGCGAGGGCCGGCTTGGACAGGGGCAGGATCACCCGGGCCCAGATGCCGTATTCGCTGAGTCCGTCGATGCGTGCGGCCTCGCACAGTTCATCCGGAATGGTCATGTAGTACTGGCGCATCAGGAACACACCGAAGGCGCCGAACGCCTGCAGCAGGATGAGCGAGTTGAAGCTGTTGGTCAGTCCCAGCTGCTGCATCATGATGTACTGCGGCACCATGTAGGCCTGCCACGGCACGGCGATGGTGCCGATGTAGCAGAGGAAGAGCACGTCGCGGCCAGGGAAGCGGACCTTGGAGAATCCGTAGGCCGCGAGGGACCCGGTGAGGACCTGCAGGCAGGTGATGATCACCGCGAGGTACAGCGAGTTCTGCAGGTAGCCCATCATTGGGATGCGGGTCCAGATGTCCGTGTAGTTGCTCCAGACGAACTCGGCGGGGATCCACTGGATGGGGACCGTGAGGACCTGGTTGTTCTCCTTCAGGGAGGAGGAGAGCATCCAGATGAACGGCACCAGGAGCGCCAGGACCAGCACCGCCAGGACGCCGTAGATGATGACGTTCGCGGTCCGTTTCTTCTGTTCGCGCGTGGATCGCCTGCGCTGCGTATGACGGCGGTCTTCCGGCGTCCGTGCCGGGCCGGGCCCGATGAACGGCGCCCCGGCCCTGAGCTCATGGGCTTTGAGGTCTTCAGCCATGTTGGTCATCAGCGTTCCCTCCGCTGTTGGATCTTGAACTGCAGGACGGTGACCGTCAGGACGATGAGGAACAGGACCAGCGAGATGGCCGACGAGTAGCCGAACTTCCCTTCTCCAATGCCCTCCTGGTAGATCAGCTGGGACAGCACGGTGGTGGAACGTCCGGGGCCGCCGTTGGTCATGACGACGATCAGGTCGAACACCTTGAAGCTGGAGACCGTCAGCATCACCACCACGAAGAACGTGGTGGGCCGCAGCGAGGGGATCGTGACGTTCCAGAAGCGCTGCCAGGCGCTGGCACCGTCCACTTCGGCGGCCTCATAGAGCTCGGTGGGAATCGCCTGCAGGCCAGCGAGGTACAGGACCATGTAGTAGCCCATGTCGCGCCACACGCTGGTGATGATGACGGCCGGAAGCGCCCAGTCCGAGCTGGAGGTCCACCCGGGTGCCTCGGCGATGCCGATCGCGTGCAGGAACTGGTTGATGGGGCCGCTGTCCGGGCTGAACAGCATGTTCCAGACGACGGCGACAGCCACCAGGGAGGTGATGTAAGGGAAGAAGATGGCCACCCGGAAGAAGCCGATTCCCTTGAGCTTGCGGTTCAGCAGCATTGCCAGGACCAGGGCGAGGGCCATGGTGAGGGGGACGTGGCCGAGCGCGTAGACCACAGTGTTGCGCAGGGCCACCCAGAACGAGTCGCTGGCGATCATGCGTTGGAAGTTGGCCAGGCCCACCCAGCGGGGAGCACTGAACGAGGTCCATTCCATGAAGGAGAGGGCGAAAGCGGCCAGGACAGGGATGAGCGTGAAGGCCAGGAAGCCCAGGAAGTTTGGAAGGATGAACGTCCAGCCGATCAGCGTGTTGCGCCTGGCCTGCTTCCTGTTGCCGCGGCTGTGGGGTGCGGTCCGTGCCGGGCCAGCAGCCTGGGTGATTGTTTCAGTAGTCATGGTTACTTCAGGACTTCGTCCCTGACGCGCTTGCCCATTTCAGTGATGCCGTCGGCCACCGATCGTTCGCCCACCATGACCAGGTCGTGCTCCTGGTTGAGGATCTTGTCCGTAGCAGCGGACTTGTCGCTTACCGGCATTTCAAGGGCGGTCTCGTCCGGGGCGAACGCCTTCTTGGAGAGCTCGTCGGTGGGCAGCCCGTCCAGCTTGAAGTACTCCGCCGTGACGGACTCGTTCTGCAGGGCCGGCACAACGCCGATCTTGGAGATGGCTTTGGCGCCTTCCTTGCCGGCCGCCCACTCGATGAACTTCTTGGCCTCATCCGTGTGTGCGGCGTTCTTGTTCACTGCGAACGCGGTGGGAGACCCGAACGTGGAGACCTTGCCGTCGGAGTCCTTCTGCGGCAACGGCGCCAGGCCCCAGTTGACGTTGGTCTTGCCGTCCTTCTTGGCCTGCAGGATGCCGGCGATGTACCAGGTGCCCATGGGCATCATGGCAGCCTGCCCGGTCTCGAACATGGTGCGGTAGCTGGTCTTCTGGCTCTTCGCCGTACCGAAGTCCAGGGTGGCGCCGCTCTTCTGCAGGTCCAGGGCAGTGTTGTACTGCTCCTCAAAGAAGCCGTAGTCTCCGCTGACCTGGTCCCCGCCGTTCTGCGCTGCCGCAATGGCCTGGACCACCGAACGCCAGATGTGATGGTAGGTGCCGTACACCTTCTTGCCGTCAGCAGTGGTGGTCAGCTTCTTGGCGATCTCCGAGTACTTCTCCCAGGTCAGGTCCTTCGGGTCCTCAACTCCGGCAGCCTTGAACATGTCCTTGTTGTAGTACAGCAGCCAGAAGTCCTGCCGGTAGGGCGCGGCGAAGTACTTGCCGTCGATGTCGAAGGCGTCCAGGCCCGCGAGGTTGTCCTTGCCCACCGTGTCCACAACGCTGTTGATCTCCTGCAGCTGGCCGTTGCTGGCATAGCGGGAGTAATCGATCACGTTTTTCATGGTGAGCACGTCGGTGGTGTCGCCGCCGGCGAGCATGGTGGTGACCTTCTGGGGGTAGTCGTCTGCCAGGATGTCGACAGGTTCGATGTCGATGTTGGGGTTGGCAGCTTCGTAGCCGTCGAAGAGGGCTTTGAACTCGGGGGTGCCCTCGTAGTTCCAGACCGAGACGGTCAGCCGGGTCTTGCCTTCGGCGGCCTGGGGTTCGGCGGGACCGGCGGCACCGGCGCAGCCGGTAAGGCCAAGCCCTGCAGTCACCGCCAGGGCGATCGCGGCGAGGGTTGTGCGCTTCATTGCGTTCTCCTTATGAGGGGGTTGGGTCTGCCGCAGGTGCGGCTTGGTGGGGCCGGGCCTAGGCGCTGAGGCCGAGGTCCTCGTGTACTACCTGGGCCAGGAGGTCCTTGCCGGCGAGGTACCGCTCAAGGTCGTCCAGGGCGGCATCGGACATCCTCCGGGTTTCTGTTCCGAGGGAGCCGGCGATGTGGGGCGTGATGATCACATTCGGGAAGTCGTACAGCCTGGAGTCCGCGGGCAGGGGCTCGGGTTCCGTGACGTCCAGCAGGGCAACGATGCGTCCGGTGGCGCACTCGGCTTCGAGTGCTTTCGTGTCAACCAGCGAGCCGCGGGCGGTGTTGATCAGCGTCGCGTGGTCCTTCATGGCGCGAAGCTCCCGTGTGCTGATCATGTGGCGGGTTTCCGGCAGTGCAGGTGCGTGGATGGTGACGACGTCGGACACCGGCAGGAGATCCTCAAGCGTCACCAGCGTGCCGCCGGCTGCCGCCACCTCAAACGGATCGGCGTGGGGATCGCTGACCAGGCAGGTCACGTCCTGGAGTTGCCGGACCAGCTGGACCACCCTGCGGCCGATGCGGGAGAAGCCGATGACGCCGACCGTGCGGCCGATGTTGCCAAGCTCGCCGCGGGCCGTGGTGTAGCTCCAGTCAGTACGGAAAGTGCGGGCATCGTTGGCCAGGACGTGGGCCTTCTTGCCGGCGAGGACGATCGAGGCGAAGGTGAATTCGGCGACCGGGATCGCGTTGGCGTCCGCTCCGTTGGTCACCAGGATGCCGCGCTCCCACAGCTCGTCGCTGACGAAGCTCCGGACTGTTCCTGCACAGTGGAAGACGGCCCGCAGCTTGGGCATGCGCTCCAACCGCTCAGCCGTGAGCCGGGGAACTCCCCAACTGGTGAGGAGGATCTCCACCTCTTCCAGGCGCCCGGCAAGTTCCGGCGTATCCAGGGAATCCGTCCATTGCTGTCCACCAAGGTCGACCAGTCCTGCCAGCCGCTTCAGTCGCGTGGAGTCGAACTGGTCGGCAAAGGTTCCGCTATTCATGACCAGCAGTGCCTGGGGCTTGAGCGACATTGAGGGGATCCTCCCTTCGGGTTCTTGGTCGGCCTGTTCGACCGGTTATTTATGTGTTGCATCACATCTAATAATCGGTACATACTCATAAACAAGACAGTTCATTCAATTCGATCGAAGTCGATCTAAAACATTCAGATTCGAACACACGAGGGAAGAATCCAGCATGGCAAAACCCACCGGCACCGCCGCTGTTGAGGCGCCGCCCCGGTCCCGCACGCAACCGCTTCTCGCCGGTTGGGGCACCAACGCTGCCGGCCGCGCGCTGACCAATGCCCTGCAGGGTTCCAGGGACCGTCTCACCGTGCGTCCAGCGTCCGACGGCGCGTGGCAGCGCGCCGCTGCACACCCGCTGGGGCAGCTGATCGCCCAAGCTGCCGAGGAGAAGGGGAGCCTCTGGCCGCAGCCGCTGGTGTCCCACTACGCCCGGTATTTCCGCGACGGAAACCGCACAGCGTACGAGGGACTCGTGGCGGAACGGCAGCAGCGGCTGACGCGCGCCGTCGTGATGGCTGCATTGCCGCGCGGGGCGGACGGCGAGGCGGACGCCTGGCTCGATGAAGTGATCGACGGCGCGTACCTCCTGTGCGAGCAGAGCTCCTGGAGTTGGGCCGCGCACGACGACGTCTTCACCCGTGCCGGCGACGTGGTCCCGGACCGCACGCGGCCATACCTGGATCTCGGTGCCGGCGAGATCGCAGCCCAGCTCGCCTGGCTGGACCTGGTCCTCGGCGAGCAGCTGGACGAGCGCGCACCCGGGCTGCGGAAGCGCCTGCGGGACGAGACACACCACCGCGTGATCGGGCCGTTCCTGGACCGGCTCGACTGGCACTGGCTCGGACTCGACGGGGATGTTCACAACTGGAACCCCTGGATCCACTCGAACATCATCGCCGCCGCTCTGCTGCTGGTGGACGATCCCGGGCTGCAGGCCCGCACCGTCGCCCGCTGCATCGAGGGCCTTGACCGCTTCCTTGCCTCGATCCCGGCCGACGGCGCCATCGATGAAGGCTTCGCCTACTGGTGGAACGGCGCCGGCCGGGCACTCGAAGGACTCGCTGTCCTGGAACAAGCCACCGGCGGGATGCTCGACGCCGATCTCCCGGTCATCCGCGCGCTGGTCGCCTTCCCGCACCGCATGCACCTGGGCCACCGGTGGTTCCTCAACGTGGCCGACGGCCCGGCACGCGCCGCCGAGGGGCTCCCGTGGGACATGCTGCACCGCTGGGCCGTCCGGCTGGGCGACGCGGAAGCCGCCCGGCACGCCGCCGTCTTCGCCAACCCGGAACCGCATTCGTCGGCGGGACTCGGCCGAGTGCTTCACTCTCTGCTCTCCCCCTCCCAACCAGGTAGCAGCAGAGGTCGTTTTGAGGGCTCAGAACGACAACAACTGCTACCTGGTTGGGTAACGTACCTCCCGTCGGTGCAGATCATGGTGGCGCGGCAAACTCCGGGCACCACGGAGGGCCTCACCCTGGCCGCGAAGGGCGGGCACAACGGCGAGCACCACAACCACCGCGACGTCGGGTCGGTCGTGGTCGCCGTCGACGGCGTGCCCCTGCTGGTGGATGCCGGGCAACCCACCTACACCGCCAAGACGTTCGGACCCGATCGCTATGACATCCGGGCCATGCAGAGCGCCTGGCACAGCGTTCCTGCGCCCTTCGGCCTCGAACAGGGAACCGGTAAAGGGTTCGCCGCCATGGTCATCCAGGAGCCGACGCCGGAGGAACCGACGCTCGCGCTCGGGCTTGGCGAAGCCTACGGATTGGACCACGCCGAGCAATGGATCCGCACATCCCTGCTCAACCAGGAACTCGGGGCTGTGGTGATCGACGACCGATGGAACCTGCCGCCGTCCCCGGAAGGCGCGGCCGGAGAAGGGACAGCTTCCGGCGGGACGGACGACGTCGACATCAGCTTCCTCGTCGCCGGCACCTTGAGCATCGGTAATGACGCGACGGCGACCGTCATGCCGGACGGCATCCCGACTGTGGCCGGCGGCAAGGGCATGCGCCTGCGCTGGAAGCCGGCTACCGCCGTCGTCCTCGTGGACGAATGGCACCTCGACGATCCGCTGCTGCGCGACGTGTGGGGCCACAAACTGACCCGCCTGCGGTTCCGCATGCCCGCCGAAACCCGCGCCTCCGGCGCATTCACCCTTACCGTGGAGGCAACGAAATGAGTCCTGAATCCAGCCCGGAAGCGGGCGGCAAGTCGCTGTTCTCCCTCCAGCGTCGTGAGCGGCTCATGGAGGAGCTGCGCGCGCACGGCGCCATCACCGTACGCGACATCGCCGCCAAGCTTGGCGTCAGCGAACTGACCATCCGCCGCGACGTCAACATCCTCGCCGACGAAGGCCTGGTATCCCGCGTGCACGGCGGCGCCACGCTGCGGAGCCCGCTGGACCGTTCCGCGGTTGCCGGCAAGCCCTCATCGCACGGCTACTCCATCGGCATGGTGGTGCCGTCGCTGGACTACTACTGGCCGCAGGTCATCAGCGGCGCGCGGGAGGAAGCCGAGGAGCAGAACCTCCGGATCCTGGTCCGCGGCTCCGCCTATGACGCCGCAGACAACCGCCGGCAGGTCCAGGCCCTTCTCGACATCCAGAACATCGACGGGCTGATCGTGGCACCGGACATGTCGGGCGAACACGGCCAGGAGCTGCTGCGCTGGCTCAACGCCCTGCCCATTCCGGTGGTCCTGACCGAGCGCCGGTCGCCGGCGGAGGTCCCGGCACACCGGCTGGAATGGGTGGCAACCGACCACGCGTTCGGGGCGGGCATGGCCGTCCGCCATCTGTGGCAGGAAGGCCACCGCATGATCGGGTGCCTCACGGACTCCACCAGCCCCACCAGTCCGCACGTGGTGCGCGGCTGGCAGCAGGCGATGGCCGCCCTGAAAATTCCGGTCGAAAAATCCGTCCACGAAGACTCCGCCAAACTGGACAACGACCACCGCGCCAAGCATTTCGACCACGTCCTGCAGCGCTGCCGGGAGACGGAGACAACTGCCATGCTGGTGCATTCGGACACCCAGGCCGTGGCGTTTGTCCAGCACTGCGTGGACCGGGGGGTGGACGTGCCGGGAAGCATGGCGATCGTGGGCTACGACGACGAAGTGGCCTACCTGGCGGAACCGGCCATTTCCGCTGTCAGGCCGCCCAAACGCTACGTCGGCAAGGTGGCCGTGCAGCTCATGGCGGCACGGCTGGCCGAGGGCCGGATGCGGCCCGTGCACCGCATCGACCTCAACCCGGAACTGATTGTGCGCGACTCGTCGCTGGGCGCGCCCCGTCAGCAGCCCGGAAACGTCCTCCAGGATTCCCTGTGACGGCGGGCAGGTTGACGTCTGCCAGGGCACTGCTCCTGAGCGGCACCGGCCGCTACGCGGACCCGTGGCATCCGTTCGCCCAAACGTCCGCCGCCCTCGCGGCGCTGCTGCAGGAAGGGGGCTTCGAGGTGGAGACGGCGGACGACGTCGATGCCGCCTTGGCGGGGCTGGGAACCCACGCGGCGTGGCCGGATCTGCTTGCCGTCAACGTTGGTTTGCCCCGCGACGGCGGGACGTCCCCCGGCACGGCGGCCGCGGCTCGGGGACTGGAGGCCTGGGTGTCCGGCGGCCGGCCGATCCTGGCCAGCCATGTCAGTTCAACGAGTTTCGTGGACTCCCCGGCCTGGGAGGACGCACTCGGCGGCCGGTGGGTCCGCGGAACGTCTATGCACCCCGAGTACGGCACCGCGCACATTCTGGTGGACCCCGGATCCGGCGCGCTGGCAGCCGGAATTCCGGACTTCGAACTCTCCGACGAGCGCTACAGCTGGCTGCGCGTCAACCCGTCCGTGTCGGTCCATGCCCGGCACCGGCACGACGGCGCCCTGCATCCCGTGGCCTGGTCCCACGTCCGCGGCGGGGCCAGGACGTTCTACGACGCACTGGGCCATGATGCGCCCTCTTTCGAGTCACCGGAACACCGGGAGCTGCTTCGGCGCGGCATCGCCTGGCTGGCCGGCGGCATCACCGCGGCCTGACGCCTGGCCGGCCGGGGGAGGCCGGCCGGGGGTGTCAGGCTACCGGGCCGGCGCCTGCCGGCCCGGTATGCCTACTTCTCGTCCGGGCCCAGGTCCGGGCTGTCCACGAAGCGGACCTCCCGCGTGACGCTGCCGTGGAGTTCCAGGACGGCGAGTTCATTCCGGCCGGCGCGGATGAGCGGTGCAGGAATGTACAGGGTGCGCTGGGGGCCGCGGCTCCAGTACCTCCCCAGGTTGAAGCCGTTGATGAAGGCGTTGCCCTTGGTCCAGCCGTCCAGCCGGAGGTACCTGTCTTCCGGGCCGTCGGCTTCAAAATCGGCGAACGAAACCGACGGTCCGGCCACCCCGCCACCGCCGGGCCTGAGAGCGCCGGCAGCCCCGCGAAGCTCTTGGAGTGCCGCGAAGTCCAACGGGCGGATTTCCCACCCGAGGAGTTCCTCGCCGTCGAGCTTTACCGGGGCAATCAAGCCCTTGACCTCGCCGATCCGCTGCCCGTAGTTCACCCGGCCCTGGTCTTCCACCAGGACCTGCAGCAGCCCCCCGGACGGCAGCGCAATGGCACGTTCGCCGAGGTCCCGGCTCAGAACGCCCACGGGGACGCCTGCCAGGAAGAACTGGGCGCGGTCGCGGACTTCGCCGACCGTCAGCACCCCGCCATGCTCCAGCACGGTGCTGTAGAGCGTGAAGCCCCGGTAGTGGGCGGCGTCTTCGGTGGTTGGCGCCGGACCGGGCACGTCCAGGGCGGTGCCCAGTGCCGGCAGGACGTCCAGGACCGGGACTGAAGCGTGGACCCTTACCGTCGAGGCGATGGCCTGCGGACGGCGTTCCGGCAGCTCGTCCGGGACCGGGAAGTACTTCGAGATCACCTCGCGGAAGGCGAAGTATTTCTCGGTGGGGTAGCCGTCCTCGGTGAGCGGGGCGTCGTAGTCGTAGGAGGTGATGGTGGGTTCATAGATGCCCTTGTCGTTGGCGCCGTTGGTGAAGCCGAAATTGGTGCCCCCGTGGAACATGTACACATTCACGGACGCCCCGGCAGCCAGCAGGGCATCCAGCTCGGTGGCGGAAGCGGCGGCGTTGGTGGTGTGGTGATGCGTGCCCCAGTTGTCGAACCAGCCATTCCAGAATTCGGCACACATGAGCGGCCCGCTCGGCTGGTGGCGGCGCAAAACCTCGAGCCGCTCAGTGGCGCGTGAACCAAAAGTGCCTGTTTTGTGCAGCTCCGGAAGGGAACCGTCCTCGATCATGGTGCCGAACGGCTGGTCGCACGTGAAGAGCGGAACGTCGATCCCCTCACGTTTGACCAGGTCCACGAGGTGCTGCAGGTAATGCTTGTCGTTGCCGTAGGCGCCGTACTCGTTTTCGATCTGGACCATGATCACGGGCCCGCCGCGGCCGATCTGGCGCTCGGCCACCGTGGGCAGGATCGCTGCAAAGAAGGAGTCGACGGCGGCAAGGTAGCTTGGTTCGCTGCTGCGGATCCCCACGGTCGGGTCGCTGAAAAGCCAGGCCGGTAGCCCGCCGTTGTCCCATTCGGCACAGATGAAGGGCCCCGGCCGGACGATGGCCTGCATCCCCTCGGCCGCAACCAGGTCGAGGAAGCGGCCCAGGTCGAGCTGGCCCTCGGCGGTGAAGGCGCCGGGGTGGGGGACGTGTTCGTTCCACGGGACGTACGTCTCGATGGTGTTCAGGCCCATCAGGCGGGCCTTGCGGATCCGGTCCTGCCACAGATCCGGATGGACGCGGAAGTAGTGGATGGCGCCGGACAGCACGCGGAACGGCTCGCCCCGAAGCAGGAAGTCTTCCTCGCCTATGGCAAAGGTTCCCATCTTGGTGTCTCCTTCTACGTCGAGCCACGTGGGCGCCGACATAATTCAACTCTTATTTCAACCATTAGAATAACTCTCACGACTGCGGTTGGGAAGACCCGCCGCCTCCAACCGTAGAGGGACCACCCCCCGGGCCGCACGGGGGTCAGAGCCCCAGCGCCGGAAATTCTGCGCCCAGCCGGCCGAGCGCTACCGACCGCACCTGCCGCGCCGAGCTGGCTGATTCGTCGGCTGACTCGCCGCCGGTGAAGCCGGCGGCGCAAAATTCGATCCTGGCGCCAGCCACATCCTCCACGTACCGGACTATCCAAGTCGGTGCAGCCTCAGATCTGAATATAACCACTGCGGCATATATGCCGTCGGCCGCCGGTCCGGACGTACCCGCCCACGGGATACCGTGCCCGGTCCCAACAGGCGAGGGGCGCAGGTCAACATGGTGGCCGCCGTCGTCGAGCTCCCCGCCAAAGCCGGCCAGGGGCGCTACGGAACTGTGAAGCGCGGAACCGTGAAGCCCGCCGGAACCCGGAGTAACTGGCCAGCCTCCGATCAGGAGCCGGGCCGGCGGACACTTGTCAGCGCCCGCCAACCGCACAACCCGCACTTCCGCATTGCCGCAGCTGATGGACAGCACGGTAAGTTCGGGGCCGGCGGTCGAGTGGCCGCGTGCGCCGCTGCCGTGGTCCGGTCCGCCGTCGGGGTCCGCGTCGATCCAGTTCGCGGACCAGCGCGAGGCACCGAGGAGCACCCCGTCAGCATCCGCCTGGCCCAATACTTCGAAGCCGGTCCGGTGCGTGTGGCGGCCGGTGCCGTCAACCAGGGTCACGGCGTTGTCCAGCGACTCCGGTTCCAGGTCCGGGAAGCTGTGCGTCGAGTATCCCAGGCGGGCGTAGAGGGGCGAATCGGTGGTGAGGTCCCCCTTGTTGGCGTGGTCGGTTCCGTGATTATGGATGCGGACCACGCCGTCCCGGGCCGTGCCGCTGACCTGCCAGCCGGGGGCCGCGATCAGCCGGGCGGTATCGCCGGTCTCCACCGGCAAGGGTTCCTCCACGGCCGTCCACACCCGGTGATCGGCCGGCAGGGCCAGCCCCATCATTCCCTTGGCGGCCCAGTAGGGGGATCCGGCTCCCGAATAGGACTGCTTCATGCCGGGGAACTCGCCGTGCCAGCCGATGGACAGCAGGCCGTCCTGGTCCATGGCGCCGTGGCCGGCGAAGTAGTTCAGCATCCCGGAAGCCGCGCGGCGGCTCAGGCCCGGCGACAGCCGCGTATGTCCGGCAAGTTCGCCGGCCCAGAACGGCGCTGCCGCGGCGAAACGGTAAATCAGGCTGCGGCCCTGGACCAGCGGGGCGCCGTTGGCTCCCACTAGGTAGGCGGCGTCGTCCAGGAAGTCCGCCAGCCGCGCGCCGTCCGTGGCCGCGCGCGCTTGTACCCTGGGATCCTGCGGAGCCATCAGCGCCCAGAGCTGCGGATAGACCTGGAAGGCCCAGCCGACGTAGTGGTCGTAGGAACGCTCCGGACCGTCGGCGAACCAGCCGCCGCCCTGGTAGAGGGAATCATGAACGGCCAGGCCGGCGTCGATGTCCACGTCGGAGTAGCGTCCGCCCACTGAGGCGAGGAACTGCTCCACAACAATCTGGAACCAGACCCAGTTGATGGGCGGGTAGTCCTCCCCGATGACCGTCTCGAACCAGGCGATGAGCTGTTCCTGGACGCGCTCCGGAAGCCGGTCCCAGAGGTGTTCGCGGGTCAGGGCCAGGCCCACGGCCAGGGACGCCGCTTCCACCTTGGCCTGTCCCAGTTCGTCCGGCCGCGGCCACCTCTCCGCCGAGTACGGGTCGGTCCCCGCATCCAGTCCTTTGGCGTACCAGTCGGCCAGCCAGCCTGTCCCTTCGGGATCACCGGCGATGCGGAAGGAGGCCAGCAGGAAAGTCCTGGCGAAGGCTTCGAGGGAGTCACTGCTGCGGCCGTAGGCGCTCACGGCACCCGGCAGGTGGATGTTCGCGTGGCTTTCGGTGCCGTGCACATGGACGGAGCGCAGCAGATGGTCGGCGTAGCCGGTCCAGTGTCCGCGGGTCAGTCCCGTGTACGGGGAGAGCGTGTAGTCCGGTTCCGGCAGGTCCAGGCGCGGCCGGTTCATGCGCCCGCTGCCGGCGCGCCTGCAGCCGACTGTGCGGCGTTGCGCACCGCGCTCCGGTTGGCGGAGCCGCGGCTCGGCAGCCCCACCTGCTCCAGGAATCCTTCGAGGGCAAAGGTGGCCATGCCCAGGGTCACCGAATTACCGGCCACCGTGGACAGGCCCACACGGACGGCAGCGCCGGCGCTGGGCAGCATTTCGTTGGGCAGGTACTTTTCGGTGACCTGGAGGAGTTCAGCGCCGATGCTCCCGGCCGTCCAGCCCAGGATGCTGACGTGGTCCGGGTTGATGAAGTTGATCAGGTTGCCCAGGGCGGCGGCGAAGTAGCGGCCCGTGACTTCAATCAGTTCGATGCAGTCAGGATCGCCGTCGGCCAGTCCCTTGGCGACGTCCGACACGAACTCGCGCTGGCGGTCTCCGGTCAGGAGGTCGTGGGCGGCGTTGATCTCCGCCATGGTCATCTGCAGCCCGGGGACACCGAGGTAGGCTTCCACGCAGCCATGGCGCCCGCAGCGGCAGAGGCGGCCGCCGAAGACCAGCGTGGTGTGTCCCCATTCGCCGGCGGTGTTGCTGGTGCCGCGGACAAGGTCGCCGTCAATGGCCAGGCCGGCGCCCACGCCGGTGCCCAGGTTGATGGTGGCCACGTTGTTGACCAGGCGCCCGGCGCCGAACCACAGTTCCGAGATGGCGATGGCCCGCAGCGGGTTGTCGACGTCGACGGGGAGCCCGATGGCCTCGGCCAGCATCGACTGGATCCGCACTTCGTGCCAGTCCCAGTTGGGGGCGAACACGGAAACCCCGCGTTGCGGGTCCACCTGGCCGGGAAGGCTGACACCTGCACGCAGCAGGCGGTCCCGGGAGATTCCGGCGTCGGCCGTGGCCTCGTCAATGACGCCGGCCACGCGGCGGACCAGGGCGGCAGGTTCGTTTTCCTCGATGGCCAGCTCGCTTTCGGCCTGGCCGATCACCCCGAGGGCGAGATCGTAGATGTCCACGTGGATGTAGGTCTCGGCGATGTCCACCCCGACCAGGGCGCCGCGGTCCGGCGAGATCTTCAGCCGCGTCACGGGGCGGCCGCCGCCGGAGTCCTCCCGGCCGGCTTCCACGAGCACGCCGACGTCGATCAGTTCGCCGACAATGTTCGAAATGGTGGCAAAACTCAGTCCGGTTGAGGCTACCAGTTCCTGCCGCGTTGCAGTGCGCAGGGAGTAGAGCCCGCGCAGCAGGGCAAAGCGGCTTTCGTTGCGGATGTCCTTGGACGTTCTCTTCGTCATGGTCTGCTTCTACGTTCGCTTCGGTCGGATTGTCAGCTGTGCGCCGGTTGGCACAGCAGGGATTCGAGCCGGCCCGGGGAGGTGCCGCGGCTTTCCAGCAAAAGGGTGAGTCTGGCCCGCGGTTTCATCATAGGCGCCGGGAGCCAGATCACACCGGGGTCGCCGCCGCGCATTGGCGGCGTCCCGTCCGTGCCCGGCGGATCCAGCAGGAGCCGGCCAAGCCGGGTGCCGTCCAGCCAGGCGCTGAGCATCAGCCCGGAGCCGGCAGCCTTCAGGAAATACCCCCTTCCGTCGGACAGTTCCGGCAGTTCCGCCAGCTCCGGCCACAGCCATCGGGCCGCACCGGCAGGAACCTCCAGCGGTACCGCTCCGCCTGGCGCAGAACCCGGCACGGCACGGTCAGCGAGCTCATCGAGCGCATCCTGCGGCAGTGGCTGGACCGACCAGTCCTGCAGCCTGGAACCGGACAGGAGGGTGACGGGGCCCGGGCCATGGGAAGGATCGTGCGGGAAGGAGACGGCCACGTCCCATCCGGCAGAACCGGATGGCAGGACGCCGGAGGGCAGGAGAAGGTACGGATTCTCCGGCGTCACCGTCACCTTTAACGGGCTCCCCACCGAAACCGCCACCGGGCACGGCAGGCCGGCGAAATGCAGGTAGTTCCGGTCCTCCGGCCCCGCGGGGATGGTCTTCCGGTACTCGATGCCCACGCCAAGCCGCGTGCTGCTCCAGCCGCCAAAGCGGCGAAGGGCCCGGCCGGGTTCCGCCCACTGGCCGCCGCCGTGGACGTGCCAGAGGCCGGATACGTCGGCACGCCGGGAAACAGCCATGACGGTCCCGGGCCCGCGCAGGGAGCCCAGGGCCAGCGCCGGCAGCCGTGCGTCATCGAAGTTGGAATGACCCCAGATTTCGACGTCGGCGGTGAGCTCGCCGCCGTTGCCGGACGGAAGGTCGACGACGGCGGCAGCACCGAACGGGGTCAGCGTTCCCAGTGCTTGGGGCGCCGAGGCGGCGTCCGCGGCGAAGGTCAGCGACAGGATGTCCGCGGCTCCGTCGACCAGAAGCTGCGTGCAGCCGGCCGGCACCGCGGCCCGGTACCGGCCGCGGCCGGCGTGGACGCCGAGGGCCTCAAGCGGCGGTGCGGTGGAATGCCCGGCTGACGGCACGTCCGCGAAGAGCTCCGCCGTTGCTGTGGGGGCCGTGCAAAGCACGCGGCCGGCCCGGTTCGCTGACTCGTCATTCGTCCCGGGGGTCCCAACGGCCGCAGCCGCCGTCCTCCACACAAGCCGGGACCCGCCGTCGAACACCACCGAGCCGGGACCGGCTGACAGGTCCGCCTCGAGCCGGCCGCCGCGGATCTCCGCCTGCCCGGATTCCTTCTCCAGGCCGCCGTCGGGCGCCAGCAGCAGCACGGCGCCCGGTGTCGCGGCGAAAGTGAGTTCGAGCCGGCCGGCGGTCCGCGCGACGGCGACCAGTTCCGCCGTCGCCAGTTCCAGGGTTGCGGGCACGCCCCACTCCCCCAGCGGCAGGTTCACGGGCAGCAGCGGGCACTGGCCCGGCGGCACCGCCACGGAGGCGAAGGCGCCGGCGTCGGTCTTGATCTGGAGGGTGCCGGTGCGGTCGGAGAGGTTGGGCATGCCTGCCAGGTGGCCGCCGCCGGCCAGGGCCAGCGCGGGCCGCACGCTGGAGGTGGCAAATTCAGGCACCAGCTCCACCGGAGCATCCAGCACCGGGACGGACGCTGCGAGCCGGGCACCCAGGGCTCGGATCACACCGGCGAGTTTCTGTCCTTCGAAGAATTCCGGACGGCGGCCACCGTCGGCGGACACGTAGCCGCCGAAATCGTAGCTGTGGGTCATGAAGTTTCCGGGGTTTCCCCAGTTGCCTGCGGAGGGGTTGAGCCCGAAGTTCCAGCCGGAGCTCTGCAGATAGGGGGCAATAAGCCGGGCGCCGGCCAGCAGTTCGCGCCGCAGCGTGAGGTGCAGCCGGTTGGTCTCGGTCACCAGCAGGGGCAGGCCGCGGGCCGCCAGCTCGCGCTGGTAGGCCAGGACCTCGGCCTCGATGTCCGGTGACGAATCGTCCGGATAGAAGTTGGCCGCGGGCACCACGCCCTGCGCTCCGCCCGTTGCCGCTGACAGGTCGCCCTGCCCGGCGCAGGCGATGACGGGCACGGTGATGCCGGCCGCCGCGGCAGCATCGGCCAGTGCCTGCATGTAGCCCGGCCGGTCCAGGCAGTCGAAGAAGTCGAGTTCGTTCTCAATCTGCAGCAGGATGATGCTCCCGCCCAGGCCGCGCTGGCGTTCCGCGAGGAGCGGCAGCACCTGCCGGTACCACCCAAGGGCCTGGGCGAGGAACTTCGGTTCGTTCTGCCGGACCTTCAGCTCCGGGTCCAGGCCAAGCCAGGCCGGAAGCCCGCCGCCATCCACTTCGGAACAGATGTACGGGCCGGGGCGGGCCATAACGAACAGGCCTTCAGCCGCCGCCAGGTCCAGGAACCGGGCAACGTCCCGGCCCCCGGAGAAGTCGAACACGCCCGGGGCCGTCTCATGGAAGTTCCACGGTATGTACACGTCCACGGCGCGGTAGCCCGATTCACGGACCAGCCTCAGTCGGTCCTGCCATTGCTCCGGCGGCAGCCGGAAGTAGAACAGCGAGGAGCACAGCAGGACCTGTGCCTCGCCGTCGATCATCAGCCTGCCGCCCTCGAGCGAAACAGGACCGCCTGAAGAGGATTTCATGGCTACTTGACCCCTGCGCTTCCGGTGGAGAGGTTCATCTCGTACATGTACTTCTGGCCGAAGTAGTAAATGATGATCATCGGCAGCGAGAGGAACACCGTACCCACCATCACCAGGTTCCAGGGCGGCGTCTGCAGTTCCTGGCTGGTGCTCGTCAGGAGCTGGACGCCCAGGGCGAGCGGCATCTTGGTGTCCTCGTTGATGTAGATCAGCGGCCCCATGAAGTCCCCCCACGTCCACGTCAGGGTGAAGATGGCGATGGCGATCAGCACCGGCGTCATCATGGGCAGGACGATCCTGCGGAAGATGCCGAAGTAGCCCAGGCCATCCACCATCGCGGCCTCGTCCATTTCCAGCGGAAGCCGGGAAACGAACTGCCGGATCAGGAAGATGTTGTAGGCATTGCCGAAGAAGTTGGGGATGATCAGCGGCAGGAAGGTGTTGATCCAGCCGAGCTCCTTGAACAGGATGAACTGCGGAATCATGGTGATCTGTGCGGGGATCATCATGGTGGCCAGCACGATCATGAACGTGATGTTCTTGCCCTTGGCGCGGAGCCTGGCAAAGGCGTAACCCACCAGGGCCGAGGAGAACACCTGGCCAACGGCTGAGAGCACCGAGATGACCACCGAGTTAAGGACAAAATTTCCCACCGGCTGCTGCGTCTGGAAGATCCGGACGAAGTTGTCCCAGCGGAATTCGGTGGGGAACAGCGAGAAGCTGCCCGTACTTACGGTCTGGTCGCTGCTCAGGGCGATGGACACCACGAAGACCAGGGGTGCGAAGAAGACTGCGGATGCGATCAGCAGGCCTGCGTAGGTGAACGCGGTGCTTTTGTAGACCTTGAGCTCGGCCATTAGTTCTTGACCTCTGTTTCGTAGAAGACCCATTTGCGTGAGGTCGCGAAGGCGATGACAGTGAGCACCATGACGATCAGGAACAGGAGCCAGGAAATCGCCGAGGCATAGCCCATGTGATAGTTCCGGAAGGCCTCGTTGAAGAGCAGGGGAACCAGCATCTGGCTGGCGTTGTCCGGACCGCCCTGGGTCAGGATGTACACCTGGGCGAAGACCTGGAAGGCGCCGATGATGCCCATGATCAGGTTGAAGAAGATGATGGGGGTCAGCTGCGGGAACGTGATGCTCCAGAACTGCCGCACCGAGGACGCGCCGTCGATTTCCGCAGCCTCGTAGAACTCCTGCGGAATGCCCTTCATGCCCGCCAGGAGAAGGACGGTAGCTCCGCCTGCCTGCCACAGGGAGAGCAGGATGATGGCCGGCTTCACCCATTCGGAGTCGAACAGCCAGGCCGGCCCGTCAATGCCGAACAGCGCCAGGACCTTGTTGAGGGGGCCCGAATCGGGGGCCAGGAGCATCTGGAAGATCAGGGCCACGGCCACGATCGGCACCAGGTGCGGCAGGTACACCAGGGTTCGGAAGATCTTCCTGGCCCGCATTTTCTTGTTCAGCAGCGCCGCCAGCCACAGCGCGATCCCCATGCCCAGCGGGACGGAGAAGAACGCGAAGTAGAAGGTGTTCCAGAGCGTCTTGTGGAACACCGTGTCCTCTGTAATGAGGCGCGCATAGTTGGCCACGCCCACCCAGTTGGGGTCCGTGAAGGAGTCCCAGTCGGTGAAGGACAGGTACACCGACGCAAGCATGGGCCCGAGGAGGAAGACCACAAAGCCGAAGACCCACGGCGAAATGAAGAGCCAGAAGAACCTGGCCTCCTTGCGCCGCATGGAGCTCGGGCGTGCTTTTTGTTGGGGCGCGGCGGCCCTCCGTTCCGGCGCCGGAGCCGGAGCGGGGGCCGGAGCGGGGGCTTTCTGCTGAACGGTTGTCATTGGTCGGGGCTTCCCTAGGCCTTGACGATGGTGTCGAGGCGCTTCTGGAGGTCAGCGGCAGTGGCCTTGGCATCGGACTTGTTGAGCCAGAAGTCTGCCATGGCGTCCGTCATGGCCTTCTGCATTTCGTTCCACTCAGGGATGAACGGCGGCTTGAAGATCGACGGCGCCGAGTCCGGGAACACCTGCATGTCCACATCCCCCTTCAGCCAGGACGGCTTGAGGAACTCCTGGCTTTTCTGCAGGTCCTGGCGCGCCGGCACGTCCTGGCCCAGCTTCAGGATGGGCTGCTGGCCCTCGGCCGAGGTCATGAACTCAATGATCTTGAAGGCATCGGCCGGGTTCTTGCTGCTGCGGGACACGGCCAGGCCGGAGCCGAAGGCTGAAATGGCCTTTTCCTTGCCGCGCCAGATGGGCGCAACGTCCCAGCTGATCTTTTCCTGCTTGGCAAGGTTCCCGATGTTCCAGAACCCGGTGCTGTTCATCATGACCTTGCCCGAGGCAAAGGCCGCGTCACCGCCGACTCCGGCACCCATGTTGGCGTAGTCCACCTTGGAGGGTGCCACTTTGTGCTTGTAGACCAGGTCCTGGCAGAACTGGAGGGCTTCGATGACTTCAGGGGTGTTGACCGTGGGCTTGCCACTGGACGGGTCGATGATCTGGCCGCCGTTCTGGTACGCGAAGGACATCCAGATGGGCCACCATTCAGTGCCGCCGAATCCGAAGACGCCGTTTCCGGTCAGTTCCTTGGCAGTGGACAGCAACTCATCCCAGGTCCAGTCGGCGGTGGGCGCCTTGAGGCCCTTCTTTTCGAACTCGGCCGTGTTGTAGTACAGGATCATGGCGCCGGCGCGGTCGGGTACGGCGTAGGTTTTGTCCTTGTACTTCCAGTTTTCGGCCACCGGCCCGAAGGTCCCGGAGAGGTCCAGCGAAGCTTTGGAGATGTAGTCATCCAGCGGCAACAGCTGGTTCTTTGAGCTGTAGGCGTTGGCGTCCTCGGCCACCTGCATGATGTCCGGCCCCGTGCCGCCCGAGATCATCGTCTGGACCTTCTGCGCGTAGTCCTTGTTGGGAATGATCTGGAGCGTGATGTTGTAGTCCGGGAACTTGCTCTTCGCCAGGTCAAGCCGGGCCTGGTAGGCGGCCTTGTCAGGATCCCCGCCCCAGACCGTCATCACAAAGTCCTTGGCGCCGGAGGAGGCGGATCCCGAGCCGGAGCCGCAGGCCGTGAGCGTGATGATGCCGACCGCCGTCGCACCGAAACCGGCCAGCAGGCTGCGGCGCGAGACATTGGTTTCAAGAAGCTTCATTGCATTCCCTTCATTGGCCGGCGCTCATTGCCGGACGCGGTGTACCCGAAGATGTGAGCGGATTCAGCCGGTCGCGGCGAGCCCGAACGGCCCTTACGCTATTGCTTATTCTAACCCTTGTCAATAGTATTTAGTGACGTGTGGCACAGGGTGCGAAACAGTGGGGGCGCGGAAAACTAACGCGCCCATTACCGGCATGAAACGCGGCGGCAACAATGGCGAAGGACACTGGATGTGCCGGCAATTGCAGGCAGAAGCCCAAGCTCCAGCTCAGGAGGCCACGCCATGTTGAAGGAAGCCAAAGCCCATGTAACCCGTGTTCGCGCCCTGGACCAGTTGCACCGCGGCGACGAGATCGAAGCCCGGCTGTCGGTAGGTCCCAGCTATGACGACGTAGTGATCCGCCGGGGCAGGGTGCAGGAGACTGCGCCGGGAATCGGCGTCGTCTGGATCATGGACCGCCAGACCGGAATGCGCAAGGCGATCAATGCGGACGAATGCAGCGTTTGGCGAGTAGCCTGAGCCCCTCAGCCCCCGGCCACGGACTGGATGATCACCACTTCCTGGCCGCCGGCCACTTCAGTTTCCAGCCCCCGCAAGCGCCGGACCTCGTCGCCGTTCACGTAAATATTCACGTAGCGGCGGAGGGCACCGGTTTCATCCCTCAGCCGCCTCGCAAGCACCGGGTAGTCACCGGCCAGCGAGTCCAGCAGGAACCCCACAGTCACCGCCCCGTCGGCGGGCGCAGTCAGGATGGACTGCCCGCCGGCGAGCGGCTGGAGGACACTGGGCAGCACCACGCTGATGTCAGCCACAACGGACCCTTAGGCGGGTACCGGAGCGCCGGGCACCAGGGACGCGGACACCACAGCGGCGCGGACACACAAAACGTCCGGCAGGTGTGAGGCCACTTCGGTGAAGTGCTCGCCCTCGTCCGGGCTGGCGTAGACGGAGCCGCCGCGCGTTCCGAAGTACACCCCGGCCGGTTCCGCGGAATCCACCGAGGCAGCGTCACGGAGCACAGCGTTGTATTCGCCCTGCGGCAGCCCGGAGTCAAGGCGCTTCCAGGTCCTGCCGGCGTCATCCGTCCGGTGCGCGGCCAGCTTGCCGTCCGGCGGAATCCGTTCGCCGTCGGCCTTCAGCGGGACCACCCACGCGGTGCCCGCCCGCCGGGGATGCGTCAGCATCACAAAACCAAAATCAGCCGGGAGGCCTTCGGCAATCGACTCCCAGTTCTCGCCGTTGTCATCCGTGCGGTACACGCCGTGGTGGTTCTGCGCGTAGAGGCGGCCGTCGACGGCGGCGTCCGCCGCGATCTTGTGGACGCACTGGCCGAATTCGGGGTTGGGATCCGGCATGAAGTAGGCCGATATCCCCTTGTTCCGCGGCTCCCAGGAGGTCCCGCCGTCGAGCGACCTGTACACGCCGCCGGTGCTCATGGCGACGTGCACCTTGTCTCCGGTCGGATCCACCACGATTGAGTGCGCGGCCGCCCCGCCGTAGCCGGCACCCCATTCGCTGCGGTGCGGATGGTCCCAGAGGCCGCGGTTCAGCTCGAAGTGTTCGCCGCCGTCGGTGGATTTCCACACCGAGATGGGCTCAGCGCCGGCCCAGACCACACCCGGGCGGGATTCGGCGTCGGGATAGATCTGCCAGATGCGTTCGACGGCGGCGGCGGTGCCCTCCGGGAACTTGATGGCACCCTGTTCCGGTTCGGTCCAGGTCGCACCCAGGTCATCAGAATGCGCAACGGTGGGACCCCAGTGCTCGGAGCGGACACCCACCATGATGCGGGTCCGGCCGTTGCGGGTATCGATGGCGATGCTGGGGACCTCGCTCATCAGGAAGTGCGGGCCGGACATGGACCATTCGCGCCGGTCCGGGCTGGTCGCCAGCCACAGCCCTTTTTTCGTTCCGATAGCTAGGACATAACTCTCTTCGGTGGCCATGCACCCCATGCAACCACTCCAGCCCGGGGGCCGCAATGGTTTCGGCGCGGCAAAGTGCGTCCCTGGAGGTCAGTCCACGAATTCGGACTGCGTCTCGATAAAGTCCCAGTCCGCGTCCGTGAGGACTCGTGTGGGGGTGTCGGGGTGCGGGCCGCCAGCCTCGGCAATTCCCTGGAGCACGGGTAACGGCAATTCCTCGGTGCGAAGGTTCTCGCGCAGCCATTCCTTGCTGTCCAGATCCAGATCAAGCCACCACATGTAGATTTCCACCGCGGACCACCTCTCCCTATGCCTCAACGTTATTCCGGCCCGGAGGGGTGTACAAGGGTCCAATGGCGGTGTTGCAAGCATGCCAGCCGAACTGCAGGCGCCCCTTGTGCCTTGCAGTTCCAGTGGGCCAATCTTGTCTTGTAGGGCAGTCCGGCACGCCTGAACTACCGCGACGGACGCCTTCCGTGGAGGCACTCCGCACAGCGATGAGAAGGTTGCCATGGACAGCCCCTCGCCCGTTCGCCACTGACTTCCACCCATAGGAGCCTTCCATGAGCACCGAACAGCTGATCATCATCGGGTCCGGCCCCGCCGGCTACACCGCGGCCATCTATGCCGCCCGAGCCGGACTGAAGCCCCTGGTTCTGGCGGGGGCGGTCACTGCCGGCGGCGCGCTGATGAACACCACCGAGGTGGAGAACTTTCCCGGCTTCCCCGGCGGTATCCAGGGGCCCGAGCTCATGGACGGGCTGCAGCAGCAGGCTGAACGGTTCGGCGCGCAGGTGGTGTTCGACGACGTCACCGAGGTTCAGCTGACCGGTCACCTCAAGCGGGTGGTCACCGGTGCCGGCGACATCCACGAGGCGCCCGCTGTCATTCTCGCCACCGGCTCCGCGTACAAGGAACTGGGCCTGGCTGAGGAGAAAAGGCTCAGCGGCCACGGCGTCTCCTGGTGCGCCACCTGCGACGGCTTCTTCTTCCGCGACCAGGACATCATCGTCGTCGGCGGCGGGGACTCGGCCATGGAGGAAGCGACCTTCCTGACCCGCTTCGGGAAGTCCGTGACCGTCGTGGTCCGCAAGGGTGAGTTGCGGGCTTCCCGGATCATGGCCCAGCGGGCCAAGGACAACCCGAAGATCAGCTTCGCCTGGCACTCGGCCGTCAGCGCCATCCACGGTGACGGCAAGGTCACTGGTGTGACGCTGAAGGACACCCGCACCGGCGAAACCCGCCAAAAGGCCGCGACCGGAATCTTCGTGGCGATCGGGCACGTGCCGCGCACCGAGCTGGTGGCCGGGCAGGTGGATCTGGACGCGGAGGGCTACATCAAGGTCGATTCGCCCACCACGGTCACCAACCTGACCGGAGTCTTCGCGTGCGGCGACGCCGTGGACCACCGCTACCGCCAGGCCATCACCGCCGCCGGCACCGGCTGCGCCGCCGCCCTGGACGCCGAACGTTACCTCGCCGCCCTGGACGACGCCGACAGCATCGCCACCGCCTTGGTGGAAGAACCCACCCACGCCTAAACCATGCCGGAACGGGAGTGGAACGGGCTCTGACGCAGCCGTGGCTGACCCCCTGGAAGCGGTTGCCAAGCGCTGTTCAAGCGCTGCACCCGGGGCCACAATGGAGTATGTCTCCTGAACGCTTCAGCGGACCTCCTCCCTTGGTGGTCGGGGTGCTGCCCGGCCAGCATGCGGAGGTGCTGCGGTTTGCCGGCGGCCTGGCCGAAAAGATGGGCCTCCCCTTGTTGTGCGCCTACGTGGATGAGGCAAGCTACCTGGTCGAGTGGGACCCTGCGCGTTCCGCGCACCGGCTGTCCCTGCACCCTGACAAGGACGACGCTGATGTCCGCGCCGTGAGCGAAGAGCTGCGCGCCGTTGTTGGGGCAGCCTGCGCCGGCAAGTCCGTTGAGTGGACACTCCGGACCCTGGCCGGAGACCCTGCCCGCGCCCTGGGACGCGTGGCCGCGGAGGCCAACGCCTCCATGATTATCGTTGGCACGCCCGAGCGCGGACTGGGGCACCGCATCTCGGCTGCCCTTAACGGTTCCGTAGCCGCGTGGCTGACCCACCACCAGGACCGCCCCGTCCTCGTAGTGCCCGCCCGCATGGGTGCCCACCGGGACGAACCGGAGTGACGGCCGCTCCGGGCACCATTCATCACGGCTACGGGCGCAACTGCAGGGAACTGGAGCTATGGTTGGCCGCGGCGTCCGACGCCGACCTCCGCCGCCGCAGCGCGGGCACCCGCTGGACCAATGAGGAGCTGCTTTTCCACATGGTCTTCGGCTACATGGTGGTGCAGGCGCTGCTGCCTTTGGTTCGCATATTCGCAGCCCTTCCAGCTCCATTTAGCAGGGGATTCGCGCGGATCCTCAACGCCGGAACTGCGCCGTTCGACGTCGTCAATTACCTTGGCTCCAAAGCAGCGGCCCGGCTGTTCAACCGGAAGCGGATGGCGGCGAAGCTCCGACGGGTCACGCGGTCACTCGAGCGGCGGCTGGAGTGCGAGTCAGCTGCGTCGATGGCCCGGGGAATGTCCTTTCCCGACCGCTGGGACCCGTTCTTCACGCCCTGGATGTCCGTGGCGGACGTCTATGCCTATCCCATCCTGCACTTTGACTTCCATGCCGCGCAGCTCAGTCTTGGCCCCGGAAGAACACCCTAGGAAAGTCGGGACGAAAGACCCTGTGAAACTAAAGCGAAAGTAGTTATTCAGGGTGGTAGCGCTCACCGCGGCCGCCAAGTATGCTGGATTTCGCAGGAAGATGTTGGACCTGCCCCAAAAGCTGCTCCGGAGTGCGTATCCCCCAATAACGCACTCCGGAGCTTTTTAATGTTCGGCCGGATTTCCCTTGTGGCCCCGTCACCCCTCAGGAGCAATCCCGTGACCTCAGCGCCAAGCCACTCCCCCACCGCAACAGCCGCGGTGACTGCCCCGCTGTACGCGGCCGGCTTCGTCACAGCCTTCGGCGCACACAGCATCGCCGCCGGAATGGGCGCCCACAGCGGTGACATCGGTCTGAGCCTGCTCAACCTGGGTATCCTCCTGGCCGTCTATGACCTGGCGGAGGTGGTGCTAAAACCCGTGTTCGGAGCCCTGAGTGACCGCATCGGCACCAAGCCGGTAGTCGTGGCGGGGCTCCTCGCCTTCGCCCTGATGTCGCTTATCGGGCTTTGGGGGGCGAACCCCCTCATGCTCGGTCTCGCCCGTATTGGCCAGGGTGCGGCCGCCTCGGCCTTTTCACCGGCCTCCTCCGCGATGGTCGCGAGGCTTGCCGGCCGCAGCGCCGGCACCTACTTTGGCCGCTACGGTTCGTGGAAAAGCCTGGGCTATGTCGCAGGTCCCCTGATCGGCGCGGCGCTGATCTTCCTGGGCGGCTTCCCCCTCCTCTTCGCCGCCCTTGGCATCCTCGCGGCAGCCACCGCAGTGTGGGCGATGGCGGCGCTGCCCCGGCTGGACCCTCTGCCGCGACCCCGGTACACGGTGTTGGACCTTGCCCGCCAGGTCACGCACCGCAGTTTCCTCGTTCCCACGCTGGTCCTGGCGGCAGCCACCGGCGCCCTCGGCACAGCCATCGGATTCCTTCCCGCACTGGCCACCCGGCACGGCCTGGACCCCGTCGCCGCCGTGGCCGCCGTCAGCCTGCTGGCCCTCACGTCCGCCGCGACACAGCCGTGGATCGGCCGCCTGCGCGATCAGGGCCGACTCCCTGACGGACCGGGAATGACGGCCGGACTGCTGCTGACGGCGGCCGGAATCGCAGCCGTGGCGTTGTTTCCCGGGCCGGTCACCATCTTCGGGGCGGCTGCGGCCATCGGTGTGGGCATCGGCACCGCAACACCGCTGGGCTTCGCGCACCTCGCCGCCACCACTCCGCCCGAGCGGCTCGGCCGGACCATGGGATCGGCCGAGCTGGGACGGGAACTCGGCGACGCCGGCGGCCCCCTCCTGGTGGGTGCCGTCGCCACAGCTTCCGCACTGCCCCTGGGACTCGGAGTTCTCGCCGCGGCCGTCGCCGCCACGTCCCTCCTGGGCATCGGCAGCATTGGGCGCAGCGGGCTTCCTGCGGAGTCCGCTGAACCGAGGCCCTGAACCCGCACCGTAAAAGCGCAGGCGACGCAAACCGGAGACTCGCGGCATACCCCCAGGGGGTACTTGTTTTATACCCCTCAGGGGTATATGTTGAGGATATGGACTCACCTGAAGACGCCGCCACCGGGTTTGCGGACGCCGAATCCGCCCCGCAGCACGGCTACACCTCAAACAAGGACGCGTACCTGCGCAGGCTTAAACGCATCGAGGGGCAGGTCCGCGGAATCGCCCGGATGGTGGATGAGGACAAGTACTGCATCGACATCCTGACCCAGGTTGCCGCGGTAAATAAAGCCCTGCACGCGGTGAGCCTCGGCCTGGTCGAGGAGCACATTGGCCACTGCGTCGTCGGAGCCGCCTCTGAGCCGGACCCTGTACTCCGCGCGGAAACCATCGACTTCAAGGTCAAGGAGGCCACCGATGCCATCGGGCGCCTGCTGCGGTAAACCCAACCCCGCCCGCCATACCTTCCGGCTGATCCAACCGGGTCAGTCCGGCACCACCGGCACCGCCGAGAAAAAGGAGCAACCATGAGCCCCGTATCCACCACCGTCAGCGTGTCCGGCATGACCTGCGGCCATTGCGTGTCCTCCGTAAGCGAAGAACTCGAAGCGCTGGAAGGCGTGGAAGCGATCGACGTCGACCTCAACGCAGGTGGAATTTCCACGGTCACCATCACGTCCGATAAGGCGCTCTCGCGCTCCGAAATCGGGGAAGCAGTGGCTGAGGCTGGCTATCTGGTGGTGGCCAACGAAGCCTGACCCGCCCACCCCACCAGGACAGAGGACGACAGAGGACACCCTGTGAGTAACGAGCAACTGATGCACCAGCCGGGAAATCGGGTGATTGAACTGGACATCGAGGGCATGACCTGCGCTTCCTGCGTCAGCCGCGTGGAACGCAAGCTCGGAAAGCTCGACGGCGTGGAAGCCTCGGTAAATCTGCCCCTCGAGTCCGCCCAGGTCACGGTCCCGCCCGGCATCACCGACGACCAGATCACAGCCACAGTGGAAGCGGCAGGCTACAAGGCAAAGATCCGCCCCCCGCGCTACCCGCGCCAAGGTTCCGGCCACGAAACCGCCGCGCCTGGCTTCGGTGGCGCCGCGCCTGCCGACCACATGGCACACGGTGGCGCCGCCGCCCAACTCAAGCCGAGACTGACGGTCGCAGCCGTTCTGACGATCCCGGTGTTCGTGATCTCGATGTTCCCGGCGTTCCAGTTCGCCGGCTGGGGCTGGGTTGCAGGCACCCTGGCTTTGCCCGTCGTGAGCTGGGCGGCCTGGCCCTTCCACCGCGCAGCGGCCATCAACGCCCGGCACTTCGCCTCAACGATGGACACCCTGGTCTCCATCGGCGTCGTTGCCGCCTACCTGTTCTCTGCCTGGCAGTTGCTGGCCGAGCCCCGCATGACCGAACACCCGGGCATGGAAATGGGGTCGGGCGGCCTGTACTTCGAGGTGGCCTCCGTGGTCACCACCTTCCTCCTCCTGGGCCGCTACCTGGAGGCAAACGCCAAGCGGAAGGCGGGCGACGCCCTGAAGGCGCTGCTGAACCTGGGCGCGAAGGATGCCACCGTGCTGGCAGACGGCGCCGAGCTGAGGATTCCGGCCGATCAGCTGGCGGTCGGCGACGTGATGGTGGTCCGTCCCGGCGAAAAGATCGCCACCGACGGCATGGTGATCGACGGCGCCTCCGCCGTGGACGCCTCCCTGGTCACGGGCGAGTCGGTGCCGGTCGAGGTGGGTCCGGACAGCTTTGTCACGGGCGCAACGATCAACACGTCCGGCCGGCTCCTGGTGCGCGCCACCCGGGTGGGCTCGGAAACCACACTGGCCCAGATGGCCCGGCTGGTTTCCCAGGCGCAGACCGGCAAGGCTCCGATCGCACGCCTCGCGGACCGCATCAGCGCCGTGTTCGTTCCGATTGTGCTGGTCATCGCCGTCGTCACGTTCGCCGCCTGGCTGCTGATTGCCGGGCCCGCCGTCACTGATGCTGAACTGCGCGCAGCCTTCACCGCCGCCGTGGCGGTGCTGGTCATCGCCTGCCCCTGCGCCCTGGGCCTGGCCACCCCGGTTGGCCTCCTGACCGGCACCGGGCGCGGCGCCCAGCTGGGGATTCTGATCAAGGGTCCGCAGGTGCTTGAAGACACGCGAACTGTCGACACCATCCTGCTGGACAAGACCGGCACGGTGACCACCGGCCGTCTTGCCGTTGACGGCACCCGGGCCTTCGGCACATACACCAGCGCAGAGGTGTTGCGTCTTGCCGGGGCGGTGGAGGCCGCTTCCGAGCACCCCATCGCCCACGCCATCGCGGATGCGGCGCTTTCCGCGGAGCGCCGGAACGACGACGGCGGGCGGCTTCCCGCCGTCGGACACTTCCGTTCCGCACCGGGCGGCGGGGTTTCCGGCCAGGTGGCCGGCCAGCTGGTCACGGCCGGAAGGACAGGCTGGCTGCGGGAAAACGGCATACCTGTAACGACGGAACAGATGGAGGCGCTGCGGACCGCCGAAGAGTCCGGGGCCACTGCCATCTGGGTTGCCGTGGACGGGGAGGCCGCAGGGATTGTCTCGCTGCGGGACATCATCAAGCCGGGCTCGGCGGATGCGATTGCGCGGCTAAGGCAATTGGGGCTCCGGCCGATCCTGCTGACCGGGGACAATGCGGCTGTGGCTGCTCAGGTGGCAGCCGCCGTCGGCATCGCTCCGGACGATGTGTTTGCCGCGGTGCTGCCGGCCGGCAAGGTCGACGCCGTGCGGAAACTGCAGGCGGGAGGCGCCACCGTCGCCATGGCCGGCGACGGGGTGAACGACGCTGCTGCCCTGGCGCAGGCCGACTTGGGCGTCGCCATGGGCTCGGGCACGGACGTGGCCATCGAAGCGGCGGACCTCACCGTGATGGGCAACGATCTGGGACAGGTGGCGCAGGCCATCGAGCTGTCCCGGCGGACGCTGGCCACCATCAAGACCAACCTGTTCTGGGCATTCTTCTATAACGCCGTCGGCATTCCGGTGGCGGCGCTGGGTTTGTTGAATCCAATGATCGCCGGCGCTGCGATGGCCGCGAGTTCCGTGCTGGTGGTTGCCAACTCGCTGCGGCTCCGCAGCTTCGGCCGGCCATCCCCAACCGGCCGGGCCGCTTAGGCGGCGCCGAAGCGGACAGCCGCCCTGGCACGTGCCTTGGCGGCCTCCTCGTCCCGGTGCTTGGCCGGGGCATGCGTCACCAGCGACTCAAGCAGGTGCTGGGTGATGTGGGCGATCTCGTGCACGGCCTCCTCAAAGGCCTCTTCATTGGCCTTGGAGGGCTTGGTGCTGCCGCTGACCTTCCGCACATACTGCAGGGCGGCGGCGTGCACCTCCTCGGAGGTGGCGTGCGGTTCAAAGTTGTGGAGGGTTCGGATATTCCGGCACATAACCCCATGCTAGGCTCTGGAACGCTTGGGATCGACCCCCTGCCCTGTGCAGCCTGAGGTCTTCCACCAGTGGGGAGTGGTGCATGGGGAGCGGTGCCCATCGACGACGGGTTGGACCGCGGGATAGGTTCTAGGTAATGGATCTTCCGGATGAGCCGGGGGCCGCTGGGGAGCCGATCGGATCGGGTCCGTTGACTAAAGGAGATAACTAATGGCTATTTGGGGTGCAGACATTGCTCAGCTCAAGGCGCTCGGAACCAAGCTGCAGGCTGGTTCGTCCGAGATTGAGAAGCAGAAGTCGCAGCTGTCGAAGGCTCTGGACGGCACTGACTGGAAGGGCCCGGACGCGGACAAGTTCCGCAGCGAGTGGTCCGGTTCGCACGTGACGGCCCTGGCCAAGGTGGCACAGGCGCTGCAGGAAGCCGGCAAGCAGGCAACCAAGAACGCTTCCCAGCAGGAAGAGGCTTCCCGCTAGGAAGGCCTCCTCCCGTCAGGGACAGCATGCCGGATGCCCCGGACGCCACACAGCGTCCGGGGCATCCGTGCGTCCGGGGTATCCGGCCGTACCGGACCGAGGGGCCGGCAGGGCGTGCCGCTGCTTAGGGGACCGGCTCGACGTCGTTCGCGTGATCCAGCGGCGCCAGCGTTGCCGCGCTTTCCGAAACGGAGCCGCCCGCAGCGGCGGCTGCCGCCCGCGAACCCCGCAGTTCGTCCACCCGGACCAGAACCACACCGCCGACAATCAGCACCCCGCCGAGGAGCTGGATGGGACCGGGGAGTTCACCGAGCAGGAGCCATGCCCAGATAACGGCGAAGAGCACTTCGGTGAGCGACACGAAGGACGCCACTTTGGAGCCCAGCGCCCGTGCGGCAACAATGCCGGAAACGTAGGCAAGGACCGTGGCCAGGACAATCAGGCCGCCCAGCGAAACCCACCACGGCGTGACCCACGGCCCCAGCTTGGTGTCCGCCGTGCTGAAGGCCATGGGCAGAAGGCCCGTGGCTGCGGCCAGCCACATCACTGCCGCACCGACCATGAGGCCGCCGGACGCCAGGACAATGGGCGGTAGCGTGTCATTTTCCTTGGCCGTGATGAAGAAGTAGATGGCCAGGCAGACAGCTGCAGCGATTCCCCAGAGGACACCGATGAAATCAATCTTCACTGCACCTGTCAGGTCCAGCACCAGGATCAGTCCGCCCAGCGAAAACAACGTTCCCGCAATGGTCAGGGGGCGTGGCCGCCGGCGGCTTGCCGCCCACAGCCAAAGCACAATGATCACCGGGGCCAAATACTCAAGGAGCAGGGCAACGCCTACAGACAGCCGCGCCACGGCGTTGAAGTAGAAAAGCTGACAGGCCGCCACGCCGATCAGGCCGAAAAGCAGTATGGTCAGCCAGTTGTCCTTCAGCTGGTTCCAGCGGCCGCGCAGGGCTGGGACGGCCGGGACGGCGAGGATTATTGCCGCTCCGGTGAGGCGTGCCGTCACGGCGGCGCCGGGCGTCCAGCCGGTTTCGAGCAGGGCTTTCGCAAATGATCCGGAAAGTCCGAAAACCGCCGAGGAAAACAGGGCAACGCCGAGCCCGGACGCCAGAAAGCCGGCAGCGGGACCGCGGGTGGCGCCGGGTCGGGAAACGGCGCCCTCGACGGACGCTTCGGCGCGTTTGCGTACGGCAGGCACGGCTGCCTCCTGTCAGGAGTAAAGTGGGGTAATGGTCATGACATTACGCCCGGACCCTGTAAGGAGTCAAGATGGTATTTGCCCCTGACACTGAGGTAGCACTCCGCACCGTGGTGAGACTGATCAACAGCGCCGCCAACGGCGAAGAGCACCTCGCCACGGTCGGGGATTTGGACCGCTTTCTCCACGAGGAAGGGTTCTCCGGCGCGAGGGCCCGGGACGCGGCTGAACTGGCCAGCGTCCATAAACTGCGGGGCCAACTCACCGAGCTCTGGACCATGGATGAGGACTCGGCCGTCGAAACGGTCAACCGGCTGCTCCGCGAAGCCAGTGCCCTGCCGCAGCTGATCAAGCACGATGAATGGGACTGGCATCTGCACGCCACCACGCGGGAAGCCCCTTTGGCGGACAGGATGAGCACCGAAGCCGCCATGGCACTGGTCGATGTGATCCGCAGCAAGGAGATGGACCGGATGCTGGTGTGCGCCGCGGAAGATTGCGACGCCGTCGTGCTGGACCTCAGCCGGAACCGGTCCAAGCGTTATTGCGATACCGGAAACTGCGCCAACCGGGCGCATGTGGCCGCTTACCGTGCGCGGAAGGCGGCGTCATAGGAAACCGCGCCGGCAGGAACCGGCGCCCGAAGACCTAGCGGGGGTCGGCGCCGGGCGCGGAATCCGGCGTCCCCGGGGCCTGGGACTCCGGACGGGCGGAATAGCCGCCGTGCCCGGAGGACTTTTTCGAACTCAGATTGACACCGGAACCCTTGCCCAAGTGGTCGGGGTTGTCCTTGTAGCTCATCGAGAGCATCGCGGCGATGACCAGGGTCACGATGAATGCAATGCCGGCACCGGTGAAGGCGAGATCGAAACGGGGAGCCCGGGAGCTGCCCCCGGAGGCGAAGATCAGCACGGCAAAGAACGCCAGGACAGCCCAGAATGCGGAGAACATGAGGGGTCCCTTGACCGAGGTCCGCAGATTGCGCGGTTCTCCTGGTTTCTGGTGTGCCAAGGTATTTCCTCCCGTGCGGCACGGCCGGGGCCCTGCCACTTTTAGTCAAGCGATTGTTCTACACGAAGTAGAACCGTTCCCTACTAGTTTACGGCCTCACTGGAAACAGCCCGCGCATCGTGCCGCAGGGTCAGGGCAGCCAGGATCCAAAGAACGCCGGAAATGATCGCCCCGCCGCCAGCCACCCCCAGCAGGGCATGCGCTCCGAGGCTGATGAAGAACGGCAGGGCCACAGCGGTTCCCAGGCCGATCACGCCTGAGGCCATCCAGTCGCGCGCCAGGACGCTGCGGCCGCGGTACATGATTCCGAGGTAGAGTTCCGCCGCCCCCAGCAGGCCCAGGCCAAGCGCCGCGATGACACCGAACACCAGTTCACCGCCCAGGAACACCACGGCAACTCCGGCTCCGGTCATGGCAGCGCCGGCCGCGGCCATGGCTTTGCCGGCCGGCTGCTTGGCCGCAATGCCAAACTGCCCGATTCCGCGCAGCAGCGTCACACCGGTGGCCAGCAGGTAGAGGCCGCCCGCCCAGCCCGTTTCGGATGCCGACGGAGACGCCCAGAACACGGTCACCGCGCCGAAGGCAAGGGCTACCACGGCCCTGGTGAGCACCGGCTTCCACAGGTCCGCAGCGGGAGCGGTGAGGGCGGCAGGATCGGCAGGAGATGCGGGGAGGGTCACGCGTCCAGTTTAGTGCGCAGCGGTTTCCACGCGAACCCGCCTCGCGAACCGCGCAGCCGAAGCGGCTGGTCAGCCCCGGGAACCGGCCTGGGACGAACCCAGGACCATCCACTTATCGGTCCTTGCCCGCAGGCCCAGGGTCACAGCGCGGGCGGACATGTAGCCCAGCGAAAAGGCAACCCACAACCAGGCGAGGCCGGCGGCGCCGTCGACTGCCGTAAGCCGCACAGCCACCAGGAGGGGCACGTACACCGCCAGGTTTACGACGCCGGCGATCGCCAGGTACTTCGCGTCGCCTGCACCAATGAGGACGCCGTCCAGGACGAAAACGTAGCCGGCCAGCGGCTGTCCCACGGCGAGCACCCACAGCGAGAGCATCAGCGCGGACTGGACGCCCGCGTCGGACGTAAAGAGGCCGCCCGCCCACGGAGCCGCAACGGCCAGCAACACCCCGGTGACCACGCCAAAACCCGCACCCCAGCGGATCATCGTCCGGGTCAGCTCGCGTACTTTGGCAGGATTGGCCGCACCCAGCTCCTTGCCGATCAGGGCCTGGGCGGCGATGGCCAAGGCATCCAGGGCGAATGCCAGGAACGTGAAGATGGTCATGGCCAGCTGATGGGCGGCCAGGTTCACGGAGCCCTGGGCCGTAACCACGAGCACAGTCGCGAGGATCGCGATGCGCAGGCTCAGCGTCCGCAGCATGAGCCAGGACCCCACTTTGGTCATGGCCCGCACTCCCTGCCAGTCCGGCCGCAGCGAGACGCCGTGGTCGCGGGCATTGCGCTGGACGATGACCAGATACACCAGGGCCATGGCCCACTGGGCGATGCTGGTGCCCACGGCTGAACCGGTCACGGACCAATTCAGCCCATAAACGAGGGCCAGGTTGAGGAGAATGTTCAGGGTGAAGCCCGCCGATGCCACGGCCAGCGGCGTACGCGCGTCCTGCAGGCCGCGCAGCACCCCGGTGCCGGCGAAAATCAGGAGCATGGCCACGAGTCCGGGCATGGACCAGCGGAGATAGTCGACGGCGAACTGGCGGACGTCGCCCGTTGCCCCCATCAGGTCGACCAGGACCTCGGCGCCGGCAAACCCTGCCGCTGCCAGCACCAGGCCCAGGACAAGTGCCAGCCAGACGCCGTCCCGGCCTGCCGCCAGCGCCTTGGGGAGCTTGCCCTCGCCGATGGCCCGGGCAACCGCCGGGGTGGTGGAGTAGGCCAGGAACACCATGAGGCCAACGGCCGTGTGGAGCACCGCGGACGCCAGCCCCACCCCTGCCAGCTGCGCCACACCGAGGTGGCCGACGATGGCGGAGTCCGCAAGAAGGAAGAGCGGCTCGGCGATGAGGGCGCCGAACGCCGGGACGGCGAGGCGGAGGATTTCCCGGGCGTTCCGGCCGGCGGGAACAACTTCGGCGGTGGCGGGTGATTTTGGCACGGATTCAGCCTAACTGGAGAGACCCGTCACATGCGGGGCCATATGGTTGACTCTTCAACCAATTCTTGGCAATGTTAATTATTGAAGTTTCAAGAGCGCGGTCCTCACGGCGCCGCGGCAATATCCCACCGATCTCCGAAATGGTGAAACTCCCATGAACCAGTCCACACTGACCACCACAGCACTCACTATCCTGCGCGTCATAGCTGGATTCCTCTTCGCAGCCCACGGCTGGCAGAAGTTCAATGAGTGGACCATCGCGGGCACGCAGGCCTCCTTCGCCAAGATGGGCATACCGGCCGCTGAAATGGCAGCCCCTGCTGTCGCCACTCTCGAGCTTGTTGGCGGCATCGCGCTGATCCTCGGGGTGCTGACGCGCATCTTCGCCGCACTTCTCGCGCTGGACATGCTCGGCGCCCTGTTCCTTGTCCACGCCTCTGCCGGCGTTTTCGCCGCCACGGGCGGTTACGAGCTGGTGCTTCTGCTGGCAGCCGGAGCCCTCGCCATTGCCCTGACCGGCGCGGGCAAGGTGGCCGTGGACCGTGCCCTGTTCGGCCGCAGCAACTCGAAGCTCAGCGTCCTCGCCTAAGCAGCCGTCCCCGGAACAATGAAACCCGCACGACGCCGGGCCGGTCACCTTCGTGGCCGGCCCGGCGTCGTTTTCTGCGGGCGTACCCAAAGTATTCCCACCTTGGACTATTAGCCGGAGACTCCCGTCAATTCGTTGGGCACGTGCGGCAGCCCGGCTGATTTCCGGACGCTGCCCGAGGCAAGGTCCACGGCATGGATCACGCGGCGGGCCGGCTCGGTCACGTAAGCAGTGGAGCCCTGCACGAACAATGTGGGGCGCGGGTCCTGCCACGTCTCGGACTCCTCCCACGCCTCCACCACCGGAACGGTGGACGTGATGTTTCCGGTCAGCGGATCGATGATACGCAGGGCACCGTCGGTCCCCAGCACCAGGGCCTCGCCCTCGGGGCCCCTGCCCAGCGAGCGGAACGAGTAGCTGGTACCGAGCTCCACGAGGCGGAGGGTCGCCGTGTCCGTATTCACGAGTGACACACGTGTTGGACGCTCCAGTTCGGCCTCCCTGTCGACTTTGTAGTCACCCAGGACCACGGGCGACTCCGGCGATCCCGCCTGGTTCCCCATTCGGCCGTAGGCGTCAGGACTGGCCACCTTGGAAATGCGGCCGTCGCGGTAGATCAGCATGCCGTTTTCGCAGCCCACCACAACGGCGTCCTGCCCTGCCGATGCCTCGCCATGCACGCCCGGGCAGTCCTCGTTGCGCACCAGCTCGGTCCGGTCCTGGCCCGCTCCGGCACTGAGGACGGCGACTCCCCGCCTCGCCTCATCGTCACCAAGGGTTACCAGCAGCTTGCCGTCCTTTAACGGCACCGCCACGCCGTGGTGGGCTTCCGGCGTGGTGTAAACATCAGTCCCGGGAACATCCCCGCCTTCTTCCGCCAGCCCGGCCGGGTCAAAGATTTCAACTTTTCCGGAACCGTCACTGAAGAGTGCTGTCCTGCCGGCATGGAATACGGCATGGCCGGGCTTGATCGCCTCAAACGCGGCGTCCGTGAGCGTCGGCGGCGCAGCATACGAATGCCCGTGATCGCCATGCTTTTCCGTCCAGACGCCGGCATCGAACACCCGGAAGGCACTGCCTGTCGATACCAGGACATGACGGCCGTCGCCCGCGGGGTTCAGCCTGTTGAAGCCCGCGAGACCTGCCTCCCCCACCACGTCCAGCGACGCGGCGTCGAGCACCGTGATGCCCTCCGCGTGCGTCATGACCAGCCTGGGCACCGGGCCCTGGACTTCCTGGGCGGCAGCGGACTCGGCAGCCCGCCCCGTGGCCGGCGCGCCGGCCCCCGTGGCGTCACCGCCGACGCTTCCGGGAGCAGCACCGGCGCAGCCGCTCAGCACCAGAGCGGATGCAGCCAATGCCGCCGCAGCGGAGAGGCGGGGAAGGGGGGCGCCCGGCCGCCGGGGCGTCGAGAGACCGGCGGGCCACAGGAGCACCCGCGGGATGGAGGGCGGCGCGGACAGCGGGGAGCGGAGGACGGGCTTGAAGCGGGACAGGCGGCGAGTGGGATTCTTCATAAGCTAAATGATAGTGATTCTCATTAGCTCCGCAAAACGGATGAAGGGGGAACCGCCTTCCGCGCCTGCGGACGCCGCCCCAGCCCGCATATGGCGGATGGGGCGCCGTTTGTGTCATTCCGACCGGGCGGTACGCAGGGTCATCAGTAAACTCTCAGCATGAGCGAGACTGCCGCCAATTCAGTGACCCTCCGCTTCCTTGCGGCCCCCACCGACGTCGGCCACAGCGGTTCCGTGGACGCCGGAACGGTCCTCGAGTGGGTTGACAAGGCTGCTTACGCTGCCGCCGTCGGCTGGTCCAAGTCCTATTGCGTGACCGCCTACGTGGGCAATATCCACTTTGCCGATCCGGTCAACAGCGGTGACATGGTGGAGGTCACTGCCACGATCGTCTACACCGGGCGCTCTTCCATGCATATCCGGACCGTGGTGTCCTCCGGCGACCCCAAAGGCGGCCCGGCCACGATGCGCAGCCAGTGCATGGTCATCTTCGTCGCCGTGGGCCCGGACGGGAAGCCGGTACCCGTCACGCAGTTTGAGCCTTCCACCGCGGAGGAAATCGAGGAGCGCGACCACGCCCTGGCACGGATCAAGGTCCGCGAAGACATCGTCCAGGCAATGAACGCGCAGGAATACACGGACGCCGGAACCGCCGAACGGGTTGTCCTCCGTTTTATGGCCGCTCCCACGGATGTGAACTGGGGCGGCAAGGTGCACGGCGGCATCGTCATGAAATGGATCGACGAGGCCGCCTATGTGTGCGCTTCGCGGTACTGCGGCAAGGACACCGTGGCCGTGTTCTCCGGCGGAGTGCGCTTCTACCGTCCGCTGCTGATCGGCCACGTGGTGGAAGTGGAAGCGCGGCTGGTGTACACCGGCACCAAGGGAATGCATATTGCCGTGCACGTCCGCTCCGGCGATCCCAAGGGCCGGGAGATGAACCTCACCACCTACTGCCTGACCGTCATGGTGGCCCGCGACGCCGCCGGGAACTCGGTGCCCATTCTGCCCTGGGTGCCGGTCTCCGAGGAGGACAAGCGCCTGCACGCCCATGCCCGGGAACTGCTGGAGATCCGGGGCCGGGCACCTGGAAACCGGCTGCCCAACCACCTGCTGGCCGGCGGCGCGGCCCGCGACACTGCGCAGGATACGGCCACGGAGCTCAGGCGACGTAGCCCGGCAAGCTAGAAGCCGCCGCCTCCGGCGTCGGCCGCCATGTTGGCAAAGCGCGAGTAGTGCCCCTGGAACGCCACCACAATGTCCTTGGTGGGGCCGTTACGGTGTTTGGCGATGAGGATGTCCGCCTCGCCGGCGCGCGGCGATTCCTTGTCGTAGACGTCCTCACGGTGGAGCAGGATAACCATGTCGGCGTCCTGCTCGATGGATCCCGACTCACGGAGGTCCGAGACCATGGGCCGCTTGTCCTGCCGCTGTTCGGAGCCACGGTTCAGCTGCGAAAGGGCAATCACGGGCACCTGGAGCTCCTTGGCCAGCAGCTTCAGGGCACGCGAGAACTCCGAGACTTCCTGCTGCCGGGATTCGACCTTCTTACCCGAGCTCATCAGCTGCAGGTAGTCCAGGATGACCAGCTTGAGGTCGTGCTGCTGCTTGAGCCGGCGGCACTTGGCGCGGATTTCCATGAGCGACATGTTCGGGCTGTCGTCAATGAACAGCGGGGCGTCGTTCATCCGGCCCATGGTGGTGGCGATCTTGGACCACTGTTCGTCCTTGATGGTGCCCTTGCGGAGGTCCTGGAGGCCGATGGTGGCCTCCGCGGAAAGGAGGCGCATGGCGATTTCGTTCCGGCCCATTTCCAGGGAGAACATCACCGTGGCGAGGTTGTTCTTGATGGCCGCGGACCGGGCGAAGTCCAGGGCAAACGTGGACTTACCGACGGCCGGGCGGGCGGCGATGACGATCATCTGCCCCGGGTGCAGGCCGTGGGTGAGCTCATCCAGTTCGTAAAAGCCCGTGGGCACGCCCGTCATGCCTTCGCCGCGGTGGCCGGAGGCTTCGATCTCGTCCACAGTGGATTCCATGACGTCCTTGAGGACAACGTAGTCCTCAGCCGTACGTCGTTCGGCCACGGCGTAGATCTCGGCCTGGGCCTGGTTGACGAGGTCTTCCACTTCACCGTCTGAGCCGTACCCCAGCTGGACGATCTTCGTGCCGGCATTTACCAGCCGCCGCAGCACGGCACGCTCGGCAACGATCTCCGCATAGTATCCGGCGTTGGCTGCAGTAGGTACGGTCTGGATGAGCTCGTGCAGGTAGGCGGGGCCGCCGATTCTGTTGATCTCGCCGCGCTTGGTCAGCTCATCAGACACGGTCACGGCATCGGCAGGCTCGCCGCGGCCATAGAGGTCAATCACGGCCTCGTAGATTGTCTCGTGGGCGGGCCGGTAGAAGTCCTGGCCCCGCAGGATCTCAACGACGTCGGCGATGGCGTCCTTGGACAGCATCATGCCGCCGAGAACTGATTGCTCAGCAGGGATGTCCTGGGGCGGCTTTCGGTTGCCTTCGGAACTCCGGGTGCCCTCGATTGAGTCCAGGTGCGTAACTGACAAAGCTGCCGTCCTCCGTTGTGTACCGCGGCGGTTTCTCAATGCCGGCGGTGCTGTAGCTTTCTGCCTGTGGGCTGCCATGCGCAGCGGAATTCCCCGCTGCGCAGCAGGACCAGTAGTACCTGCAGGCACTGACAGTTTTCCGGCGTCGGCAAAGCGCCGACGTCCGTTCCTTCCGGCCGCTAATCCGGTTATCCCCAGTTTGCGGGGGTTATCCACAATTGAGCGTCCGAGCCCGTTTCCGGTTGTCCCGCAACAGGCCTGGCCGGAGTATCGAAAACAGGTACGAACGCCCCAAAAACAGGTATCCCGCTACGTTAGTCCCCGTTCCGCCGGCCACCAAGCCCACGTACATGCACACCTGTGGATAAGTTGTGGATTAGCGGCCGCTGCTTGTGCACAGCCTGTGTGGTCACCTGTGGATACTAAAAAACTTTGGCCGCCAATGTGCCTCTGACCTGCGGAAACGTTCAAAATGGCTTGTGGATGAAAGATTCTTTTGGGGAACGTTCATCCACAGCTTGCAGGTTCGAATTGGGGATACTGGCCAGTAGGAGAGGCGAAGTGACGCAGAATATACGCGCATTGTGATGTACGCCACGACAACCGGCCCGAATTGACGGTTTACCTACGCGGGTTGTATGCAGACGTCAGAATATGCTGTGGATAACGGTGAACTGGCATAAGCTCTATTCATGGGCGATGTATTAGTAGTTATGCTGCCTGCCCTCATTCTGGTGGCAGTGATTTGGGGGGTTTCAACGGCGTTGAAACCACGGGACACCGGCATCTCCGATGCGGAACGCTATCAACTGGAACTGGCCCTCCGGTCGCAGTCTCACTACGCGGCCCAGGTGAAGGCAGCCACGGCCGCGCGGGCGCGGGTTGACGCCTCCACCCGGCCAAGCCAGAACGAGCAACAGCAGTCGCAGCAGGCCGACCACGCACGGGCGGCCCTGCGCGCCCAGGCGGGCTCCAGTCCGGGCGTGGGCATGCACGGCTACCAGGGAGCGGTCCTCCCCGGTGGGCAGCTGAACCCGCAGTTCGCCCTGCAGCTCCAGTCGATGGCCCGCAGCGGCCAGAAACTCCAGGCCATCAAGTTGCTGCGGCAGGCAACGCATTCGGATCTCTTGACCGCCAAGAATTATGTAGATCGGCTGTAGTAATGGAATCGCTAGTGATCCCCGTTCTGATCCTGCTCGTCGTGGGAGCGGGTGTCCTCGTGGTGGCCCGCGCCGTCGGACGGCGCACCGCCGCCAACAGGACGAGTGGCAGTACGCCGCCCGGGAACCCTGTGGAACTGGCCCGGGCCGCGGCGGCGAAGCTCACCGAGGACCAGCACCGGCGCCTGTACGCCCTGATCGCCCAGGGGCAGGCCATGGCGGCCATCAAGCTCTACTACGAAGCCTCAGGAGACGGCCTGCGGGCCTCGCGTGACGCCGTCGGCGCCCTGGCGGCCAATCCGCAGCCCTTCCACCCAGCGGCCCCTGAGGAGCCGGAGAATGACGACGACGACGCTCCCGAGCGTTTCCCCTACCGCTATCGGGCCATCGCCAGTAAGGGCGATGTCACCCGCGAGGTCAGCAGCAACATGCTGAACGACGAGATCTACGGCCGGATCCGCACGTTGGCCAGAAGCGGCGACACGGAAGCGGCGGCAATGGCGCTGACGCGGCACTCGGACATCTCCATGAAGCAGGCCCGGGAGTTCATCGCCCTGCTCGACGACTGAGCTTCCAGCCGGGCGCAGCCCGCCTGACCCCGCAGGCGTGACCCCCGGCCGATTCGGGCCGCCGGGGCCCGTTGTCAGAAATCGAAAAGCTCCCCGAGCCAGCCTTCCTTCTTTTTGGGCCGCCTGCGATCGTCATAGCGCCGGTCGTCATGCCGGGGCTGATCGTACCGGGGCCGGTCCCGCCGCTCGTCATAGCGGCGATCATCGGGACGCCTGTCATCGCGGCGCGGGTCCGGGTTGTTGTTGTAGAGCGGCGGCGGAATGAGCCCCGGGGCGGGAGGGGCCACCGGGGCAGCCGGCGCGGCCGGACCCATCAGATCGGCCGCCCTGTCGATGATCTTGTCCAACTCGCCGCGGTCAAGCCACACGCCGCGGCACTGCGGACAGTAATCGATCTCCACTCCGCTGCGTTCGCTCATGATTAGGTCTACTGAATCCACAGGGCATTTCATCTCCGGCACAACGAGCAGGGCCCCGGAAAAGTTCGGCGCATCCACCGCGCGCCGGCAACTGAGGGCCGGCGCCCTGTTCCTACCGCCCGCCCGAGATTCCGGCCAGCAACTGTTCGAACGGCAGGGACTCGGCGGCTTCGGGCTTCCGCCGCGGCCGGGCAGCCGTCAGCAGCCCTGCGAACTCATCCGCGGCCCGGTCGATCCGCACCGAAAGGGGCGAACCGCCGTCGTCCGTGTTGCCCCAATCCTGGGGGCCCGCGAAGACGGCGGTGGCTGCCGTGCGGGTCCGCAGGTAGCTGAACAGGGGACGCATGGCATAGTCCAGGACCATCTGGTGGCGGTCGGTGCCGCCGGTTGCCCCGAGGAGGGCGGCCTTGCCCTCCAGCGACTTCGGATCCAGGACGTCGATGAAGGACTTGAAGAGGCCGCTGTAGGAGGCACTGAAGACCGGCGTGACCGCGATGATGCCGTCCGAGTCCTCCACGCCGGCAATGACTTCGGCGAGGCGCGGGCCCGCATAGCCCGTCACAAAATTGTTGGCGATGTCCACTGCGAGGTCACGGAGTTCCACAACGTCCACGGTCACGGCGTAGCCGGCTGCCGCCAGCCGCTGTTCGGCGGCGACCGCCAGCTGGTCAGCCAGAAGCCTGCTCGACGACGGTACGCCAAGGCCGGCGGAAAGGACGGTTATGCGGCGGGTTTCCACGGTTTTCTCCTGAAGGTCAACGGTAAATCCAGAGTATATGCGTTTGCATCTACCTACTCAACCGACGCATCCTCGTGTTTATTCCGCAGCGACGGGGCACGGCCGGGCGGGCCTGCTGACAACCCGGGCGGCGTCTGCCAGACTGCCGTCATGGCTGAAAACAAGACCCAGGCAACCGATGCGTCCGTGCAGGATTTCCTGGACGGCGTGGAAAACGACGCCCGGCGAAACGATGGCCTGCGGCTTCTGGCCCTCATGAAGGAAAACACCGGGGAGGCACCCGTGATGTGGGGGCCCAGCATCGTTGGGTTCGGAAGTTACCACTACCGGTACGAGAGCGGCCGTGAGGGGGACACCGTCGCTGTGGGGTTTTCCCCCCGGAAGGGGAGCCTTTCGCTGTATGGCCTCACCTACGCACCCGAGGCGGCGGACCTGCTGCCGCGGCTGGGCAAACACAAGGTGGGCGCGGGGTGCCTGTACGTCAACAAGCTGGACGACGTGGACGAGGCGGTGCTGGCCGAACTCATCCGGGCAGGCCACCGGCACTCCACCACCGTGATGCACCAGGACTAGGGCTGAAGCGGGAACCCGGGCGTTAACGACAAAGGCCCCCACGTTCGGTTCCGAAGCGGAATCCGAATGCGGGGGCCTTCAGCAGTTCAGGACTGCGTAGCGCTCTGGCGAAGGGCCGGAGGGACTACTTGCCTGCGACTACGTCGAGTTCGATCACAGCGGCAACGTCGTCGTGCAGACGGACGTTGGCCTGGTAGGAACCAACCGACTTGATGTGTGCCGGCAGTTCAACCTTGCGCTTGTCGATGCGGCCGAGGCCAGCGGCCTCAACAGCGTCGGCCACGTCGCCCTGCTTGACGGTGCCGAACAGGCGTCCGGTCTCGCCAGCCTTGACAACGAGCTTGACCGGCTTGGCGGAGAGTGCAGCAGCCTGCTTCTGAGCATCTTCCAGGGAAGCGTGCTCGCGGGCAACGCGGGCAGCCTTGATGGACTCAACCTGCTTTTCGCCACCCTTCGACCAGGTCAGAGCGAAACCGCGGGGCAGCAGGAAGTTACGTGCGTAACCGTCCTTGACCTCGACAACGTCGCCAGCAGCACCGAGACCGGTTACTTCGTGGGTCAGAATGAGCTTTGCCATTTTAGTTAATCCCTTCCTTAGCCGCGGCCAGCGCCGGAGTAAGGCAGCAGAGCAACTTCGCGGGCGTTCTTGATTGCCTGGGCGATCTTGCGCTGTTCCTGCACCGTGACGCCAGTGACGCGACGGGCGCGGATCTTTCCGCGGTCGGAGATGAACTTGCGCAGCAATGCTACGTCCTTGTAGTCGATGACGGTGATGTCAGCGGCCTTCAAGGGGTTGGACTTTGGTTTGGGCTTACGGAGTTCAGCCTTAGCCATCGTGGAGCTCCTATTCTATGGAGCCCGTGGATATTGATCCACGGGATGGTGGTGGTTCGACGGCGGCACTCACCCGGGAGCCGTGAGGCATCCCGGCGGGGTCCGGCGCCGGACCTGAATTATTGGTTAGAAGGGAGGTTCGGAATCCGGGCCGTTGCCCCAGCCGCCGCCCGCATTGCTGACACCGGGCGTTGCCCAGGGGTCTTCCTGCGCTGCGGGCTGGTTACCGCCCCAGGTTCCTCCGGTGTTGCCGCCCTGGTTTGCACCCTGGCCGCCACCGAATCCACCGCCGCTGTTGCCGCCGCCGAAGCCACCCTGACCACCCTGACCGCCGGAGCGCTGGGTGCGGTTGACCTTGGCGTTGGCGTAGCGCAGGCTCGGGCCGATTTCATCGACTTCGAGCTCGATAACGGTGCGCTTCTCGCCTTCTTTGGTTTCGTAGGAACGGCTCTTCAAACGGCCGTTAACGATAACGCGCATGCCCTTGGTAAGGGATTCCGCGACGTTTTCGGCTGCTTCACGCCAGACCGAGGCGCGGAGGAACAGGGTTTCCCCGTCCTTCCACTCATTCGACTGGCGATCGAAGGTGCGGGGCGTAGAAGCGATGGTGAAATTCGCTACTGCCGAACCTGACGGTGTGAACCTCAGTTCGGGGTCATTGGTGAGATTACCGATGACCGTAATAGTGGTTTCGCCTGCCATCTACTGCCTCCTTGTTCGTTCCTGCGGGGTAAAGATTGAATGCCGGGAGCTGAAATTACTCAGCAACGACCTTCTGCTCTTCGGGGCGGGTGATCTTGGTGCGCATGATGGTCTCATTGAGACTCAGCTGGCGGTCAAGTTCCTTGGCGGTGTCCGGCTTGGCGGTGAAGTTCACCACTGCGTAGATACCTTCAGACTTCTTCTTGATTTCGTAAGCCAGGCGACGACGGCCCCAGATGTCAACCTTTTCGATGGTTCCACCATCGTTGGTGATGACGTTCAGGAACTTCTGAAGCGTTGGCTCAACGGTACGCTCTTCGACCTCGGGGTCGATGATTACCATCAATTCGTAAGGACGCATATGTGAACCCACCTCCTTTGGGCTAAGCGGTTACGGCATTTCCGTAACAGGAGGTTCATTTGCGATGCCATGCACGCCCGGCCACCAAAACGGAGACAGGACGCAGCACAGACTTCAATATCTTAGTGCATTTAGGCCGGTTTCGGCGATTCGTGACCCGTTCAGGCTAGTCCCCGGGCCGTGCCGGGCGGAAACGCCCGCGGACGCTATGTGGAAAAGCGTGCAGGAACGGGGTCCGGCCTGTTTGTTTGGCTAGAGTAACGACACATGGATACCAGCCCTCCGCCCGCCAGGATCCGACGAAGCCGGCTGCGGTTCTTTGCCATGGTGGCGGCAGGCCTGGCTACCGCGGCAGCAACCGGGCTGTCCGGGCACTGGGTCGAAGCGCCGGCCGTCGGTTGGGGCAGCGCCGCGCTGGTCTACGTGGCCTTGGTGTGGCTTGTGGTGGGAAGGCTCGGACCCGACGGGACGCGGGCCCATGCGACGTCGGAGGACCCGTCCCGCAGGACTACCGACCTGCTGATCCTGGTGGCCAACGTTGCCAGCCTGGCCGCTGTTGCCGCCGTCGTCGTGGATTCGCACAGGGCCGACGGCGGTTCGCGACTCAGCGGCGGGCTCCTGGCCCTGGCGTGTGTCGCATTGTCCTGGATCCTGGTGCAGACACTCTTCACCCTGCGCTATGCCGAGCTCTACTACAGCACCGGCAAACGCGGCGCACGGGAAGTGGGCGGCATCGACTTCAACCAGGAGCGGCCGCCGCAGTACACGGATTTTGCCTATCTCGCCACGAGCCTTGGCATGACGTACCAGGTGTCTGACACCAATCTGCAGAACCACCTCATCAGGGCCGAGGCCCTCAAGCACAGCCTGCTTTCCTATCTCTTCGGCACCGTCATCCTCGCCACGACCATCAACCTGGTGATCGGACTGGCCTGAGCACGGCCGAATGGACCGGGCTCCCGGGCAGACTTGACTGCCCGCGGTCTTGACCCGCCGGACGCCGAGGAGCACTATGACACAAGCACCGGTCTCACCTCGGCGACGATAGGGGTAGACCATGGGAAAAATCACGCGTCGCAGGACGGCAGGGGCCCGCGGAATTGGCCTCAGCGTCCTTTTCGCTGCCGTCCTTGCATCAGGACTTTCCTTCGTCTGGAACCAGACGCAGCCGGCCCCTGCCGAGGCCGTAGCAACCGCTGCTCCTGTTCAGTTGCGTGGAGTGGACGGCGGCACAGACTATTTTGCGAAGTATGCCAACCCGCTCCCTACCGATCCTGCGTATTTCCCCGTCGGCGTCTGGCTGGAAAGCCTCATAGAACCAACCGATGCCCCCAAGGACCGTCTCATGGGGATAAATCTTTACGTTGATCTGACCAGCAGCTCGGATATTACGCTTGCCACCAAAGAGGGAATGCGCGCCCTGACCAGCATCCCGATGGCCAATGCCGCCGGATGGATGCTCTCGGATGAGGTGGACATGTGGGCCGGCCCCGGTGATGCCGCCTGGACAGGCAACTGGCCGGGATACGGCCCCATCTGCACACCGGAGAACGAGCGATGCGGCTATACCGTCCTGCGCGACCTCCGCGAGTCAGTGCCCGCCGGGACGATGGTCTATGCGAACTACGGCAAAGGCGTGACGTTCTGGGAAACCAACGGGCAGGCCGCAGCTTTCGTCAATGATTTCCAGGACGTGGTGTCTGCGGATAACTACTGGTTCACTGACCCCTATATCTGCGGGCCGTCCGAGGGCGGTGCGGTGTTGGCGGCCGGAGCGCAGCTGGAACCGGGGAAATGCAGACTTGCCGCCAACTACGGCTGGACAGTGGACCGGCTGCGATCCCTGGTGAATCCGGCAGCCAGCAAACCGGTCTGGTCATTCGTTGAAGTCGGCCATCCCTTTACCCAGGCGGACGCGCCCACTATCACCGGACCGGAAATCCGCGCTGCCGTGTGGAGCAGCCTTATCCACGGCGCCCGCGGGATCGTGTACTTCAACCACAACTTCGGCGGCGACTGCCAGACCCAGCATGTGCTGAGGGGCCCGTGCGGGGATGCCGTCAGACCGTGGGTGACGGATGTGAACGCACAGATTACGAGGCTTGCGCCTGTACTCAATGCCCCTTTCCTCGAGAATGCACTCTCGCACGGCGAAGGGATTGATGCCGCCATCAAAGTCCACGACGGATCGCTTTACGTCCTCGCCGGTTCCGCGCAGGCAGGGCAGCAGGATGCCGTCTTCCGGCTGACCTGCATGGCCGGCGCCGGCGCCGCAGTAACCGTCGTCGACGAAAACCGCACTGTGACGATGGCCGACGGCGCCTTCACCGACCACTTTGCGGACGGCAATGCCGTCCATCTATACCGGATCGACGGCGGCGCCGCGTCCTGCGTCAAGTAGCGGAGCCGCCGAACCTCCCGACTACGCCGGCGTCCGGAAGAACAGTTCGGTCACACGGGCCAGCCGGAACGGGTCCTCGACGCCGCAGAGTTCGCGTGCCGAGTGCATGGACAGCAGCGGCACCCCCACGTCGACGGTCCTGATGCCCAGCCGCGTAGCGGTCAGCGGTCCGATGGTGGATCCGCATGGCATCACGTTGTTGGAGACGAACTCCTGGTACGGAATCCCCGCCTCGCCGCACAGCCGCGCCCAGAAGGCTGCTCCTGGTGCATCGGTCGCGTAGCGCTGGTTGGCGTTGATCTTCAGCAAGGGCCCGCCGTTGAGGACCGGCCGGTTGACCGGATCGTGGCGCTCGGCATAGTTAGGGTGCACCGCGTGCCCCGCGTCGGCGGACACGCAGAACGACGCCGCCAGTGCCTGTCGCCGCTGGCTCGCCGACGCGCCGAGGCCGTCCGAGATGCGCACCAGGATGTCCTCGAGCAGCGGTCCGCAGGCACCCGAGCGCGAGTTGGAGCCGATCTCCTCGTGGTCAAAGGCCGCGAGGACGGCGATCGGCCCGCCGCCCGCGCGCTCCCCTGCCTCACCGTGGGCGATGAGTGCTGCCAGGCCCGCATGGGTGGCGGACAGGTTGTCCAGCCGCCCGGAGGCGAAGAACTCACTTTTGGCCCCGAAAACCGCGGCTTGCTGCGTGTCCGCGATGACGACGTCGTACCCGCCGATCTGTGCCGGATCCACCGGCGCGACGCCGGGAGCCGCCGGGGTGGCCCGCTCGGCCAGCAGCGCGAGGAGGTCCTCGCCGGCCGGGTCGCCGAGCCCGAAGACGGGATTCATGTGCTGCTGCTTGTCCAGCGCCAGGCCGTCGTTCACCGCCCGGTCCAGATGAATGGCCAGCTGAGGGAAGCGAAGTAGCGGCCCGGTGGCGGTCAGGCACTGCGTGCCGTCGAGCATCACCAGCCGCCCGGCCAGCTGCAGTTCACGGTCCAGCCAGGAGTTGAGCAGCGGACCGCCGTAGACCTCGACGCCTGCCTGGAGCCAGCCGAACTTCCCCATGGTGGGCTTGGGCTTGAGCTTGAACGACGGCGAATCGGTGTGCGCCCCCAGGACGTTGAACCCGGTGGTGGGTCCGGCACCCTCCGGCGTCACCCAGGCGATCAGCGCACCGTCGCGGACCACGTAGAACCGGCCTGCCGCGCCGCCTTCCCCGCCGTCGCTTGTGCCGGCCGGCCACGCCTCAAGCTCGTCCAGTCCGGTGAAGCCCGCCCCGTCCAGCCGCCGTGCGGCTTCCTCCACTGCGTGGAAGCTCGACGGCGACGCGCTGACGTACGCGCCCAGGTCCCGGATGTGGTCTGCGGCAGTGGCGTGGGAAGGCATGGCTCCGAGTCTAGCGGTGCCGCGACGGCCCACCGCCGAAGGTCCTTTCCTGCACCGTTTCCTACACCGTGACGTTGAGCCCCGCCGTGTAGCCGCCTGCCACCGAACCGGACATGGTGGCCAGCTGGTATATGCCGCCGTCGTCGCCAAAGACGTTGTCCGAGGTGAGCGTGGTGTTGGGAAAGTTCCGGGCGCTGGACTCGTAGCCTGCCGTGGCGTAGACCTCGTTGCAGGCAGCCTCCGTCATGGCGATCTGGGAGACCGCCAGCACGTGGCCGGCCACCGTGGCATTGCTCATGGACTCGAAGACTTCGAAGTGGATGTGGGGCCAGCGGCCGTTGTACGCCCCGGGGTAGATGGTGGCGAACGAGACCTGTCCGTTCGCGTCCGCTTCCTGGACCCCGCGGAGGAAGTTCTCGTTTTCCAGCCCGGCGTCGTACATCGAGTATTTGCCGTCGCGGTCGCAGTGCCAGGCATAGACGGCGGCGCCGGCGAGCGGCCTGCAGCCGTTGGCGTTGTCCAGAAGGGTCAGAGTGACCGTCAGCGGGATGCCTTCGGCCTTGGTGGTGGAGGTCCCGAAGCTCGAAGTGATGTCCTGCCGGACCACGCCGGATGCCTCCAGGACGTTGGGCCCGTTGGAACCGTCACCAGGGTAGGGGCCCGCTGTCTCCTGCGGAATTTCCACGCCGCATTCGGCAATGGCACGGGTCAGCGTGGGTGACGCCGACGGCGTGGCGGACACTGACGCTGAGGAGGTCGCCGTCGCTGTTGCGGAACCGGTGGCGGCCGCCGTCGTACTGGCAGCGCCGGAGGTGGACCCGCCCGGGCTGCAGGCAGCCAGTGCTGCGGCCGCGGCGCCGGCGCCGAAAAACATGCCCAGCGACCGGCGGCTCACCAGCGTCGAAAGGTCGAATTCCAGGCCGCGGTCATGGTTGGGATGCGGTTCGTGGGGAGGCTGCGGTGAAGTAGTCATGGACCCATGAAACTCCAGACGACTATGCCGGGCATAGGCCTTTCCTGTGTGCCGGCTGTGCGGTTCCTTCAGGCGCGGCGGCGGTGCCGGCCGGCAATACGGCGGTGCCCGCCGCCGGGATCCTGCCGTTTCGTGAATGGCCGGTCCGGCCGGGGACTTTGGTCCCTATCCCCGCTCGCCGGATAGGTATCTACTGGTGTGTGGGTCTGGCCGCCTGCGGTTGCCGCCCTGCCAGGAGAACAACCAGGAGAGAGCTATGTCGGGTGCGTTGAAATGGTCCCCGTTCGAGTCGGCCCGGTGGCCGGACGCCGACGACGGGGCGGGCAGGACTCCCCCGGGCTTCACCGGCGCACTCGGGCGGGTCTTTGGTCCCAACAACGTACCGGTCCCCGCTCACAACGAGGAGGTCCGTGCCGCCGATGTGCGTGTCGAGGAGTTCGTCGACCGGGAGACCCTCGTGGTCCGGGCCGACATGCCCGGCGCGGACCCGGACCGTGACATCGAGGTGTCCGTGGCCGGAGGCGTGCTGCATATCCGCGCCGGACGCGGGGAATCCGATGGTCCCTCCGACGGGAACGGCCATCATTCCCGGTTGCGTTACCGCCCCTTCACCCGCAACCTGCCGTTGCCGGAAGGGGTTACCGACACAGATATCAAGGTGTCCTTCAGGGACGGCGTGCTCGAAGTCAGAACACCGCTTCCCGCGGCACCATTAGCGGATGCCCCGGAGAAGCGGCTCCCGATCAGCCGCGAATAGCGTCGGATCCATCAGCCAACAGGCTCATTCAACCAGCCGGGCGACCGGGAAAGAGGCAGCAGAACATATGGAACGGGTCCCTCAATGGAACTGAAAACACAGTGGCACCGGCTTGATCCCGCAACACGCCGCTGGTTCATGGATAATCCCGGCTGTGTGGTGCTGCCGAGGACGATCGCCACGATCGTTGCCCGGGTTGCCGATGAGCCGGTGGTTCGGGACCAGCACGGCGCCATCCAGCTCAGTGCTGAGGACGTCAGCTTCATTCGGACCCGGGTTCACAGTTCCGCCGCCGCAGCCGGGGAGCACACGTTCTTCGATTCCGTGCAGCCGGGCCAGGGCGTGGATCCGGCGGCGGACGTGGACTCCGAAAGCAGGGAGTCCGGAAGCACGGAGTCCGGCCACCTGGACTGACGGCGGCCGGACTCCGGTTGCGGGCAGGTTACGCCCGCTGCTGCCGGGCTAACGCAAGTGAATTACGACGCCGGTCCGGCACCTACGCCGGCTTCTTCGGCTGTGGCGTCCGTCCGGTCGGTGCTGGTCGAGGCGGTTCGTTCGGTCCCGGCCTGTTCGGTCCCGCCGGTGCTGCCGAGGTTCTTGCGGTAGCGCCAGACGCCGATGCCCACCACAACGCCGGCCAGTGCCAGTGAGAGCAGCAGCGACTCCCGGGTGGACTCCAGGACCACCATGCCGATCAGCAGCGCAACGATGCTGACGATGGACACCCAGGTCAGGTAGGGGAAGAGCCACATCTTCAGGGCAAGGTCCTTGGCAGCCGCGCCCATGCGGCGACGGAGGATCAGCTGCGAGGAAGCGATGACCAGCCAGACGAACAGCGCGATCGCACCTGACGTGTTGACCAGGAACAGGAACACTGTGTCCGGCGCAATGTAGTTGAGGCCGACGGTGACGAAACCCACCACGGTAGAGGCCATCACCGCGGCGGCCGGAACGCCGCGCTTGGAGATCTTCATCCAGGCCCGGGGTGCGTCCCCCCGGCGGGAGAGCGAGAACAGCATGCGGCTGGCCGTGTAGAGGCCCGAGTTCAGGCAGGACAGCACCGAGGTCAGGACCACAATGTCCATGATGGTGCCGGCGCCCGGGATGCCGAAGAGCTCGATTACCGCGACGTAAGGGCTCTTGGCCACTGAAGCGGAGTTCCACGGCAGCAGGGTGACCACGATGGCGATGGAACCGATGTAGAACACCAGGATGCGCCAGACAGTGGACTTCACGGCCTTCTTGACGGCGTCCACGGGGTTCTCGGACTCACCGGCTGCGATGGTGGCGATTTCTGCGCCGAAGAAGGAGAAGACAACCACCAGGATGCCGGCGAGCACCGCTCCGGGTCCGTTGGGCAGGAATCCGCCGTTGTTGACCAGGTTGTCCAGCCCCGGTGCCGGAACTCCGGGGATCAGGCCCAGGATGGCGGCCACGCCGAAGAGAAGGAACAATACGATGGCAGCCACCTTGATGGAGGCAAACCAGAACTCGAACTCCCCGTAGGATTTCACGGAGCCGAGGTTCGTCAGCGTCAGCAGCACCATGAGGACCAGTGCCCACACCCACTGGTCGATTCCCGGAACCCAGCGGTGCATGATGGCTGCGCCCGCTGTTGCTTCGATCCCCAGGACAATGATCCAGAACCACGCGTAGAGCCAGCCGATGCTGAATCCGGCCCACCGGCCCAGGGCCTTGTCCGCGTAGGTGGAGAACGATCCGGTCTCGGGGTTGGCCGCGGCCATTTCACCCAGCATCCGCATCACCAGGATCACCACGATTCCCGCAGCCATGTAGGCGAGCAGGATGCCGGGGCCGGCCTGCTGGATGGCGGCGCCGGAGCCGACAAAGAGGCCCGCGCCGATCACGCCGGCAATGGCGATCATGGACAGGTGCCTGGGTTTCAGGGACTTGGAAAGCTGTTGGTCAGCGTGCATGGAAGCGCCGTCCTTAGTTGAGGGTGCGGGCCCAGGACAGGCACGGATCTCCGTGCGTCAGGCCACATTTCTTTCTCACCCTAGACCGGATGCCGGACGCCACATCTTGTGCAGTCGAACATATTGGGTGGCCACGAAACAGCGCTTCCCACAACGAAGAACAGCATTAGGCAACCAAAGTATCCTTTACGGCAACATGGAAATGTGCCCGAAATCTACTTCCGGGTAGTTAGTAGTCCGGATTGCTCGGGACCACCAGCCCTGTCTCGTAGGCATAAACAACTGCCTGCACCCTGTCCCGGAGATGCAGTTTGGCGAGGATCCTGCGCACATGGGTTTTCACGGTTGCCTCGGACAGGAAGAACCTGTGGGCGATCTCGGCGTTGGACAGTCCCTCGGCCATGGCTTCCAGCATTTCCGTTTCGCGCGGTGTCAGCGCCTCCAGCAAAGGGTCCCTGTGCTGCTCGTCGCCGTTTGCATGCCGGCCCCGGCCCGCTGCCGGCGCGGAAGCTCCCAGGCGTTGACCGGGCACGGCCGAGGGGTGGTCCCCGCGCACATAGGCTTCCAGCAGGCGGCGCGTGACGCGCGGCGCCACCACGGCGTCTCCGCTTGCCACCACCCGCACGGCATTCACCAGATCAGCCGGGGCCACGTCCTTGAGCAAAAATGCCGAAGCACCGGCCTGCAGGCCGGCAAAGGCGTACTCGTCCAGGTCGAATGTGGTCAGGATGATCACCTTGGCGGCGGATCCTGAAGAGGTCACTGCCCGGGTTGCCTCGATTCCATCCAGGACCGGCATCCGCACATCCATCAGCACCACATCCGGGTCCGTTTCCCTGACCTGCCGGATTGCTTCAGCCCCGTCGGACGCTTCCCCCACGATCCGAAGATCGTCCTCACCCTCGAGGATCAGCCGGAAGCCCATCCTCAGCAGCGGCTGGTCGTCCACCAGCAGGACTTTGATCGGTGCATTGCCATTCATGATTTTCCTTGGTCCCCATTCCAATTCAGTACAGCCCTGACCCGCCATCCTCCGGCGGCCGGGCGTCCGGCTTCCACCGTACCGCCGTAGATCCCCGCCCGCTCGCGCATTCCGGTCAGGCCCTGGCCGGTCCCCAGCGGTTTGGCTCCGCCGGCCACCGTTCCCGCTCCGCCCGTTCCCGCCTGGCCCACAGTGCCCCGGCCGTCGTCGAGCACTTCAATGGTGACCGTGCCGTCAGCGCGCACCATGCTGACATCCACCCGGCTCAGGGCCCGGCCGTACCGGAGAACGTTCGTCAGTGATTCCTGAACAATCCGGTAGACGGTCAGCTGGAACGCCGCATCGTCAGGAAGTGCCGGCCCGGTGTGCGAATAGTGCAGCGGCAATCCCGCCGTACGGAATCCCTCCAGCAGTTTGGCGAGGCTGTTTCCTGCGCTCAGGGGCTGGCGCGGTGCCTGTCCGGCAGGCGATTCGTCGCGTAGGACTCCCAGCACGCGGCGCATATCGGCCAGGGCCGTCCGTCCGGTCCGCGACAGTTCGGCCAGCACCACGGCGGCGCGGTCCGGGCTCTTCCTGACCACCACGGCCGCACCGTCCGACAAGGTGACCATTACCGTCAGGGAGTGGGCAACGACGTCGTGCATTTCCCTCGCGATCCGGTTGCGTTCAGTGACCGAACCCAGCTCCGCCGTCCGGGCAGCCCATGCGGCGATTTCCTGTTCGTGTTCCCGGCGCTGCCTGACGGAGATGCCGATTCCGGTGGCGATGATGTTGGACAGCGTGATGGTGATGCCGGCAACGATTCCGAAGACAAGCTGCGAATTCTCCGGCGCTGCGGGACCCCCGTTGGGAAGCGCCCGTTCCAGCGGCCCCACAAGGGTGAGGAAGTACAGCAGTGATAACGGAGCGTTGGCCAATGCCAGCGCCGTGATGGAGAACCTGCGGGACCGCTGCACTGCCAGCGCATAGAGGGCAAACCAGAGGCCCCCTGAAACATTGGAGCCCCAGGGGTGCAGGAACGTGATGCCTACTTCCAGCACGGCCACTGCCGCCACAACGGCCATCGGATGGGATCGGCGGAACGAGAGCGCAACGGCGACCGCGGCAAGGAGCGCCGTCGCAGCCCAGCCGCCGTCGGCCACGGTGTCCACTGTGGTGGGCGTGACGAGGAGCAGGTAGCACAGCACCACCACGGCATCCATGGCCCGGGGGTGCCGGTGGAGGTACCGCCGGAGCCTGCCGCGGCGCCGGTCGGCGAGTGCGGCAAAGGACGCATCAACCTGATTCAGGGCTGATGCGTCCTTTGCCATCGGTTCTTCAAGCATGCGTTGAGCCTAGACGGCCATTCCGCTGCGGGACCTGCTCATACGTCGCGCTTCTTCAGCAGGATCATGGCGAGCACTGCGGGAACGACCACCCACGTGCCGAGCACCAGGGCCGCCTGCCACGCCTCGAGGGACCCGTCCACGTGGTTCACGGCCGTCAGGGCGTCCACGGTGTTGCCCGGCAGGTACTTGCGGGCTTCCTCGAAGAATTCGCCGGGGATCAGCTGGAAGGCGATCGGGACCACGAAGAAGAGACCCACCAGGCTCATGATCCCGCCGGCGGAATTCCGGATGATGCTGCCCAGGGACATGCCGATGGTAGCCACAGCGGCCACATAGAGGCTGTTGACGATCAGGAGTTTGACGGACTGCGCACTGGCCAGATCCAGGCCGAGGTCGTAGTTGTCCAGGATCGGGACGGATATCAGGCCGGCCAGCAGGGTCGAGACGCCTGTGAGGGCGAAGGACACGACACCAACCACGAGGAATTTCGCCACGAAGGCGGGGATCCTCTTGGGCACGGCCGCGAAGGTGGAACGCGCCATTCCGGTGGTGAACTCGGAGCTCATCAGCAGCACGCCGAGGGACCCGAGGATCAGCTGGGCGAAGACGACCCCGGAAGTGGGCGCGGTCACCGCAATGTCTCCGCCCTGGGCGGCCATCTGGGCTGCCGCTGCCGGATCGGACGCCATCTGCTCGCGGAACTGGCCCGTGGAGAACGCCGCCAGAGCCCCGAAGCCCACCATCACCAACATGGTGGAACCGAGCAGGATGAGCGTCGAGAGCAGGGTGCGGAACTTGATGAATTCCGAGTTCAGCACACGCAGGAAACTGGGACCGGGGCCCGGTGACGCCGGACGGCCGGACGGAAGGGCAGCCTGCCCTGCGGGCGTCCCGGCTTGAGGCTGGCTGCCGGACTGGGCCCGGCGGCCCGAGGGGTTGGGTTCCAAAGTGGTTGAGCTCATGGCTTAGTTGCCTCCGGTCTGGGCGGGAACGGGGGCTCCCGTGCTGATCAGCGAGTGGTATTCGACCTCATCCTTGGTCAGCTCCATGTAGGCCTCTTCGAGGCTGGCCTGGAGCGGGGTGAGTTCGTAGATCATGACGTGGTTGTCCAGGGCGGCGCGTGCGATCTGGCGGGGATCCAGCCCCTTGACCTCCAGCAGTTCCTGATCCTGGGCCTCCACCGAAACTCCCGCGCCGGCGAGGAGACGCATGAGCTGGTCGGGCTGGTCGGTGCGGACCCGGGTGCGGCTCGCACCCTTGCCGTTGATGATGTCCCTGATGGGGGCGTCGGCAATGATTTTTCCGCGGCCGATCACAATCAGGTGGTCGGCCGTCACGGCCATTTCGCTCATCAGGTGGCTGGACAGGAAGACGGTCCGCCCTTCGGAGGCGAGGTACTTCACCAGGTTGCGGACCCACACCACACCCTCCGGGTCCAGCCCGTTGACCGGCTCGTCCAGGATGATGGTCTGCGGATCCCCCAGCAGTGCCGCGGCGATGCCCAGCCGCTGGCCCATGCCGAGCGAAAAGCCCTTGACTTTCTTTTTGGCGACCTCACCCAGTCCGGTCATTTCGATGACCTCGGTGACGCGCTTCTTGGGAATGCTGTGGGTGGCGGCCATGGCCAGGAGGTGGTTGTAGGCCGAACGGCCCGTGTGCACTGCCTTGGCGTCCAGCAGGGCACCGATTTCGCGCAACGGGGCGGCGTGCTTGGCGAATGGGACACCGTTGACGGTGACCGAGCCCGACGTCGGGGTGTCCAGTCCCATGATCATTCTCATGGTGGTGGATTTGCCGGCTCCGTTGGGGCCAAGGAAGCCGGTGACCTGGCCTGCCTGGACCGTGAAATTGACTCCGCCGACGGCGGTTTTGTCGCCGTAGACCTTGGACAGGCCTTTTGCTTCAATCATGGAAGCGTTCCTTTGCGTTGCTGTGGATGCGGTGACGGCTTCTGCTCGCCGCAGATCCGTTCGTACCACCCACGCTACAGACGCAAGCCTCCGTTTTCGCCGGTCTCAGGGATGATTCAGGGTGCAGTCAGGGTAGTCCCAAGGGATGACCCCCGCCCCGTGCCGGCTGCCTACTCCGGCTGCGGCGAGTAGTAGGTCAGCGCCCCGGGCAGCACGGAGAATTCAACGCGGCGCACGCCGGGCATGGCTTCACCGTCCACGGCCAGGGCCATGGGCGATCCCGCTGCCTCCACTGTCACCGACGTGGATTCGCTCAGGTGCGTGATCCGGGACGTGGCCACGGTGCCCGTCAGGACGGACCACAGCAGCCGGATCCGCGCAAACGACTCGTCGGCAGTGATCATCCGGAGGTCCAGGACGCCGTCGTCCATCACCGGCCGCACCAGCGGGGCATGGTCCCGGGGGTAGTAGCGGCCCCGGCCAACGTAGAGGATCCACAGCTTGTGGCGGACGCCGTTCACAATCATGGTGGTCGGGGTTCCGGAAGCAAAAGTCCGGAACATGGCCGCGACTCCGGCAAGCGGTTTGCCGAGGGCCGGCTGGAGCTGTTCCCGCCGGCGGACCAGGTTGGGGTACAGGCCGATGCTGGCCGTGTTGAGCATGATCCGTTCCAGCTTTTCGGGACTTCCTGCGAGGCCCCGTTCCAGCCGGACATGCCCAACGTCGGCGCAGGCCGCCGCCCCGTTGGAGGCCGCCTGCACGGCATCCTCGAGGGAGGATGTTCCGGCGTCACGGGCAAAGTGGTTCAGTGTTCCGCCGGGAAGGACCAACAAAGGAAGCGAGAGTTCGACGGCGACAGCCGCCGCCGTCCCCACCGTTCCGTCCCCGCCCCACACGCCGAGCGCCCTCACACCGGGCCGGGCAGCAGCCGCCTGGATCTCGGAAGCGATGTCGCTGTCGTGACCGATCTCCTGTATATGCGCTAACGGGAATACATCCTGCAGCGCCTTCACGGTTTCCGGCGCATAGGACCCGCCCAGGGTGTTGACCGCGATGCTGAGACCCTGGCCGCCGGGCAGCTTGGCGGCCCCGGCACCGGAGCGGCTGGTCTCCGGGAAGGGCGGGCGGACGGGCCACCACTTGCGGGTAATCATGGCTGCGCCGGCGCCTATGGCGGAGCCGAACAGCACGTCCGAGGGCCAGTGGGCGCCGGTATGCACACGGGAATATGCAACACCGGCCGCAAGGGGCGCCAGGACTGCGCCGATGGCTGGCTGAACCAGCCCGACGCCCACGGCAAAGGCCGCCGCGGACGCCGAGTGGCCTGACGGCATTGAGGAACTGGTGGGTTGCGGGTTGACGAACCTGAACACGGGAAGATGCTCGGGCAGCGGGCGGGCACGCGGAAGGAGTGTCTTGAACACCACGTTGGTGACCGCCGACGCCACGCCCTGGGCAATCAGCCCGTGCAGGGCCGCGCGCCGCGGTTTCCCGGGGATGAGGGCCAGGCCTCCGGCCACCGCGAACCAGAGCTTTCCGTGGTTGGCGGACGCCGAGAGCCGCCTGAACAGCACGTCATGGTTGCCGCCGGGCAGGCCGGACACGGCCTTGAGTAACATCCGGTCCAGCCCGGCGACCAGGCCCGGGCCCTTCCTCAGCATGCTTCGCATTTTTCCACCCTACCGCCGGGAAGCCGCCTACTCGTTGCGGAGCGGCGCGCCCGGCAGGGGCTTCGCGGCTCCGGCAAGGAGGAGTGCCACGACGATGGGCGCCATGATCGCGAGCAGGGCCAGGTGGATGCCGGTGAGGTCACCCAGGTAGCCGAGGAGCGGCGGCCCTGCCAGGAAGGAGATGTATCCCAGCGTGGACACCACGGATACCCGGGCGGCGGCCTTTTTCGGATCGTCGGCAGCGGCGGACATGCCCATCGGGAAGGCCAGAGCGGCCCCGATTCCCCAGAGCGCGGCCCCGGCCGTGGCCAGCCAGACGTTGCCCGCCAGGACGAAGAGGCCCAGGCCCGCAGCTGCGGCGGCCATGCTGGCGCGGAGCACGGCAACACGTCCGTACTTGTCGATGACGAACCCGCCGCAGAACCGCATCGCCGTCATGGCGAGGACAAAGACGGCAAACATCAGTGCGCCGGTGGATTCGCTGGTACCGAGGCCGTCCACTGATGCCTTGGCGATCCAGTCGTTTCCGGCACCTTCGGTGAGGGTGGCCCCGAGGACCACCACGCCGATCAGCAGCGTGCGGCTGTCCCGCCAGGCGGACTGCCCCTTCGGTGCTGCGGTTTCCGGGTCGGAGTGCACCTCGGCGGCGATGTGCGGCAGGAAGTAGCGGGGCGCCACCATGGTCAGCACGGCCACTATGGCGGCAATGACCAGCAGGTGGGCCGGGAGTCCGACGCCAAGACCGGAGAGGCCGGCGCCGATCAGGGCGCCCACGAAGGCGCCGCCGCTGAAGGCTGCGTGGAACTGCGGCATGATGGTGCGCTTAAGCCGGTGTTCGACGTCGGCTCCTTCAATGTTCTGGGAAACGTCCCACAGACCGATGCCGATACCGAAGAAGAACAGCGCCACCGCCGTCCCGGGCACGGATTCGGCCGTCAGCGAGAGGGCGATGCCCACGCCCGCCACAGCAGCCAGAAGACCGCTGGCGCGTACCGCGTTGGCCGTTCCGATCCTTCCCACCACCCACCCGGCCGTGGGAAGGGCGATCAGCGAGCCGACGGCCGTGCAGAGGAGCAGCGTTCCCATCTGTCCGGAGGTCACGTGCAGAATTTCGGTGACAGCGGGGATGCGGGCGGCCCAGCTGGCAAACACCAGGCCATTGATCCCGAAAATCAGGAACGTCGCGGCGGCCGCGGCATTCAGTTTCTGGCTGGAGACGGCGATGCTCATACGTTCACTACTTTCACTGAGTGTTTTCCAAGTTGTGTGAGTTCCTGCGGGCTGAATGTCCTGTCCGTCACGATGACATCGACCGCCTCCAGGGCTGCCACGAGCGCCACGGCGGCTGCGTTCCATTTGGAGCCGGCGCAGGCGGCGATCACCCGGCCGGCGGATTCCAGGCCCGCGCGCTTGACGGCGGCATCGTCGAGGTCGTGCGCCAGCAGTCCGTCTTTGAGGGTCACCGCGCAGGGTGTCACCACGGCAGTGTCGAAGCGGAGGGAACGGATGTTGGCCTCGGCCAGCGGCCCGCGGAAACACAGTTCGCCCGGGATCAGGCTTCCGCCCGGCACCAGGAGGGCGGGCCGGTACCCGGCGTGGCTTTCCGCCGTCAACACATTGAGGGCGCGCAGCGACATGGGCATGAGGGTCAGTTCGCGTTGCCGCAACTGGCGGGCGATCTCGGTCGCAGTGGTGCCGCTGTCCAGCCAGACGTGCTCCCGGTCCCGCAGCAGTCCTGCCACGCCGGCGGCGATCCGGACCTTGGCGTCCTGCCCTTCCAGCTCCCGCTGCCCGTACCCGGGATTCTCGCCCCGGAGCACCAGGCTCTTGGCTCCGCCGTGCACCCGGCGGAGGACGCCGTTGCCGGCCAGGGTATCCAGGTCGCGCCGGATGGTGGCACCGGAAGCTCCGCACTCCGCCATCAGCTCGTCAACGGTCACCTCTTCACGGCTCCGCAGCAGGTCACCGATCAACCGGTGCCGCTCTTCAGTCCTCATGGTCAAATGCTAACGGAAAGTGATCATTTAGTCAGAACTGTGAGCGTTTGGACGGCGTAGTGTTTTCCCTATGGCTGAGGAACTCTTCAAGGACGGCAAACTTTCAGGAGCCGGGAACTACCTCGACGGCGAACGCGAGGGCCGCTGGCTCTTCTACTACCGGAACGGGCAGCTGAAGGCTGATGCCGGCTACCGCCGCGGTGAACTGGACGGAGACTGCGTCTGGTACCGCGAAGGGGGCGGGCTGCTCCAGAAGGGGTCGTTCCGTGAGGGGCAGCAGGACGGTTTCTGGCAGCGGTGGCACAGCACCGGGAACCTCATGGATGAAGGAACGTACGACGCCGGCCGCAAAGTGGGCGAATGGGTCACCTACGCGCCCGACGGCGCGGAGACCAAGCGCAAGACCTTCAAATAATCCGACGCTCTCTCACTTCCTGCGACTAATCCCCCAACCCTCTCTCACTTCCTGCAGGGAAAACACGAACGCTCGCTCACCAGGTGAGCGAGCGTTCGCGCAAAATGTGCAGGAAGTGCGAGAACGTCCGCTCAGCGGGCGCGCTGCACGCGCTTCTCGTCCCAGACAGGCTCGGCGGATTCGTACACCCTGCCGTCCGAACCGAACACCATGAAGCGGTCGAAGGTCCGGGCGAACCAGCGGTCGTGCGTCACGGCCAGGACGGTTCCCTCGAAGTGGTCTATGGCGCGTTCCAGCGCCTCGGCCGAGTGCAGGTCCAGGTTGTCGGTCGGCTCATCGAGGAGCAATAGTGTGGCGCCGGAGAGCTGAAGCAGCAGGATCTGGAACCGGGCCTGCTGCCCGCCGGACAGGGACTCGTACTTCTGCTCCGACTGCGAGGCCAGGCCGTAGCCGTCCAGGGCGCCGGCGGCAGCCTCGCGGCCCAGGCCGGAGCGGTGCTCGTCGCCGCGGTGCAGGATCTCCAGCAGCGTCTTGCCGAGGAGGTCCGGGCGGACATGCGTCTGCGCGAAGAAGCCGGGACGGATCCGGGCGCCGAGTTTTACGGTGCCTTCGTGGGGCACTTCGGCGATGTCGACGTCGGACACCGGCAGGTGTTCACGCTCCGGGTCGGTGCCGCCGGTGGCGAGCAGCCGCAGGAAGTGGCTCTTGCCGGAGCCGTTGGAGCCGAGCACGCCGACGCGGTCACCGAACCACACCTCGGTGGAGAACGGCTTCATCAGTCCGGTCAGTTCCAGCTTTTCGGCCACGATGGCCCGCTTGGCGGTCCGGCCGCCCTTGAGCCGCATCCGCACGTTCTGCTCGATCGGCAGCGCCTCGGGCGGCCCGGCTTCGAGGAACTTCGCCAGCCGGGTCTGCGCCGCGTGGTAGCGGTTCGCCATGTCGGAGCGGAACGCCGCCTTGTTCTTGTACATGTTGACGAGTTCCTTGAGCTTCACGTGCTCCTCGTCCCAGCGCTTGCGCAGCTCCTCGAAGCGGGCATTGCGGTCTGCACGCGCCTCGACATAGGAGCCGAAGCCGCCGCCGTGGACCCACGCGCCCGCACCGTTGATGCCCGGTTCGAGGGTGACGATGCGGCCGGCCGCGTTGTTGAGCAGCTCGCGGTCGTGGCTGATGAAGAACACGGTCTTCTTGGACTCGTTGAGCTTGCCCTCGAGCCAGCGCTTGCCCGGCACGTCGAGGTAGTTGTCCGGTTCGTCCAGGAGCAGGAGCTCGTCCGGGCCGGCGAAGAGCGCCTCCAGTACCAGCCGCTTCTGCTCACCGCCGGAAAGGCTCGACGCCGGGCGGTGCTGCGCACGGTCGAACGGCAGTCCCAGCGCGGCCATGCAGACCTCGTCCCAGACGGTCTCGACGTCGTAGCCTCCTGCGTCTCCCCAGTCCACGATTGCCTGGGCGTACTGCATCTGGGTGGGCTCGTCGTCGTGCTCCATCATGGCCATCTCGGCCTCGTCAACGGCGCGGGCGGCGGCGGCCAGGGCGGGCGGGGCAGCCGAAACCAGCAGGTCGCGCACGGTGGAGTCATCCCGGACCTGTCCGACGAACTGGCGCATGATGCCCATGTTGCCGGAGCGTCCGATTACGCCTTCGTCCGCGATGAGGTCGCCGGAGATGATCCGGAACAGCGTGGTCTTGCCCGTTCCGTTGGGCCCGATCAACGCGGTTTTGGTCCCGTCCGGGACCTTGAAGGTCACGCCGTTGAGCAGCTGGGTGCCGTCGGACAGGAAGTAATCGATATTGGATACGTCAATATGAGCCACGCTTCCATCCTCCCACGGCCACCCCGCCGGAGTTTTTGAAGGTCGTGCTACCCCGCTGCGACCAGGAATTTTTTGAGCAGCGGGCCCGAGGTGGTGGCGCCAAGGCCGCCTTCCTCGACGAACACGGCAACGGCGAGGTCTCCGTGGACAGCCACAATCCAGGCGTGCGTCTTCGGCGGGTTTTCGTTGCCGAATTCGGCGGTGCCGGTCTTGGCGCCGACGGGTTCCCCCGGCACGGAAGAGAGGAAGCCAGCGTGGCCCGACGTCACCACTGCACGCATCATGTCGGCCAGGGCGGCAGCCTCCGCCGCCGTAACCGGCTTGTCCGCGGCTTTCGCGGGCGCAGCTGCAGTGGAGGTCAACGACGGCGACGTTCCGTCCGCCGTCGGCGTTCCGGCGCCGTCCGTGCCCGCCGTGCCGGCGCCGGCTTCAGCGTTGAGCACGAGGGTGGGCGAGACGGGGGAGCCCTTGGCTACGGATCCGGCCATGACGGCGGCTGCCAGCGGGGACAGGAGCACCTTGCCCTGTCCGATCATGGATGCGGCATGTTCGGTGCCTTCAGCCTCGCCGGGGACGGAGCCGAGGAAGGCGTCAGCCCCCAGGCCGGGCGCCTCAACGGCAACGCCCAGGGAAGTGGCTGCGGACTCCAGCTGGGCCTGGCTGACTGAATCCCGGGCCGAGATGAACGCGGTGTTGCAGGAGTGTGCAAACGCGTCGCGCAGGGTGACGGACCCAAGGGAGTCTGCCGGATAGCCTTCGGCGTTCTTGAACGTGCGGCCGTCCACCGTGAGTGTGGGCGTGCACTCAACCTTGGAGTCCGGGGTCATGCCGTTGCGGATCATGGCGAGTGAATCCACCATCTTGAACGTTGAGCCCGGGGCGTACTGGCCCAGCATTGCGGTGTTATAGCCGTTGCTGCCGGGGCCTGACGCTGCGGCCAGCACCGCGCCGCTGGAGGGACGCAGGGCCACGATGGCGGAGGCCGGACCGACATCGGCAAGGACGTCTTCTGCAAGCTGTTGAAGATTCGGATCCAGGGTGGTTTTCACGGGCGTTCCCGGCTTGATCTCAACCTGGAAAAGGAGCCTGCGGCCTTCATCGGGAAGCGCCTGCTTCTCGTCAGCCGTGAGGCCGGCCTTTTCGGCGAAGACCTGGATTCCATCGGTGCCGCGGAGTTGTGCGTCATATTGCTGCTGCAGCCCGCCGGTGCCGGTGGTGTCCCCGGCTTTGAGCGTCCCGCCGGACTTTTCAATTTGTTCGGCGTTAGCTTCGGCTGCAGTGCCCAGGAGGGCGCGGGCGAAGGTGCGGGTGGGTGCCAGCGGCAGGAGGCCGCGGATGGAACGGGCGCCCGGAATCTCGGCGATCTGCGCGTCCGTGATGGTCCGGCCGTCCTCGCGCAGGGTGATGGCGGCGACGAAGGCCTCGGCCCCGGCCGCCTGAACCTGCTGGGTGTAGGTGGCCGGATCCACTCCCACAAGCTGGGCAAGTTTGGTGGCGGACGCGGCCGGATCGGCGGAAGCGAGCTGGGGCTTGTCGATGCCGACGTTCACTACCGGCCGGTATGTGACGAGTTTTGCGTCACCGGCACCCAGGATCTCGGCCCGCTGCGGTGATTGCACGGCCGAGCTGAGGACTTCGCCGTCCGCCAGTTCGGGGACCAGCATGTCCGGCTTCCACACGGTCAGCCACTTGTCGCCGGACTTCTTCAGTTCGGCGGAGACGGTGTACTTCCAGTCATCGGAGCCGATCTTCCAGCTGTAGTTCAGCGGAAACGTTGCGGTGTCCTTCTCCAGTTTCAACTCGCCGCTTTCAACAGCCGGCTTGGCAGGCTCGAGCGCCTGGAACACCTCTTTCAGCTGTTCGTTGGCGGCGGCGGCGTCCTTGCCGTCAAAGGCAACGGAGCCTACATCCAGCGCAGCCACTGCGGCAGCGAGCTGCTTCGCGGCGTCCTGCGCCCCGGCACGGCCGTCATCGCAGGCCACCAGCGATCCGCCAAGTATGAGTCCGACAAGGGCAAGCGAAAGTTTCTGAAAGTTCCCCACCGCGCCATTATGCCCGTTGGCGCGGACAAAGTTCTTGTCACAGCGTTGCTGCGCTCAGGCGGGGCGGATGATCCGGCGCTGCGTGGCGACCGAAATAGCCGCCGTGCGGTTGTCCACGCCCAGCTTGCCGTAGATGTGCACCAGGTGGGTCTTGACAGTTGCCTCGGAAATGAAGAGCTGCCGGGCGATGCGGTGCCTGCCGCTGCGGCGCTGATCCGCCCGACCTCCGGTGTGGTCACCGTCGACGGCCAGGAAGCCACGGGCCTGCCGACGCCGGACTGGCGGCACTGCGCAGGGATAAGGTGGGCATCATATTCCAGCAACCCAATCTCCTGCCGTCCCTGACGGCACTCGACCAGCTCCTCCTGACGAATTAAGGGTGGCCACCGTGATGGTCACCCACGACACCGAATTCGTGCCGCTGACGGATGCCGTGGCCACCATGCGGGATGGCCGGATCTCTGCCCGTCAGCCCTCCGGCAGCGCCCCGTCACGGGCGTCATCATAGGCGTCCCTGGCGTCCAGGATGCTGGGAACGTTTGACTCGGCCCATTCCCGGAGGACCGCGAGAGGGCCCAGCAGCGACTCCCCCAGGCCGGTCAGTTGATAGTCGACGCGCGGGGGAACCTGGGCGAACACTGTCCGGGTGATCAGCCCGTCCCTCTCCAGCGTCCTGAGGGTCTGGGTCAGGACCTTGGGCGTAATGACGTGGACGTGCTTGCGCAGTTCGGAGAATCGGACGGGGCCGTCCGCGAGCACCTGGACCACAAGCGACGCCCATTTGTCCCCGATCCGTTGGAAAACAACGCGGGACGGGCACAGCGGATCCATGATGTCGGCTCCTGGCCTTAGGCCGGGCAGAACGGTATCCAAGCAGCACCTCATTTCTCTGAAGTCAACGGTATCCTATAGATACTGTGAAGTCCTACGGTACCAACGCTAGGAGCGGCATGAAGATTGCGGTGTACGGTGCCACCGGGATGGTGGGCGGCCAGATCGTCAAGGAGTCGCTGCGACGGGGCCACGAAGTAACGGCCGTCTCGCGGACAGGCGCCCCCGTCCGAGGTGCCACGGCATGCAGCGCCGAACTGGCGGATGTCCGCACGTTCGCCAACATAGCCAATGATCACGACGCCGTAGTGCTGGCCACGGTGCCCAGCCGCACCGGCGGCGACCACGGTGAGTGGCTGGCGGCCATGACGGCCGCCTTCAGCCACGCCGGCGATACGCGGCTGTTGGTGGTGGGCGGTGCAGGTGCGCTCGAAATCAACGGTGTCCGGCTATGCGATTCCCCCAATTTCCCTGAGCCGTACCGGCCCGAGGCCCGCACCATGGCAGCTGCCTACGACGAGATCCGGTCAGCCCCGGAGACCCTCGACTGGACCGTGGTTGCCCCTGCGCCCGTCATGCAGCCGGGTCCCAGGACCGGCACGTACGTCACGGCGAAGGATTCGCCCGCCGGCCCTTCCATCTCCACTCAGGACTTTGCCGTGGCGATGCTGGACGAGTTGGAGGCCCCGTCCCATCACCGTGCCCGCTTCACGGTGGCAAACCCTGAAGGAGCGATGGCCCGGGACGCTCCCGCCTATCCCGTCTCCTGAACTGGAGGGCTAGAGGCCCAACCGGGGCAGCGTCAACCCGAATATGTCCTTGAGTGCATATTTAGCGGCATGGAAGCCCGGCATGCCGGTCACACCGGGACCTGGCGGGGTCGACGAGGAACAGAGGTACACACCGGCAAGCGGAGTGCGCCACGGCACGGGGCTGATTACCGGCCGCTGGATCAGCCCGCGGAGATCCATCAGTCCGGCAGCGAAATCTCCGCCGACGTAGTTCTGGTTGTACTCGGCCAGCCCGGACGCCGTCGTGACGTGGGCCTGGACCACGAGGTCCCGGAAACCCGGGGCGAACCGTTCCAGCTGGGCCGAAACCGCCTCCGTCATGTCAACCGTTGAACCCGCCGGAACGTGGCAGTAGGTCCACAGGATATGCCGCCCCTCCGGAGCGCGGGAGGCGTCAAAACGTGACGGCTGGGACACCAGCACGTAGGGCCGCTCCGGGTGCTTCCCCGCCGCCACAAGGTTTTCAGCCTCGGCCATCTCGGCGCGTGAGCCGCCCAAATGGACTGTTCCGGCGTCGGTCAATCCGGCTGCGGCCCACGGCACAGGTCCGGACAGGATGAAGTCCACTTTGCAGGCCGCGTTGCCGAAGCGGAAAGACTCCAGCGACCGGCGGTAACCGGAAGGCAAGCTGTCCCCGGCGAGCCTGAGCAGTGCAGGCGGCGCAATATCCAGGAGAGTCGCCTTGGCCGGCGGCAGCTCCTCCAGGGAGCCGATCGGCCGCCCGGTCTCGACGGTCCCGCCATGGGCTTCGATGTCCCGGACCATGGCCCGGGCGATCGACACGGACCCGCCCACGGGTATTGGCCAGCCCTGCGCGTGGGCCAGCGTCCCGAGCATTAGCCCGGCTCCCGAAGGTGCCAATGACGGCAGCCGTCCCACGGAGTGCGCGGCAACACCGGTCAGGAGTGCCGGCGCCAGCTCGTCCCGGAATCTGGCACCCCATGCCGGTGAACCCTGTTCGAGCGTCCGCAGCCCGAAGAGAATGGCTGCGAGCGGATCGTGCGGGATGCGCAGGAGCTGGTTGAGGGTGAAGTCGGCTACGCCGTTCGCCCGGCGTACGAGAGGTGCCATCAGGCGGCGGTAGGCGGGGCCGTCGCGCCCCAGCCCTGCAACCGTCCGGTCCAGGGAGTGGTACGCCAGGGCAGCCCGGCCGCCGTCCAGGGGCGACCCGAAGGAGAGCTCCGGCGTGATGAGTTCCACGCGCCGGGACAGCTCGAACGACCGGAAGAACGGCGACGCAAGCGCCATGGGTTGCACGGCGGAGCAAATGTCGTGCAGGTGCCCCGGCTGCATCAGCTCGGACGTCCGAAGTCCGCCGCCAGGGGTGCCGGCTGCCTCATACACGTGCACCTTGAGGCCCGCGCGGGCCATTGTCACCGCAGCAGCGAGTCCGTTGGGACCGGAGCCGACGACGGCGACGTCAGGCATTGCTGGCCGCCCGCCGCCACGGAAGGACCGACGAGGCAGGATCTCCCGGATTCAACCGCAGCCAGTCCCGGGCGCCGTCGAACGGGCCGCCCTGGGGATCGTCCAGCGCATGGCGGCGGATGATGTCATAGCCCGGGTCCCAGATGTCCCAAGCCACGCGGACCATAAGGTACGCCGTGGCGATCATGTGCAGGCCCACTGCCAGCACGTAGTACGGCATATCGATATTGTGCTGCGTCGGGCCGCCGCTGGTCACCTGTCCCAGGTACATCCACACGGCCGCCCAGTGCAGTCCCTCGATCCCCTGCCAGATGAGGAAGTCGCGCCAGCGCGGGCGGGCGAGGGCCAGCAGGGGGATCAGCCAGATGACGAACTGGGGCGAATAGACCTTGTTCGTCAGGATAAACGCCGCCACAATCAGGAACGCCAGCTGTGCCAGCCGGGGGCGGCGGGGTGCCGTCAGGGCCAGGCCTGCGATGAGCACGCAGCTGATGAGGAAGAGGTTGAGGGCAAGGGTGTTGATCGCCTCCGGCCCCAGGACCGGCCATTGCAGGCGTCCGGCCACAAGGTTGTACGCGAACCAGGGGGAGCTGTAGCCGGCCGGGCGGTCCTCCGTGAATTGGTAGAAGTACTTCCAGCCGGAGGGGTTCATGGCGGCAATGGGGATGTTGACGGCGAGCCAGGCCGCGGCGGCTGCGGCGGCTGTGACCAGTAGCGGACGGATCTTCCCCGTGCGAAGGGCCAGCAGGAGGATCGCGCCGAAAACCAGGACCGGATACAGCTTGGTGGCCGTGCCCAATCCGATGAGGATGCCGGCCAGCACCAGCCGTTCGCGCGAGAAGAAGTACATCCCGACGGCCAGCAGTCCGACCGCCCACACGTCCCAGTTGATCACTCCGGCGAGGATGATCCCGGGTGCGACGGCCACCATGGCCGCGTCCCACGGCCTGCGGCGGCTCATGCGCGCGGTGGCCAGGACCGTAACGATCCAGACGGCGGCGATCAGTGTGGCGTTGACGTCGAAGTAGCCGAGGATGCGGGCATCCGTGGCCCCCTGCCCGGGGACCAGCAAAGCTGTCAGCCCCGCAATAATTCCCATCAGGACGGGATACTCGAAGAAACTGCCCTCACTGAAAAAGGGGAAGGTGCCGTCGCCCAGTCCGCGGTTGCGGAAAAGTTCCGGGAAATCCGAGTAGCAGGTGGAATAGAACTGGCCCGGCGACTCCCAGCCGTTTGCCCGGCAGTAGTTCTTGACCAGGACACTCGCCAGGGCGGCCAGCACGGTGAGGATGATGAGGACGCGTTCGACGGTGAAAATTCCGGGTGAGACGACGCCCGGTGCAGCCCGGTGGCCCATGGGGCCGCCGATCAGCTCGGTGAAGTTCCTGAGCAGGAGATCGCTTCGGCTCGGGATAACCAGGCGGGACCGTTTTCGGTGCGCCGGCGGCATAGTCTCCTGCATTCCTCGAGCTTACCGTCGCAGTTAGGGGATCAGGGCCCCCGTAGCGGCTTGGCCCGCCCGGGGGAGCGGCTCCGGCAAACAAAAAGCCCACGCGTTGCCGCGTGGGCTTTTTGTGCATGGATATCGGTTGTCGCCATCAGGTCCTCCTGGTTGATCCGTTCCCGGCTGCAGCCCGGGAAGTTCAGAAACGAAGGTCCTGCCTCAGCGGATGACGCCCATCTGGTGCATTACGACGTACACGTCTTCACGTTTCTGGTCGAGGAGCTGGCCGTCGAACAGCGTCTTGTCCTTCAGGGCAGGCCTCCAGCCCAGGCGCAGAACGCTTCGGAGTCTTTTCATCATGGTTACCTCCTTCCGGGGTGTGTTTCGCCGGTGCCGGACGCGGCGGCGTTCGACACGGCGCTTTGACTCGGTCGTGCTGACGGTGGTGCTGACAGTGGTGTTCACGCTGGATCCTTTGATTGGTTGAATGGTGAATTCGCTTGTAATTTGGCATGACAATTAGGGCCAGCTAATTGCGGGAATTAATGGCTTGAATAAAGGCAGGGAAATACCCGGTGTATATACGCGCGAAAAAAATGCGCTAAGTAGTTGGTGGGTTTCGCCGGGCGAAGGATGGCCCCTGGATGCAGTTACGCCGCAGTCCCCAACAAGAAGCTGGGTTCCGAACTATGGGGTGGTGTTGCGCAACCGCACGGGCCCGCGCGGACGGCCGCCTGCCGCACGGCTTCCGTTGTCAGGAAGCCGGTCGCCGATACCTCGGCCGCAAGGCCGAGGTCAGTGGGTCAGGAGACGGTCAGTCCGTGATTTGGGCGCGATTCAGCAACAGAGGCCGGGACGCGGTGATGGTCATCTTCCATCCGCTAGTCAAAGTAATCATTTTCCCAACCTCCTTTTCTGCTTTGCCGCCGGCCAGTTGACTAACTGGACAACGCGCGCCGGTGACCCTGGCAGAACGCACTGGGGTCAGAAATAAAATTACACTAAGCTCAGGGCTTTTGCCTACTGAATTTAGAAGATTCTTCGAAATATTTGATAAATCGTCTTTATAGTCCCCAGCGGACCACAGCGGGGGTCTTCTTATCCCACCCCAGGGTGCAGACTTTCGCCGTGCCCAGGATGAAGTGCCGGCCTTCCTGCGGGTCCAGCCCGAGCCAGCGCGCGGTAAGGATCCTGGAGAAGTGGCCGTGGGCCACAATGAGAACGTTGTCGAGGCCGGATTCCAGCACGCGGGCCACGATCTTGTCCGCCCGCGCTGCCACTTCTTCCAAAGCCTCGCCGTTGGGTACACCGTGGGTCCAGATCAGATACTCCGGGTTGTCCTTGCGGATCAGGTCCGAACTGATGCCTTCATAGTCGCCGTAGTTCCATTCCACCGCGAGGGGTTCCTGTTCGGCGTCGGGGAAGCCTGCGAGTTCCGCCGTCCGGCGGGCCCGCCGCAGCGGCGAGGTCAGCACCAGGTCGAAGTCGACGCTATCGAGGACCTTCCGTGCCTCCACGGCCTGCTGCTCGCCTTCCACCGTCAGGGGAAGGTCCGTGAGTCCGGTGTACTGGCCGCTCTTTGACCATTCGGTTTCACCATGGCGCAGGATCCAGAGCTGGGGGCGGGCAGTGCTGTTGAGTGACATCACTTATGACTCCTCGGTAGTGGAAAGTTCGACGCCGGCGGCCGGCTCGTGTTGGGCGGCTTCAGGCTGGTCCGCCCACCACTCACGCAGCTTTGCCTCGGCTACAGCAGGTTCGAGCGGGCCGTACTCCATGCGCTGGTCAAGCAGGAACTTATAGGCCTTGCCCACCACCGGCCCGGGTTTCAGGCCAAGCAGGGCCATGATCTGGCCGCCGTCGAGGTCGGGCCGGACGGCTTCCAGTGACTCCTGTTCCCGCAGCGCCGCGATGCGCGCTTCAAGGTCGTCATAGGCGAAGGACAGCCGGTCCGCCTTGCGCTGGTTGCGGGTGGTCACGTCCGAGCGTGTCAGCAGATGCAGACGGTCCAGGAGGGGCCCCGCGTCGGTCACGTAGCGGCGGACCGCGGAGTCGCTCCAGCCGGCCTCGCCGTAGCCGTAGAAGCGCATGTGCAGCTCGACCAGCCGTGCCACAGCCTTGATGGTGTCGTTGTCGAAGCGGAGGGCCTTCATCCGTTTCTTGGTCAGTTTGGAGCCCACCATGTCGTGGTGGCGGAAGCTCACCGCGCCGCCCGGCTCAAAACGGCGCGTAGCCGGCTTGCCGACGTCGTGCATCAGTGCCGCAAACCGCAGGACAAAATCCGGGCCGGGCACGGGGCCCTCACCATCGGTTTCCATCCCTGCGGCCTGCTCCAGTACCTGGAGGGAGTGCTGGTAGACGTCCTTGTGCCGGTGGTGTTCGTCAGCCTCCAGGCGCAGGGCGGAAACTTCCGGCAGGACGAATTCCGCAAGGCCGGTGTCCACCAGGAGGTCTATGCCCACGCGGGGGTGGGTTCCGCAGATGAGTTTCACCAGCTCCTCGCGGATCCGCTCCGCGGAAATGATGGTGATCCGCTCCGCCATCTGTGTCATGGCCCGCTTCACGTCGTCGCGGACCGCCACACCAAGCTGGGAGGCAAAGCGGGCCGCCCGCATCATGCGCAGCGGGTCATCGGAAAAGGATGTCTCGGGGGCGCCGGGAGTGGCCAGCACGGAGGCGTGGAGGTCGCGGACTCCGCCGAAGGGGTCCACGAGTTCCAAGGTGGGCAGCCGCAGCGCCATGGCATTGATGGTGAAGTCCCGGCGAAGGAGGTCATCCGTCAGGGATGACCCGAACGCGACGGCGGGCTTGCGCGACTCCGGGTCGTACGCCTCGGCGCGGTAGGTGGTGATCTCGATCTGGAAGCCGGATTTCTTCATGCCGATCGTCCCGAACGCCCGTCCGATCTCCCAGAAGTTGTCCGCCCACTTACGGATCAGCGCCAGGGTCTGGTCCGGCGTGGCGTCCGTGGTGAAGTCGAGGTCGGGGGAGAGCCTGCCCAGGAAAAGGTCACGCACGGGCCCGCCCACCAGCGACAGTTCATGGCCGGCGTCGACGAAGCGCTGCCCGAGCTCCAGGACCACCGGGTCCACCTGGAAATCGACGGTGTGGGAGTCGGACTTTTGATGTGCGTGCGCCATAGTTACTTAAGCTTGTCAGAAAACCACGCCAACAAGCACCAATAGGGGCCGCGGAACCATGCCGTTACGCCGCGGGTTCCGGAAACTGCGTCACACGCAGTCCACTTTCTTGTCATGTTCCGGTCATCACCAAGGGGCAAGAGTCGTTAGAGTGGACTTCATGGCCCATCCCGTACCGAGTGCTCCAGGCAGGAGGACAAACCCACCGTTGCCGTCGGCAATCGGTGCCCATGTCGCGCCCGCCCAGCACCCGGGGCCGGCCTCGCTGCCTACCGTCGAGGAAGTCTCCGCCGGCGGCGTTGTTGTTGACACGTCCGACGGCGAGCTGAGGGTTGCGATCATCGCCCGCCTTAACCGCGGCGGCCGCCTCGAATGGTGCCTGCCGAAGGGCCACCCTGAGGGCAAGGAAAAGAACGAGGAAGCGGCAGTCCGCGAGATCGCCGAGGAAACGGGCATCAGCGGCAACATCCTGGCGCCGCTCGGCAGCATCGACTACTGGTTCACGGTCAGCGGGCACCGGGTCCACAAGACCGTCCACCACTACCTGCTTCGGGCTACCGGCGGCGAGCTGACCATCGAAAACGATCCCGACCAGGAAGCCGTGGATGTCGCCTGGGTGCCCATCCAGGAGCTCGCACGCAAGCTATCTTTTCCGAATGAACGCCGCATTGCCGACCTCGCCAGAGAAGTACTGCCGGAACACCTCTGAGGTCATGTGACGGATTCCATGAAGCGCCCACGTGCGTAACTGCGCACCTTTGAGACGATGAAGGCCATGTCAGCAGCCAATCCAGCCACTCCCGAACCGGGCTCGGCCGAATCCCAGGCCGATTCCCGGACTGTCCAGCGGGGAGAGGCCCGTTCCAGCGCCATCATGGCCGCAGGGACCCTGGTCTCCCGCTTCCTGGGCTTCGGCAAGACCTGGATGCTGGGTTTTGCCCTTGGCCTGGGCTCCACGGTCAATGACACCTTCATCAACGCAAACAACCTGCCGAACCTGATTTTCCTGCTGGTGGCCGGCGGCGTGTTCAACGCCGTCCTGGTGCCCCAGATCATCAAGGCCAGCAAGGGCCCGGACAGGGGAGCGGACTACATCAGCCGCCTGCTCACGCTGGCTGTCCTGGTGCTTGTGAGCCTGACCCTGCTCGTCACCCTCCTGGCTCCGTGGGTCATTGAGCTGACCACGCAGGGGTACTCACCTGAACAGAAATCACTCGCGGTGTCCTTCGCGTTCTGGTGCCTGCCGCAGATCTTCTTCTACGGCCTGTACGCCCTGCTGACGCAGGTGCTGAACGCCAACGGCGCCTTCGGTCCCGCCATGTGGGCACCCATCCTGAACAACATCGTGGCCATTGCCGGCCTGGGCATGTTCATCTGGATCCTCGGGCCCAACCTCACGAATCCCCACACCCTGGACAACTGGGGCCCCACCCAGACCTTCCTGGTGGCCGGGTTCTCCACCATCGGTGTGGTGGCCCAGACCGCCATCCTGCTGATTCCGGTGTTCCGGCTCCGGCTGCGGCTCCGGCCCAGGTTCGGCTGGCGCGGGGTTGGCCTGGGACAGGCCGCAAAACTGAGCGTCTGGACGCTGCTCACTGCCGCCGTCGGGCAGCTCGCTTTCCTGTACGTGATGCGCATTGCCACCATTCCGGGTGCCGAGCGGCTTCGCCTTGAGCGCGCGGGGGACCTCACTGCTGCCGCCACCCTGCCCGGCAACGCCGTGCTGGAGGTGGCCAGCCAGCTGTACCTGCTGCCGCACTCCATCATTGCCCTGTCCCTCGCGACCGTGCTGTTCAACCGGATGACCCGGGCAGTCCAGGACGGTAACCGGGCCGAGTTGCGGGACGCGCTGTCGCACGGCCTCAGGACCATGGCAGTGGCCACGGTCTTCGGGGCACTGGCGCTGTTCGCCCTCGCCGGGCCGCTGGGCATGTTCTTCTCGGGCGGAAAAGAGCAGGACGGCGTGATGCTCGCCCAGACGCTCACCATCCTGGCACTCAGCACACCGTTCATGAGCGCCAACTTCATGATGTCCCGGGTTTTTTACGCCAACGAGGACGCCCGGACGCCGTTCTACATCCAGCTCGTGCTGGCCCTCGTCAACGTCGTGGCGGCGTTCAGCATTCAGTTCCTGCCCTTCGATCAGATCATCTTCGCCATTGCCATCCTGTACACGGGCGGAAACATCCTGTCGGTGGTTGTGAGCGCGTTTTTCCTCCGCCGCCTGTTGGGTCATCTGGACGGTCCCCGGATCGCCAACTCCTACATCCGGATGGGTTACGCGGCGCTGGGTTCCGCTGTGGCAGGTGCCGGTGGGCTTTGGCTCATGGGCAGCTACAGTGCCGATGGGTTTGCCTGGAGCGGCAGGATCGAGGCCCTGGTGACCATTGTCGTCGTCGGACCCGTGATGCTCGTGGCGTACCTGATGCTGCTGAAGCTTTTCCGCGTCACCGAACTTCGCGACCTGCTGCAGCCCCTGCTCGGCCGCCTGGGCCGGCGCTCAGCCCCCGCCGCCGCCGGACCGGAGGAACCCTCCGCGGGGACGCCGGCGGGCACCCCTGCGGCACGGGGACGTGCGACGGCGGAGCGCGCCACGGTTTCGGTTGACACCGGCCTGATTCCCAGGATTTCCGGAGAGTTCGACGCTGCGTCGTTCCGTGCGGGACCCCAGGTTGAAGAACCGGTACAGCACCACGACGGGCAGGGTCCGGCATCCGCGGACGAATACCTCCCGGCAGAGGAAGTGCCCAATACCGCCCGGGGAAGCATCATGCGTGAGGAGATCCCGCTGCCTGGCCGCAGGACATTCCAGGGAACGGCCGGCCGCAACCCGTACTTCAGCAGGCACCGGAGGAAGAAAAGGTGACAATGCGGTGGTTTCACAGCGCCTGTCTCACACGGCCGTTATGCTCCATCGGCTAGGATCAGAAGCTAACTAGGGTAATTACAGACCAGAAATTAACCGGCTAACCGGCGGATCCGCTTTGGCACGACCGAAGCGGCGATTCCCCGGACAGTCTAGGAGGAACCCGTGTCCCACCCGATCGATGTTGGATCAGTGCTCGGCGGCCGCTACAAGGTCACCGCCACCGTATTGACCTCACACGACCATGATCTGGTGCTGGATGGTGTTGACCAAGTCCTCAACCGGCCGGTGAGCATCCTGGTTGCGGGTCCGGACAACGCGGAGCAGGTAGCCCAAAGCGCCCGCGAGGTTGCCACCGGAGAACGTCCCGGAAATGTCCAGATCCTGGACCTTGGCGTAAGCGATTCCACAACCTACCTGATCACCAACCACACATCGGCTGCCGATCTCCTGGACCTTGTGGTTGCGTCCCACCCTCCGTACGTTGAGCCCTTCTTTACCGACACCCTCGGAAGCGAGATTTTCGGTCAGGCCCGGTCCCACGAGCCCGAGACCTATGACGGCCTCTACGACGAAGAAGAGGTCGACGCCGGCTACATCAATTACGGCAACAACAAGCCCGCTGGCCAGGTCGGCAAACAGTCGACGCCCCCGGTGGTGCCGCCTCGCGCTGCACCGGCGCGCCCGTCGGCGGCGCCCTCCCTTGGCTCCTCCGGCGCCGGTGCTGCCAATGGACGCGGACCCGGTGCCGGGGCTGCAGCCGCCGGTGCGGCCGGTGCCGCCGGGCTTGCTGCCGGAGCGGCGGCGGGCAAATCATCCGGGGATCCTTCCACTGCACCCCAGGCGACCACCCCGCAGCAGGCCGTTTCCCCGCAGGCCAGCACGCCGGCGTCAGCGCCCAGCGCACCGCGGAACACCGAAGCGCTAAAGGCCCAGGCCCCGGCTGCGGAATCTCCAAAAGTGTCCCTGTGGGCCGACGATGACTATGACTACGGGGATGAAGCGGCCCCTGCCACCGGGCCCGCCAAGACGGCGCGAGAGCGCATGGCCGGCACTTTCCCGGCTTTTGCCCGAAACAGTCGGGATGATGAGACAGACGAATACTACGACGACGATGAGCCCGTGGAGCGCGAGCCCCGGTCAATGCGATGGCTCGTGGGCGGGCTGCTGGCCGCCGTACTGGTAGTAGGCCTCATCTTTGCCGTATCCAACCTGGGAAGCCTGTTCAAGAGCGAGCCCCAGAGCAATCCCGCCCCGGGAACCTCCGGTGCGTCCCAGCCGCAGACGTCGGGGGAGGCCAAACCGAGCGAGTCCGCCTCACCGGTGGCAGGCCCGCCGGCGGTCGACGGAGTATCCCGCCTGGGCGACTTTGACTTTGCCGCCACTTATGACGGCGACCTGTCAAAGACCTTTGACGGCAACGGTGCAAGCTACTGGTCGGATATGGAGTTCGCCACGGACAACTGGGGCGGCCTGGCACCTGACGTGTCACTCGTCGTCAAACTGAAGAGTCCGTCGAAAGTCTCTTCCATCACCCTTAGCCAGCTGGGCGGTTCCGGCGGCAGCATCAGTGTGCTGACGAATGACCGCCCGTCCATGGAGGGCGCCAAGCAGGTTGGAAGCAACAGCTTCACCTCGCCGGACCTGACCATGCCGCTTTCTGAGCCTGTGACGGCGCAGTATGTGATTGTGACCATCAAGAACCTCCCGAAGCTGGCGGCGCCCAAGACGCGCTTCGGCTACGGACTCCGACTCGCCGAGATCAAGGTCCAGTAGGCAGCCCCTGGCCCGGCAGCAACGGGTTCATGAACGCGTTCGAGGCCCGGTAACACGGCGTCTCCCAGCCCGACGAGACGGTACCCTGAGTGGTGGCGTCTTGTTGGGCTACCGCATTCCCCGGAATATTCAGCACCAACAATAGGTTGTGCCATGTGGCCGGCCAGCAAAAGCAGGCGCATCGACTAAGGAAGAGGTTCACCGTTCAGTGAGCAACGCAGAAAACACCGCGTCCCCGGTACGTGATGTCATCATCGTCGGCTCCGGCCCTGCAGGCTACACGGCTGCAGTCTATACGGCACGAGCCAACCTGAAGCCGCTGCTCCTTGCCGGTTCCGTCACCGCCGGCGGGGAACTGATGAACACCACCGACGTGGAGAACTACCCCGGGTTCCCCGAGGGCATCATGGGCCCGGACCTGATGGAGAACTTCGAAAAGCAGGCCGCCCGTTTCGGCACGGAGATCCAGTTCGAGGACGTCACCAAACTGGACCTCAACGGCGACATCAAGACCGTCACCATCGCCACGGGCGAGACCTTCCAGGCCCGCTCCATCATCCTCTCCACCGGATCGGCTTACCGCGAGCTCGGCCTTCCGAACGAGAAGCGACTCTCAGGCCACGGCGTTAGCTGGTGTGCAACCTGCGACGGTTTCTTCTTCAAGGATCAGGACATCGCCGTTATCGGCGGCGGAGACTCCGCCATGGAAGAAGCACTGTTCCTCACCAAGTTCGCCAAGTCAGTCACGGTCGTTCACCGCCGGGACACGCTGAGGGCCTCCAAGATCATGGCGGACCGCGCACAGGCCCACGAGAAGATTAATTTCGTGTGGAACACCGCCGTTGACGACGTCCTCGGCGGAGACAAAGTCACCGGCCTGAAGCTGAAGAGCCTTGTGGACGGCACCGAGTCGGAACTGGCCGTGACGGGCGTCTTCGTGGCCATTGGAAACGATCCCCGCACCGACCTGATCAAGGACACTCTGGACCTCACTCCGGAGGGGACCATCGCCGTCGAAGGCCGCAGTTCCAAGACGAGCGTCAAGGGCGTATTCGCGGCCGGCGACGTTGTGGACCCCACGTACCGCCAGGCAATCACAGCCTCCGGCTCTGGCTGCGTTGCAGCTATCGACGTCGAGCACTACCTCGCAGACTTCCACGCCTAAACAGCGCACTATTGATCCGAAGGGAAACAACAAGCTAATGAGCAACGCAAAAGACGTAACCGACGCAAGTTTCAGCACGGATGTTCTGTCGGCCGACAAGCCGGTCATCGTGGACTTCTGGGCCGAATGGTGCGGTCCCTGCCGCAAGCTGGGCCCGATCCTGGACGAGATCTCCGTTGAGTACAGCGAGAAGGTCAATGTCGTCAAGGTAAATGTTGACGACAACCCGGCTATCGCAGCCGAGTACGGCATCACCTCAATTCCGGCCGTCTACCTGTTCCAGGGTGGCGAGGTAAGGAACACCGTCATCGGCGCCAAGCCGAAGCAGTTCTTCGAGAAGGAATTCGCCGACGTCCTGTCGTAGCACGTTGACCGCCTGGAGCGGATCAAACGCAGCGGACCACGTGCCCCCGGAATTTTGGGTAGGCCGGACTTCCACCCGCAGAAACGGTGGCCATCACTCATCAGGGTGATGGCCACCGTTTTTCGTTCCCTGGGCGATTTTCCGGTGGGTTGGGAGTATGCGCTTGAGATGCAGATCGCCGTTTAGGGTGGGAGTCAGCGTTTGAGGTGTAGGTGGCTCCAGCAGCACTGGGGGGAGTGGTCCTAAAAGCCCAACTTCAACTTAGGTAAGTTGCTTCAAATGGTGCTCTTCCTCAGAAGGATTCCGGGCCCACGCCAGGATATTTGCCTGACGTGGGGACACTGTGACTGGTCCGCATGCGGTCCGGGCGGGGTGCCAGCACCTAGCGGATCTGACGGCAACTGTTTCACGTGAAACACCCGAAACACCGTGACCCGAAATGGGTGAAGGCCGATGGGGTCGAAGCCGGCCGGGTGTGGCCCCAAGAGGTGCGTACAGGCGAGGGATGGAATGACAGCGCAGTCCCGTTCACTAGTTTCTGAATGACAATGTTTCACGTGAAACGTGAAACATAGGACTGGCCGAATGGCCCCTTCCTCGCCCGCGTGCCATGAGTCCCACGACTCCACGGCACCCTCCTTCTCGGCCACGACCGACCTATGCACGTCTTGCCAGGTGACCTACCCACTAAAGGCCAACCCTTGCTGACTTCGGCAGGAACCCACCCGCCCAACGCGCGGGAATCTCTGCTCTCGAGTCTCCAAGTGGCGAACAGCATGCCGTTGATCCCCAACCCTGGACCGGGGAGCGTGCCTCCGCTCGGCCCGTCATGAATCCACAGGGCCGCAGCCAGGGGATGGGCGCGCAGAAGTCGCCATTGCGTCCGTTTAGCTACGCCTCCAAAGCGCTACAGACTTGATTTCCGCCGGTGGCGATTTCGACTCTCGTAGACTCGTCGCACCCACCGAACGGCTAGGCATGCGGGCACGTCGAAGGCCCAGCTGGCTGCACCCGGATCATGGAATCGATGTTCCCATCGGATCTGAATGCTTCAAGATCTAAGCGTGTGTCAAGAGGACAGGGAGTCCCGGGATCAACGCACCCCGTCCGGCGGAGGGTATGGGACACCATTCGTCGACGCGCCGGGGATTGCTGTCAGCTGCAAGTACCAGGTGAATGTGGCCAATGAACCGCTATTGTGCGGTGATGAGTTCTTCCCTGATCGTTTCATCTGGTGTTCGTGCCTCATGAGTCGGGTCCGCACCCAGAATCTTTCCCTGTCCGTAGTTAGTTGGACGGTTCCGCTAAGCCGCATGCTGCCATTACCATGGTTCACCTTCATCATCCGAGCCGAGCCGTCGCCCACTCACGAGCTGGAACCGGGGCCGGCGGCGAAGACCTTCAAATCGAACCACGCAGTGGTTGACGGAGCATCGCGGACTGTTCACGCAAGAGGGGCGCAGCCCGACGACGACGATCTGCCATTGGCACCGGTTAGGCCAAACGAAGAATCAGCACCTGAGGTGGCCGTACGTTTCACGTGAAACATCCGAGGTGGCATGCGAATCCGAAGCTCGCTCACACCCCCAGTGCGAACTTCCCGTGTCGAGTCCACAGCAAACCTCAAGGCCCAACAAGGTTCGCAGATCAAACGCACCACGGGGGAACGCGGATGGTCAGCCCGGCAGAAGGGGAGCAGCGGAGGGGTGGAGCAGCTCCACGGCTCCGCGACGCACGGGAGACACCTGAATCCCTACCCCTTGAGGTTCAATTTCGAGGAACCGCCACCTATCCCGCTATGGCTCCGTTTCAGAGTTGCGTGCAATTCGATGAGAAATTGAGCCAAACACTTCGCCTGTGCATTCGTTGGCGGTGACGGGAGAGGCCACTCTGCCCACTACGGTAATCCGGCTGAAGTGGATATTGCACAGACGGATGATCCCGGCAGGGGACTGAACCGACCTGAACGGAAGCCCTCCGGTCGGCTGCTCCCTGAAAACAGTACCTGTGGTGGCAACTAGTGCCAGGACCTCACTTGGATCTCCACTATGATTCACTCGCCACATATCCGACCGCGAGCACTCCGCAGATTGCTATTTCTGCGGGCTCTAGCAATAGTCCATAGCCCATTTGGTCCTGGAGCCCATATATTGCAGTTGCCAGGTGTATATCGCTAACTGCTCCTCGTTCTGCTGAAGAGTCATTCCGGACGTGAGTCAACGACTCGGCAGGCCCGAATATGTTTCACGTGAAACCGGACGACAATTGTGTGTGTACCGCTCGAACCATCGCTGCGTCCTCCTCGGGGCATCTCGACAGTGCGAGCGGAGGACTGCCGAACGAACGCAGGAAGGATGGGGTCAATCGGGCTCACGGGCTTCTTCAATCATTCTTGATGCTGCGCGAGAAAGGCAATGTGCGCAGCGCACCCGGCACCAATGCCAAGCGCATGAGGTGGGCCTGGAGGTCGAATGGACACAGAAAGCCCACTAGTGTTTCACGTGAAACACGGTTTCCGTCTGCGCTTAGAAACCGATCTGGATTTCACTGCATCGTCTGGGAGGCCGTCGGAGGTCGACGGAAGCGAAAACCAAGACGGACACAGCGCGGCCCAATACCTTCTTGCGGCTACGCTCCAGCAGCACGCAAAGGTGAGCAGCCAGAGCTCACAGTCCTGACTATATGTTGGTCTCCGGTCGTCTCCGCTTAGACACCGACACCAGCAATGAGCGCAAAACAATTGAGCATACGCAGGGCCACAAGTAGCGCCTGCACAATCCAACGCCCAACGAAGTCGTCTTTCGAACCATCAAGTGCGTGAACCATCAGGTGCAGGGAACATCGGTTGCTGCTGCGGAAAACCTGGCCTGTCCATCGTCGAGAACGTGGCCCCGGCCCGGTAAAGGAGCGGCTCTCACACGGCCTCTCATGAGACTCAGCCATACGCTCACGTTGTTGCCGGCACTGCACGCCCGGCCTTGAGCGTCGCTAGAGACATCTGCCGTCCAGGAGCACGCCGACACGTCGGCGCTTTGACTCCAACAGCCCATGGCTCAGCCTGCAACGAACCTCAGTGATGCCGAGGCGATGGACGTTCACCGCGCTCCACGGCCGCCCTGAACCCGCCGCACTGAGCTGCTTGCACTTCCGAACCGGCCGTCCCGATCCAGCCGGCCCGCTGCTGCGGCACTGGAAACGGATCCCGATCCAGTGCCATACGCCGGCGCTTCTGCCCGCCCCACCCTGGCCGGGTACGTCCACTGGCATACCGACTGCACGCGAACTCGTCTGTTGCAGCGTCACGAGCACACGTGAAGTGTTCCATCACCAATCCTGGCCAGGCAGATTCATTCGGACAGCGTACGGCGTCCCCGTGGACTAGCAGCAACAACGCTGAACGTCGATGCGGGGCCGGCACGACTGCCAGGCAAATCCGAGCAACGGACCGAAGAACGCCCCAGAGAGCGGACCTCTCAGCTGCTCGGCTGAAACCGGCCTTAGGCGCCTGATCCGAGATGGAGCTTGAGCGCTGTACTCAGCGCACGAGTCTTCGATGTCTCAGTCGGATGTCTTCGCCGCATATGCACTTTGGCCAAGCAGGTGAGAAGGAACACCTCACGGATCCCGTGCACCTCTGGCCGCGGGCAAACCCCGTTCCGACTAAATGCTCGCCAGGTGCCATAGCCCGATCCCTATCGTCGTCGTGCGGGGTGCGGGTGCGGGTCGGGTGAAGGCTAGCGAGATGTGCATCTTTTCGGCCATCAATGCCTGGCACAACGCGTTCATCAGACCATTCGATGCCAACCATCAGCCACTCGCAGTGACGATTTGGGGAGAGGCAGGCTTCCGGTTCTGCGGCGACCCCATGGCGATCATACGAACATCGTCACCGTGATGCGCCTGTCGGGCGCACAGCGGGCTATCATCCGATCCACCGCGGAGCAGTCGTGGGGCCAACTTTTCCCCAGTCCTGCTTCGTTTCTCCACAGACGATATCCACATGTTTATCCACAGCTCCGGCAGCGAAGTTCTCATTGTGACTCTCGACATAACCGATACGTGCATCGGGCCGCCCTCGCCTGTGGCGCGAGTCACTTAATGCGACGGTTGTGAAGTGTACTGATTAGTCTTCAGGAATAGTCGCAAAAGACGCTTGAATCGGGCGATATTGGCCGAAATTGCCGATTTTGGATGCTGTTTTTCCTCGGAGAGAACGGCGGGCGATGTTTCACGTGAAACACGCAACGCGACGACGCCAAAACGGTCTTTCGGGCCTGCTGACGTTCGGCCGCGTAAAACCTGGGCGAGAGCGCTTCATCCCGGCTCTATCCACAAAGTTATCCACAGGGATATCCACCACGTTATGCACCTCGTTATACACCGCTGTGTCCGCTGCGCCTGGTCTTGGGCAAGAAGCTTGGATGCCGCCAGGCACCACCCGAGGGGACTGAGAAGACTCCAGGCCGCAGGACTAGAGACACCAATGCCCAGCGCAAGAACACATACCGGACCTCCTTGTTGTCGTTTCTTCCTGCGCTCAACAGTGACGTCCTAAAACGATCGTGAAGTGGCGACGCCAAATGCTTCGGGCTACGCCGGCGCCCATTAGCATGCCGCGGGATCGCGGAGGCGGTTCGCAAAGAAGAGCACACCCGGATCGATGGTCAACGAGCAAGGCGACGCGCGGACCAGCGAAGGCACGGCACGTAGTACGCAAAGTTGGGCCGCTGGCCGCAGGGCACGATACTTCAATTCTGTGGCTCTCCAGCCAGGCACCTCACGTCTCGGGCATCCGGGTCACGGTTCAAACCGGAATCACCCGCGCCGCTATGGGGGACCGTCCAGGCGGTTCGATACGAAACGGGGAACTCGCCATGAAGCCCGATGACGCTCCCAGTGCGTGGATTGCCATGGCTAGTTGATCCACCGAAGTTCGCATCCAGTAGACATTCCCGCGGGGGAGACTGGCTACACTCAACGCAGGGATGGCTGGAGTGGGCCGAGGCTTCCGTTCGAGGCCTGCACGGCATCACATCGATTGATACATCAGTGGCCCGGTCGCGGTTCTGCACGAACAGGGTTCGAGATAGGCTGCGGCAGATTCAAGTGCATCTGTCCGTCGGCCTGCCGGCAACATCGCAGCCGCAGCACCGGGCGAGGCCCAGCGGATCCTGGCGTCGTGATGACATGGTCTACGGGGGTACATGGAACAGTGTCGTTCATGGCTATCCACCGGGATTGCAGAGGCCGCCATTCGCGGCAGATTAAGTATGACTACTTGGCTCAACCCGCATGTTCCGCGTTTCACGTGAAACATCCAGTTCAGATCACCATCCCGAGTTCCAGCTGACGGATCCTGAGTTGCGCCACAGTCGAACCCCGTCGCCGGCTAGGTCGCGGCTTCAGAACACCGGCACCTCCGCTCACGACGGACCTTAGCAGCAGGGGAGACATAGTTGAAGACAAAAGGAGCCGTGGCCCGGGATTCAGTGCCGCGGCGTCACTGCCGTCAACCACAGATCAAGCAGCCTCTAACGCGTCCCCGGCATGACGAGTAGGGCGCCTCGGCCCATCAAAGGCGATGATCACGTTTCACGTGAAACATCTCGGATCCATACGCCGTTACCACCGGTCCTCTCCTGGCTCTTTGATCGTGCGACCTGGGTCCTTCTTTCTGGTCCCCCCAAGGCCGAGTCGAATTGACAACGAGCCCATGGTGTCGGAATCAGAGTCGGCGATCACAACCCGCTCCTCTGCTGCACACTGGGGTTCATACATAGCAACGACCTACCTGATGACTGCCCCGCCTCCCAAACAGCTTCATCCGCGCGAGTACTCCTTTCGACGCGGACAACAACTAACAACCTGCCCGCAAAACAAGCTGTTGTACCCAAAGCAGAGGCGGGAACAACGCAGACAAGAGTCATCCGAACACACGGACCAGCCTTCCGGATGTCTTAAATCTAGCCGTGGTCAAACCGTCGACGTAGACAGACCATGTTTGGGTGTCTTGATCAGATAGCCCGTCTACCCGCTGTGCTTCGTGGCGCGGAATTCGTCCGCATGTGTCCTGCATATGCCGGTAGAAGCCAGCGGACGAAGCGGGCAGTAGTCCCTCCGCGCTGTCCATTCGCGCACCTTTCAAAGACAGCGCGGCATGGACACACCCAGTACTGGCGCCTCCACAGCCTCCCGAATCCCCGAATGCGCCGATGCGCCGATGCGCCGATGCGCCGATGCGCCAGTCTGCCATCATCCTCGTCGTGCCCAGTGCAACCGCCACTGAACCGCCGTGGGCCACCATGTTTCACGTGAAACATGAGGGCAATTCAAACTGTGCAACCAAGAAGCCGGGGGGCCACATCCGGCTGAACGGGGAGAGCCCAGAGGCAGACTCCCTGTCGTGACCACCCCGATAGAACCATCGCGCGTCTGTTCCACCGAACCTTCACGCCACGATGGAAGTTCATATTGGTGAAACCAGGTTAGTTCACCGTGTTGGCCGGCGCCGATGCTGACTCTTGGCGACCAATCGCAAGCCGTCGCCCGAACCTCACTGCATAACAATCCGCCTCCGCAACTTTATCGGGCCTTCCAGCGTTAGCTTCCGGAGCGCGACTCCCATATAGGCGTGCAGCGATGGCGCAGTGATGTTTGGGCCTGACCACATCCTTTTGGTCCGAAACCTGCCGAGACGTGGAGATGAGCGGTTCCCCGCAATTTACAGCTGAAAATCCGCCCAACATCGGTGATTCCGTAGCGGTGGGGCCTGTGCGGCGCTCTGGGTGCGCCATCCGCCGCTAGGGGCGTCCCCGGATCAGCGAACAGCAGGCCGGGACTCACAAGGCTCCAGAAGGCCTCAGGGGATACTCCAGCAGCCCCTCAGAGCCCCTCCGAACCACCCGTGCCAAGGAATTCGAGTTGGAAAGCAGGGCATTCCAGCCCACCTCGGAGCATCGCCGCATGGTCTCGCCAAACTAGTAGCGCCAACGAGGTGGCGACCGGACAAGCAGAATCATGTCCAACTGCATGTACAGCAAGGACAGCAGTAGTGCACAACTGCACAACTGCCCTGGCCGACTAGAGTAGCTACGCCGAATCAAAAGGACAAACGAAAAGGGCCTGTTTCACGTGAAACAGGCCCTACTTCACTGCTGAGGTCTTAGTTCTCGGAACCAGGTGACAGTACTTCCATGATCCGGTTGAGGTCTTCCACGCTGGCGAACTCGATGCTCACGCGCCCTTTCCTGGCTCCAAGGGAGATCTTGACGTTGGTGTCCAGCCGATCCGAAAGTGACGATGCGAGGTAATCCAAGCGTTCGTGGCGTGCGCCCGGGCGGGGGACGTTGTTCTTAGTGGGTGCCGCCGGGCTCTGGTACAGAGTGACAGCCTCCTCGGTGGCGCGAACCGACATTCCCTCTGCGACGATCTTCTGGGCGAGGCGCTCCATCGCTGCCGCATCAGGAAGGGCAAGCAGGGCCCGTGCATGGCCCGCGGACAGAACACTGGCTGCGACCCGGCGCTGGACCAGTGGCGGCAGCTTGAGGAGACGGAGCGTATTCGAGACCTGGGGACGCGAACGGCCAATGCGGTCGGCAAGCTGCTCGTGGGTCGTGCCGAAGTCCTCGAGCAGCTGCTGGTAGGCAGCGGCTTCTTCGAGGGGGTTCAGCTGGCTGCGGTGAAGGTTTTCGAGGAGTGCGTCCCGAAGCAGGTCATCATCCGTGGTGTCCCTGACGATTGCCGGGATGGTTTCGAGCCCTGCGGCCTGTACTGCACGCCAGCGGCGTTCACCCATGACGAGCTCATACGGTTCGCCACCCTTTTCGGTTGAGGTGCGGACCACAATTGGCTGGAGAACGCCTATTTCGCGCACGGAGTGAATAAGCTCCGCCATGTCGTCCTCGTCGAAGACGGAACGCGGCTGCTTCCGATTCGGATGAATGTCACCGACCGGGATCTCAGCAAACCGGACGCCGGGAACCTCCACCAGCTCCGGTCCGTCGTCGGTGGCTGTAGCCGGGCCTGAAGCGGTCTCACTTTGTGCAGCTGCATCAGCTTCGGGCTGCTTTGCGGCACCGGAGCTGGCAACAGTTTTCCGGGCAGGAGATTTCGTGTCAGGAGACGCCGCACCATTGGCCGGGCTCTTGGTTGCAGCCGAACCAGAAGCATCCGCAGCCTTCGCTGAAGCCGCCTTGTTTCCGGAAGTCTTTTCAGCCGCAGCATTCCCGGAGCGTGGCTTTTCTGGCGCCGCAGCAGCTGCGTCCTCTTCAATGAGAACGCTGGCAGCCGTCGTCGGCTTCTTCCTGGCTTCCGGGAAAAACAGGTCAACAGGGCGTGAAGGCGCTGCGCCGTTACCCGAAGCGTTAGCCGGAGCGGAACTTGGAATGAGTGCGCCAAGACCACGACCGAGGCCGCGTCGCTTATCGCTCATGGTTAAATCCCTCCAATGGAAGAGCCCGGCAGACCCGGCTCTGGCTAGTGCAATTGTTGAAAATTCTAACGTTCAGCGATTTCCGCTGCGGCTTCCAAGTAGGAGAGTGCACCGCTGGAGGACGGATCGTAGGTCATCACAGTCTGCTGGTAACTGGGTGCCTCCGAGATCCTGACGGACCGCGGAACCACTGCGCCAAGGACCTGGTCAGGGAAGTGCTGACGTACTTCGGCAGCCACCTGTGCAGCAAGGTTCGTGCGGCCGTCGTACATGGTGAGGAGAATCGTCGAAACAACCAGGTCGGCGTTGAGGTGCTTCTGGATCATTTCAATGTTCTTGAGGAGCTGGCTGAGGCCTTCCAGGGCGTAGTACTCGCACTGGATGGGGATCAGGACCTCTCCGGCGGCGCAGAAGGCATTGACGGTGAGAAGGCCCAGGCTTGGCGGGCAGTCGATGAAGATGTAATCAAGACGCGCCTCGCCGGCCTTCTCGCGTTCCTTGGCGTAGACGTCAATCGCTCGCCGGAGCCGCTGCTCCCTGGCAACGAGGGAGACCAGCTCGATTTCCGCACCGGCCAGGTGGATAGTGGCGGGGGCACAAATCAGGTTGGCTATGTCCGGGCACGGAGCCACAACATCCTTGAGGGGCAAATCGTTGATCAGGACGTCGTAGATGCTGTCCACATCCGCATGGTGCTCTATCCCGAGGGCAGTGGAGGCGTTGCCCTGGGGATCAATGTCAATGACCAGGACGTTCAGTCCTGCAGCCGCGAGGGCAGCGGCAATGTTCACCGTGGTGGTGGTCTTGCCAACGCCGCCCTTCTGGTTGGAAACCGTGAAGACGCGGGTTTTCTCAGGCTTGGGAAGCTGCCGGCCGACCAGGCGTTCACGGCGTTTGTTCTCGTGCGCAAGGTCGCGGGCGATGGGGCTCGAATCATCGATGGAGTCCATGATGTTCCCGCTGACCGAGCTCGAAGTTTCACGTGAAACCGCGGTCGACTTGGAGCGGTTTGCAACCGAATTCAGATGATTCCACGAGTCACTCTGCGCGATTGAGGGCGCAACAATGGCCCGTGCGGACCCCAGGGACACAAACGGGGGTATCCGCTGTGTGGAGGCTTCGCTACTGGTCACTGTGACACACTCACTCTCATTCGGCTTTTTCTGCCGTTCACTAGCCTAACCGCTTCCCCCTAAAGTCCTGTGGCACCGGGCCAGCGGCTAGGCAATCTTTTGCTTCTTATTAACGATGATTCGGACCACAGTGGTGGGTTCCTCCAAGAGGTCCTCACCGACTACTACGACGGATGTCTGCACCCCACCGAGCTTCCGGATGGCTTTGGCAGCCTTCTCGATTTCTTCGCCGGCACTGCGTCCCTTGATGGCCACGACCTCGCCCTTGCCCGCAAGCAGGGGGATGGTCAGACCGGCCAGGTTCGACAACGCGGACACTGCCCGGGCCGTGACGACGTCGGCGTTCACCATGCCCACAGCCAGTTCGGCCCGGGTGCGCATCACGGTGACGTTGGTCAGCCCAAGATCGTCCACGACTTCCTGTAGCCAGATCACCCGGCGTTCCAGCGGTTCGATCAGCGTCAGTTCCAGGTCAGGACGGGCAATTGCCAGGCACAAGCCCGGCAGCCCGGCACCGCTTCCAACGTCCGCGACGTGGCTGCCGGCTGCGATTTCCCGCTCAATGACTGCACAGTTCAGTACGTGCCGGCTCCAGAGCCGGGGAACCTCGCGGGGGCCGATCAGTCCCCGCTCGGTCCCGGATGTGGCCAGGTGCTCCACATAGCGTTTGGCCAGGTCGAGGCGATCACCAAAGATCGCCTCGGCTGCCTTCAGCTCCGCGGCAGTGATGTCAACCATTGTCAGCGTCCCGGCGTCTTCAGTCTGCGGAGACAACGATGTGCCTCCCGGCACCTTCGCCTTCGGATTCGCTGACGAAACCAAGATCGGCCACAGCGTCGTGAACGATCTTCCGCTCGTAAGCGCTCATCGGCTCCAGCGCCACAGCGTTTCCGGATTCCTTGACGGAGGCTACGGCGTCCTCTGCAATCTTCTGCAGGTGGCCGGCACGCTCCTGCCGGTATCCGTTGATGTCCAGCACCAGCCGGGACCGGTTTTCGGTGGCTGAGAGTACGGAAAGGCGGGTCAGCTCCTGCAGGGCTTCCAGCACTTCACCGTCACGGCCGACGAGGCTGTCCAACCCTGATGACTCTTCCTCGGCCACGATGGAAATGTAGGTCCGTCCGTTCCGGACCTCGATGTCGATGTCGCCGTCAATGTCGGCGATGTCCAGCAGCTCTTCGAGATAGTCGGCTGCGACGTCGCCTTCCTCTTCCAGCCGGCTCGCGGAAGAACCCTTGCCCGAATCCTGGCTCTCGTCCCGGGCGTCGTCCTGGTCTTCAGTGGCCTCAGCGGTAACGGCGTTTTCGGTGCTATCGACAGACATTACTTCTTCTTCCTGTTCTTACGTTGTGGCTGGATGCGCTGGCCTTTGGCCTCGGCAACCGCGGCAGCGGCGGCAGCCTCAGCCTCAACGTCGGCCTTCTTGCCTCCCAGGATGGGCAGGGCCGGAAGGCCTTTGGCGGCACGGCGCTCGGCGAGGGCCTTGGCGGCGGGGGATCCCGGCGTCGGCATGCGGCGGATGACGAAGAACTGCTGGGCCATGGTCCAGAGGTTGGTGGTGGTCCAGTAGATGAGGACACCGATGGGGAAGTTGATGCCACCCACGCCAAAGACGATCGGCAGGATGTAGAGCATCATTTTCTGCTGGCGCATGAACGGGCTGGCCATGGCCTCTTCGGACATGTTCTTGGCCATGATCTGCTTCTGTGTGATGAACTGCGAGGCCGTCATGGCGAGGATCATCACGATGCTCAGTACGACAACGGCAACGTTGGTGGCACCACCGTGAAGAAGCGCAGACGACAGCGGAGCACCGAAGATGCTCGACGCGTCGAACTGGACCACCTGGTCATGGCTCATGGCGCCGATGCCCTGGCCCTGGTCCTTGGCAGCCGTTATGCCCGAAAGCACCTGGAACAGTGCGAAGAAGAACGGCATCTGGATGAGCATGGGCAGGCAGGCTGAGAACGGGTTGGTACCGTGCTTCTTGTACAGCGCCATCTGCTCCTGCGCCATGGCCTGGCGGGAGAGCTGGTCGGTCTTGCCCTTGTATTTTTCCTGCATCTTCTTCAAGTCAGGCTGCAGCAACTGCATGCCGCGCTGGGCCTTGATTTGCTTGACGAAAACGGGGATAAGGGCAGCGCGGATCACCAGCACCAGCCCGATGATGGACAGCGTCCACGTCCAGCCGTTGGCAGCCGGAAGGCCGATGGCGCTCAGGCCATCGTGGAATCCGATCATGATGATGGAAACCAGCCACTTGAACGGGGCCATTATTGTTCCAAAGAAGTCCATACGATATCCCTATTCGTCAGGCCGCAGAGCGGCCTTCTCCATCAGTCTGAGCAGCCAGGTATATATCCGGGTTGTTCAGCACAACAATTGTGGGGGTGTGGCCTTCCGGCCATTCACGGTGGCCAGCGGGGACATGGTCCACACCGCCGGCGTTCCAGGGATGGCAGCGCGCCAGGCGCCGGGCCGCAAGCCAACTTCCCTTCACGGCGCCGTGCACCGTGATTGCTTCGAGGGCGTACGCCGAGCACGAAGGAAAGAAGCGGCAGACCTGGCCGTACAAGGGAGAAATCACCTTGCGGTAGGCCATCAGCAGCAGGATAAGAAAGTTGCGGGGCAGATTCCAGAGCGTCTTGCCCATAAGGAGCGCTGCTGGTTTGAGGAAACGGACGACGGCGGCAATGGCATTACGCACGCGGTGTCCCTTCCTGTGTTGTTTCCCGTGAAACCGCTGACGCGGCCCGAGGAAGGCGGCCGCCCAGCCGTTTCATGGTCGTTTCCAGAGCGGCGTTGTAATCTGCCAGCAGTTGGTCCCAGCTGGCAGCCGCGGCCGCAGGCAGTGCCCGGACCACAATGGCGAACCCGGTACCGTAATCCTGCAACGACAAAGCGCCGGCTTCCCTCAGTCTCCTCTTAACGAGGTTCCTGACAACAGCGTTCCCAACACTCTTGGAAACGATGAATCCGATCCGGCTTGGTTCGTCAGCAGCAATAGCTACCGTATATAACACTACGTTCCGGCGTCCATTGCGGACGCCGGAACGTACAGTTGTTGAAAAATCGGTTGATGTCCTAAGACGGTTCCTGGTGGCTAGCACCGTTAAACTCGCAAAGGGATATAGACCGACGAGTCAGTGTATTTAGGCCGACAGTTCGGTGCGGCCCTTGCCACGACGGGCTGCCAGGATGGCACGGCCGGCACGGGTACGCATACGAAGGCGGAAGCCGTGCTTCTTGGCTCGACGGCGGTTATTCGGCTGAAAAGTCCGCTTGCTCACGTTAGTTACTCCAGTGGATCAAAGGTGCGCCCACCCGATCAAAAAGGGGAAGAACTGGCCGACGCTAAGTTTTGTATGTGCACACGCTGCCCTCGGCTCGTAGGACGCAGAACGTCAGAGAGATTCAAATGAGGTCGAAAAGCGGACACAAAGGACTTCACAACGTTAGGCCAAAAAGCCTGCCCTAGTCAAACCGGGCCAGGGTTCACTGCCCTGCACCCGCTGTGGTTAACCTCTGCCCACAGCCTGTGGATGAAGTGGCTCACAGGGTGCGTTTTCGAACCACACCAGTGTAATTATCCACAAGGCTCTACCCAGCTATCTTCTAGGCTTTTGATCCCCTAGAGTGGCTCAGTAGCCGATTATCCACGCTCTGTGCATAACCCTGTGGATATAAGCCGGAACCACCCCTGGTTCAGGACTTGTGGCTGCAGGTAATGCAGGCAAGCAAGTTTGAGGAACTGATTGATGACAGTAGACGAAGCCAACCACGCGAATACTGTCGGAAGTTCCTGGCGGCGGGTTGTGAGCCTTCTGGAGCAGGACCACCGGGTTTCACCCCGGCAGCGCGGCTTCGTAATCCTCGCCCAGGCGCAGGGACTGATCGGGTCCACCCTCCTGGTGGCGGTGCCCAACGAGCTCACCCGCGAAGTCCTGCAGACCCAGGTCAAGGAAGCCCTCGACGACGCCCTCCACAACGTCTTCTCCGACGACATCCGCTGCGCCATCGACGTCGACACCGATCTGGTGCCCCTCCACACGGAGCCGGAACCCGCCGTCGAACTTTCCCTCGCGACCGATCCCACCGTGGAACTCAAGCCGCAGCCCATGTTGCCGAGCACTTCCCACGAATTCGGCCGGCTCAACCCGAAGTACGTGTTCGACACGTTCGTGATCGGTTCCTCGAACCGGTTCGCGCATGCAGCCGCCGTCGCCGTCGCCGAGGCACCGGCCAAGGCCTACAACCCGCTGTTCATCTACGGTGATTCCGGCCTGGGCAAGACCCACCTGCTGCACGCGATCGGGCACTATGCCCGCCGCCTCTACAGCGGCATCCGGGTCCGCTACGTGAACTCCGAAGAGTTCACCAACGACTTCATCAACTCCATCCGGGACGACGAGGGCACCAGCTTCAAGACCACGTACCGCAACGTGGATGTCCTGCTGATCGATGACATCCAGTTCCTGGCCGGCAAGGACCGCACGCTGGAGGAGTTCTTCCACACATTCAACGCGCTCCACAACAACAACAAACAGGTTGTCATCACGTCCGACCAGCCGCCCAAGCTGCTCGCAGGGTTCGAGGACAGGATGAAGTCCCGCTTCGAGTGGGGCCTGCTCACCGACATTCAGCCGCCGGAACTGGAAACCCGCATCGCGATCCTCCGCAAGAAGGCCCTCAGCGAAGGCCTCTCGGCACCGGATGACGCCCTCGAATACATCGCGTCCAAGATTTCCAGCAACATCCGCGAGCTCGAGGGTGCCCTGATCCGCGTCACCGCCTTCGCCAGCCTGAACCGTCAGCCGGTGGATGTCGCCCTCGCGGAAATGGTGCTCAAGGACCTCATCACGGACGACGGCGCCCAGGAGATCACTTCGGCGCAGATCCTGACCCAGACGGCCGACTACTTCAAGCTCAGCATGGAAGAGCTCTGCAGCAAGTCGCGGACCCGCACGCTGGTGACCGCACGCCAGATCGCCATGTACCTGTGCCGGGAGCTGACGGACATGTCGCTTCCCAAGATCGGGCAGGAGCTCGGCGGCCGCGATCACACCACCGTGATCCACGCAGACCGCAAGATCCGCGAACTGATGGCCGAGCGACGTGTGATCTACAACCAGGTTACGGAGCTGACCAACCGCATCAAGCAGCAGCAGCGGGATTCCTGAGCCTGGCTTCAGGCCCGCATCCTTACCTTATTAACAGGGGCATGTGGATAAGCCTGTGGATAGTTAAGGGGACAACCGCGGTTAATGGGCTTAAAACCCTTAAGGCATCTGTGGATCAGCGAAACGGCCAAAAAAGTTGTCCCCATCCACACCCTGTTTAAAACCTGCTTCGCCCACAACGGATGAACAGGGCTTAACCGCGGAATCGTGCCGTCAAACAGGGTTATCCACAGTTTCCACAGCAGTTATTAACACTACTAATCCCAAAAAATTGAAATTCCCTCAAACAACAATCTCGTTCCCCGCCCCGCACAGCCTCGTGACCTCGGCCCGGAAGAACCAGCGTCCCTGCCAGGGATGGGGAAATCCTCAATGTTCCGGCTAAGCTGTCAGCAGCGCTCCCATCCTTGGGTCTGTTTGTGGTTCAGCAAGCGCGGACCATGCAGGTTCCGGTGTCCGGGGGCAAGGTTTTTTGGACTCCCTGAGGGAGTTCCCGTTGAAAAAATGGCAGCAGCAATGAAAGGCGGCACCCTTCCGTGAAGTTCAGAGTCGAACGGGACGTCCTGGCAGAAGCCGTCACATGGACCGCCCGGTCGTTGTCTCCGCGGCCGCCGGTTCCGGTGCTTTCCGGGCTCCTCCTCAAGGCCGAGTCCGGCACCGTGAGCCTCTCGAGTTTTGACTACGAAACCTCGGCCCGCCTCGAAATCCCGGCTGATATCAGCGTTGAAGGCACCATCCTGGTTTCCGGCCGACTCCTTGCAGACATCTGCCGCAGCCTGCCGTCTGCCCCCGTTGAGGTCGAAACCGACGGCAACAAAGTCACGCTCACCTGCCGCCGCAGCAGCTTCCACCTCGCCACCATGCCCGAGGCCGAATACCCTCCGCTGCCTGCGCTGCCCACCATCAGCGGAACGGTGCCGGGCGATTCCTTCGCCCAGGCCGTTTCCCAGGTGATAATCGCCGCCAGCAAGGACGACACCCTGCCGATCCTCACCGGTGTCCGGATGGAGATCGAGGACGACCTCATCACCCTGCTGGCCACGGACCGCTACCGCCTGGCCATGCGCGAAGTACCTTGGAAGCCCGTCACTCCCGGCATCTCAACCAGTGCCTTGGTCAAAGCAAAAACCCTCAACGAAGTTGCAAAAACCCTCGGCAACAGCGGAGACATCAACCTCGCACTGGCTGACGACGACAGCCGGCTGATCGGCTTCGAAAGCGGCGGCCGCACCACCACGTCACTCCTGGTGGACGGTGACTACCCCAAGATCCGGTCGCTGTTCCCGGATGCCACGCCCATCCACGCCACGGTGCAGACCCAGGAACTGGTCGAAGCTGTCCGGCGCGTGTCCCTGGTTGCCGAACGCAACACCCCGGTCCGGCTTGCCTTCACCGAAGGACAGCTCCACCTCGACGCCGGCACAGGCGAGGACGCCCAGGCGTCGGAGGAACTTGAAGCACAGCTGACCGGCGAAGAAATCACGGTTGCCTTCAACCCGCACTACCTCATCGAGGGCCTCAGCGTGATCGAAACCAAGTTCGTCAGGTTCTCCTTCACCACGGCACCCAAGCCGGCCATGATCACGGCACAGGCCGACGCCGACGGCGAAGACCAGGACGACTACCGGTACCTGGTCATGCCGGTGCGCCTGCCCAACTAGGTAGCAGCTGATGTCGTTTTAGGCCCCCAAAACGGCACTTACTGCGACCCAGTTGGGTACATCACCGCAGCCCCACCACAACACCAGCGCAGAAAAGAGTTCCTACCGTGCATATCGGACTGATCGGCCTTGGCAAAATGGGTTTCAACATGCGCGAAAGGCTTCGCAAGGGCGGCATTGACGTCACCGGCTTCGACCGCAACCCTGACGTCACCGACGTCGCGACAGTTGACGAGCTCATCGCGGCCGTTCCCGCGCCGCGCGTCATCTGGGTCATGGTCCCAGCGGGTGAAATCACCGATGCCGTGATCACCGAGCTCGGTTCCAAGCTCGACGCCGGTGACCTGGTGATCGACGGCGGCAACTCCCGCTTCACCGAGGACCAGAAACACGGGGCCGCGCTGGCTGAGCAGGGCATCCGTTTCGCCGACTGCGGTGTATCCGGCGGCGTGTGGGGCCTGGAGAACGGCTACGGGCTCATGGCCGGCGGCGATGCCGCCGACATCGAACGGGCCATGCCCGCTTTTGATGCACTCCGTCCTGAAGGCGACCGGGCGGACAGCTTTGTCCACGTCGGCGGAATCGGTGCTGGCCACTACGCCAAGATGGTGCACAACGGCATCGAGTACGGGCTCATGCAGGCCTATGCCGAAGGGTATGAACTCCTGGCCGCCAAGGACATCGTCACCGACCTGCCGGGAACATTCCGGGCCTGGCAGAAGGGCACGGTTGTTCGCTCCTGGCTGCTGGACCTCATGGTCAAGGCACTTGACGAGGATCCGGGCCTGGCCTCGATCGACGACTACGTCGAAGATTCCGGAGAAGGCCGCTGGACCGTCGAAGAGGCAATCGCGAACGCGGTTCCCGCGCCGGCCATCACAGCAGCCCTGTTTGCACGCTTCTCCTCCCGCGAGGACAACTCGCCGGCCATGAAGATGGTGTCCGCACTGCGGCATCAGTTCGGCGGGCATGCCACCCGTCCGGCCAAGTAGCGGCAGTCCTAGCAGTCCGGGAATCCTGAAGACAGCGTGTACTTAGAAAAGCTTTCGCTGACCGATTTTCGCAGTTATGCCCAGGTGGACCTCACCCTCGAGCCCGGGGTGACGGTGCTCGTGGGGTACAACGGCATCGGCAAAACCAACCTCATGGAGGCCATCGGTTACATGGCCACCCTGAGCTCGCACCGGGTCAGTTCGGACGCTCCGCTGTTGCGCTTCGGAACAGAACGCGCCCTGATCCGGGCCAAGCTGGTCCGGGGTGAGCAGTCCACCGTGCTGGAACTGGAGATCAACGCGAGCCGCGCCAACCGCGGGCGTATCAACCGCAGCAACCCTGTGCGTGCCCGTGACATCCTCGGCATCTGCCAGACCGTTCTGTTTGCCCCCGAAGACCTGGCTTTGGTCAAGGGCGATCCTTCCAACCGCCGGCGTTTCCTCGACGAGCTGCTGGTCAGCCTCATGCCCCGCCATTCCGCCACGCGAAGCGACTACGACCGCGTCCTCAAACAACGCAACGCCCTTCTGAAATCAGGCCGTGCCGGCAAATTTACCGCCGGCCACGAGGCAACCTTGGATGTGTGGGACCAGCACATGGCACGGGCCGGCGCGGAACTGCTGCACGCCCGGCTGGAACTGGTGGAACGGCTCAGGCCCCACCTGAACAAGGCTTATGCGCAGTTGACCGACGGTTCCAAAGAGGCGGACGCCATTTACCGGTCCACGCTCCAGGACCTGCTGGACGACGACGGCGCCGGTGCGGCCCACGCTGCCGAACCGTCCGCCGTCGGGCGCGTTGAGGACCTGCGGGTACTCTCCGTCGACGAGCTGACCGAACGCTACGTGCAGGCGTTTGCGGCGTCCCGCCGCAAGGAACTGGAGCGGGGCATTTCGCTCGTGGGGCCGCACCGTGACGATGTGGAACTCATCCTCGGTGAGGCACCGGCAAAAGGGTACGCATCGCACGGTGAAACGTGGTCCATGTGCCTTTCCCTGCGGCTGGCGTCCTACTACGTGATGCTGGACGATGCCCGCACCGGCGGGTCCGCGCCGATCCTCATTCTCGACGATGTGTTTGCCGAACTTGACGTCCAGCGGCGGCGTAAACTGGCGGCAATAGTATCCGGCGCCGAACAGGTGCTGGTGACTGCCGCCGTCGACGCCGATATTCCGGAGGAACTGACCGGGCGGCGGGTGAAGGTCATCCCGGGAGGAATCGATGAGTCGGAATCCCCATGAATAAGGACACCGGAGGTCTGCAGCCCGGCCGCGATCCCGACGACATCGATGCTCCCCAGGCCGCCCTCAACCGGATGCGCGAAGCGGCGGCTGCCCGGGGTGAAATCCGCCGCAAGCACCCGTTGCCCGCAAACGGAGCCAAAAAGCCGGGGCGCAGCGCGGGAACCCGCGGCTTCACCCAGTTCCACGGCACCGGCCGCGATCCGCTCGGCCTGGGCAAGGTGGTGGGACGGTTGGTGGCAGAACGCGGCTGGACCTCCCCGGTTGCGGTCGGATCGGTCATGGCCGAATGGGGCACCCTGGTGGGTCCGGAGATCTCGGCGCACTGCACCCCGGAAAGCTTCACCGACACCACGCTCCACGTGCGGTGCGATTCCACGGCGTGGGCCACCCAGCTCCGTCTCCTCAGCTTCAGCCTCCTGGAGAAATTCCGCACGGAACTGGGTGAGGGCGTTGTCACCAAAATCCAGGTCCTGGGACCGGCGGCGCCCAGCTGGCGGAAGGGCGGACGGACAGTCAACGGCCGCGGCCCCCGCGACACGTACGGATAGCGGAAGGCACGACCGCCGCTGCGATCCCGACTCTTGAAAAATGGTGAAACGGCGTGTAGGGCGCTCAAACTGCCCTGGGCCGTATAGGAACCCAGAGGCCGGACCCCTGGAGCCTTGCAGGCGGAGCCAATGGCCTGCCAGCGCCACTTTCCTCCGCGTTTGCCGCCTTGGAATGCGGGATTCCGCCCGCCCACACGGTAGAATCGGGGTAGATAACTGGGCGCCGGTGAAACGTTGACTGAGTCCGTTTTCCGGCGCATTTTCCTGCGGCCGGGGCACGGTTCCGCCAGTCACCGAAGTAATCGGCGTTATCAGTGACGTGCCTGTTGGCGGGAACCTCTTCTATCGGAGACGGTGACGGCCGGCCATACGAATACAGAGGAGTCGAAAGCGCCTGTGGCTAACGACAATGCAGATATCCCGGCAGTGGAACATGCAGCTGAGGATGCCCGTGCAACTGATGCGCCGGCGGAGGCAGCCGAACGCAAGGGATACGGTGCCAGCGACATCACCGTCCTTGAAGGGCTTGAGGCTGTCCGCAAACGGCCCGGCATGTACATCGGTTCCACGGGACCCCGCGGCCTCCACCACCTGGTGTACGAAGTGGTGGACAACTCCGTAGATGAAGCCCTGGCCGGGTACTGCACCCACATCGAGATTGTTCTCCAGGCCGACGGCGGCGTCAAGGTGATTGACGACGGCCGAGGCATCCCCGTGGACATGCACCCCACGGAGCACAAGCCCACGGTTGAAGTTGTTATGACCATCCTGCACGCCGGTGGAAAGTTCGGCGGCGGCGGCTACGCCGTGTCCGGCGGCCTGCACGGCGTGGGCATTTCGGTGGTTAACGCCCTCTCCAGCCGGGTGGACACCGAAGTTCGGCGCCAGGGCCATGTCTGGCGGATGTCCTTCGCCGACGGCGGCAAGCCCCAGGGCGGCCTGGACCAGGGTGAAGAGACGGACCAGACCGGTACGACGCAGACCTTCTACCCGGATGCCAGCATCTTCGAAAGCACGGAATTCGATTTCGAGACGCTCCGCGCCCGGTTCCAGCAGATGGCGTTCCTGAACAAGGGCCTGCGCATCACCCTGACGGACGAACGCAACGCCACACTCGAAAACTCCGAAGACGGAGACCTCGATCTCGACGCCGTACCTACCGAGGGCGAAGTCGCCGCCGAATACCGGACGGTTGTCTACCAGTACGACGACGGCCTGCTGGACTACGTGAAGCACCTGAACTCCGGCAAGAAGGTTGACGTGGTCCACGAGGACGTCATCGCCTTCGAAACCGAGGACACGGAACGGAAAATCGCGCTGGAAATGGCGATGCAGTGGACCAACGCGTACTCCGAAAGCGTCCACACCTACGCCAACACCATCAACACGCATGAAGGCGGCACCCACGAAGAGGGCTTCCGCGCCGCGATGACGTCACTCATCAACCGCTATGCACGCGAGAAGAACATCATCAAGGAAAAGGACGACAACCTCACGGGTGATGACATTCGTGAAGGGCTCACCGCCGTTATCTCCGTGAAGCTGGCCGAACCGCAGTTCGAAGGCCAGACCAAGACCAAGCTCGGCAACTCCGAGGTCAAAGGCTTCGTCCAGCGCGTCGTCACCGACGGCCTGGGTGACTGGCTGGAACGCAATCCCGGCCCTGCACGCGACGTGATTCGCAAGGCCATTTCAGCTGCCCAGGCCCGCATGGCCGCCCGCAAGGCCCGCGACAATGCCCGCCGCAAGAGCCCCCTGGAGTCCTTCGGCATGCCGGGCAAGCTGTCCGACTGCTCCTCCAAGGACCCGGCCAAGTGCGAGGTCTACATCGTGGAGGGTGACTCCGCCGGCGGCTCCGCCAAGCGCGGACGCAACCCGGAAACGCAGGCCATTCTGCCCCTTCGCGGCAAAATCCTGAACGTGGAACGGGCACGCCTGGACAAGGCCCTCGGCAACAACGAGGTCCAGTCCATGATCACGGCCTTCGGTACCGGCATCGGCGAGGACTTCGACCTCAGCAAACTCCGGTATCACAAGATCGTGCTCATGGCCGATGCTGACGTTGACGGCCAGCACATCACCACGCTCCTGATGACACTCCTGTTCCGGTACATGCGCCCGCTGATTGAAAACGGTTACGTGTACCTTGCCCAGCCGCCGCTGTACCGGATCAAGTGGTCCAATGCACCGCACGACTACGTCTACAGCGACCGTGAACGCGACGCCCGGCTCGTGGCCGGCCAGGCTTCAGGCCGCCGCATTCCGAAGGACAACGGCATCCAGCGCTACAAGGGCCTTGGCGAGATGGACTACACGGAGTTGTGGGACACCACCATGGACCCGGACCACCGGACCCTGCTGCAGGTCACCATGGATGACGCCCTCGCGGCTGACCAGATCTTCACCGTGCTGATGGGTGAGGATGTTGAGTCCCGCCGAAACTTCATTCAGCAAAACGCCAAGGATGTCAGGTTCCTGGATATCTAAGAGCCCAACGGCCTTAAATATTCTCGATGCGACATATACCTGAAACGGAAAACATAGACTATGAGTGACGAAACACCCGAGGTTCCGGCCGAATCCGCCGGTCCCGCCGAGCCCGTCCTGGAGGGCGACGTGCTGGTCGACCGCGTGGAGCAGGTGGACCTGCAGACGGAAATGCAGCGCTCCTACCTCGACTACGCCATGGCCGTTATTGTCGGCCGTGCGCTGCCTGACGTCCGTGACGGACTCAAGCCCGTCCACCGCCGGGTTCTATACGCCATGTTCGACGGCGGATACCGCCCGGACCGCTCCTTCAACAAGTGTGCCCGCGTGGTGGGCGAGGTCATGGGCCAGTACCACCCGCACGGCGATACGGCCATCTACGACGCCCTGGTGCGCCTGATCCAGGACTGGACCATGCGCTACCCCCTGGCACTGGGACAGGGAAACTTCGGTTCGCCGGGCAACGACGGCGCTGCAGCACCGCGTTACACCGAAACCAAGATGGCCCCGCTTGCCATGGAAATGGTCCGGGACATCGACGAGGAAACCGTCGACTTCCAGGACAACTACGACGGCAAGAACCAGGAACCCACCATCCTGCCGGCGCGGTTTCCCAACCTGTTGGTCAACGGCTCCTCGGGCATCGCCGTCGGCATGGCCACCAACATTCCGCCGCACAACCTCCGCGAGGTTGCCGACGGCGTGCAGTGGTACCTGGCCAATCCGACGGCCAGCCGCGAAGAGCTGCTGGAAGAACTTTTGCTCCGCATCAAGGGCCCTGACTTCCCGACCGGCGCCACGATCCTGGGCCACAAAGGCATCGAAGACGCGTACCGCACCGGCCGCGGCTCCATCACCATGCGTGCCGTGGTCAACGTTGAAGAGCTCCAGGGACGCACGTGCCTGGTGGTCACCGAACTGCCCTACCAGGCCAACCCGGACAACCTGGCCATCAAGATCGCCGAACTCGTCAAGGACGGGAAGATCTCGGGCATAGCCGACCTCCGGGACGAGACCTCCGGCCGCACCGGCCAGCGCCTGGTCATCGTGCTCAAGCGCGACGCCGTGGCCAAGGTGGTGCTGAACAACCTCTACAAGCACACCCAGCTGCAGGACAACTTCGCGGCAAACATGCTGGCCATCGTTGACGGCGTCCCGAGGACCCTCAGCCTGGACGCCTTCATCCGCCACTGGGTCACCCACCAGATGGACGTCATCGCACGCCGGACCCGGTACCGCCTGCGCAAGGCCGAAGAGGAAGCACACATCCTGCGTGCCCTCCTCAAGGCCTTGGATGCGCTGGACGAGGTTATTGCCCTCATCCGCGCGTCCAACACCACCGAAGCGGCCCGCGACGGCCTGATGCAGCTGCTGGACATCGATGAACTTCAGGCGCGCGCCATCCTGGACATGCAGCTTCGCCGGCTTGCCGCCCTGGAACGCCAGAAGATCCAGGACCGCCATGCCGAACTGGAAGCCCTGATCGCCGAGTACAACTCGATCCTGGCCTCCGAAGAGCGCCAGCGGGAGATCATCAGCACCGAACTTGCCGAAATCGTCGCCAAGCACGGGGATGACCGCCGCACGAAGATCCTGATGGGCTTCGACGGTGATATGTCCATGGAAGACCTCATTCCTGAAGAGGAAATGGTGGTCACCATCACCCGCGGCGGCTACGTCAAGCGCACGCGCAGTGACAACTACCGCTCACAGCAACGCGGCGGCAAGGGCATCAAGGGCGCCCAGCTGCGCGGGGACGACGTCGTGGAACATTTCTTCGTCACCACAACGCACCATTGGCTGCTGTTCTTCACCAACCTGGGACGCGTGTACCGTGCCAAGGCTTACGAACTCGTGGAAGCGGGGCGTGACGCCAAGGGCCAGCACGTTGCCAACCTGCTGGCTTTCCAGCCGGACGAGCACATCGCCCAGGTGCTGGACCTCCGCGACTACCAGCACGCCCCGTACCTGGTGCTCGCCACCAAGCGCGGCCTTGTCAAGAAGACCCGCTTGGAGGACTACGACACCAACCGCTCCGCGGGTGTCATCGCGATCAACCTGCGCGACGGCGACGAACTCGTCTCGGCACAGCTTGTCTCGGAAACCGATGACCTCATGCTGGTTTCCCGGATGGGACAGTCCATCCGCTTCACGGCTACGGACGATGCACTGCGCCCCATGGGCCGTGCGACCTCCGGCGTGACCGGCATGAAGTTCCGCGACGATGATGAACTGCTGGCGGCAGACGTCGTCAAGGACGGCTCGTTCGTTTTCATCGTCACCGAAGGCGGCTACGCCAAGCGCACTGCGGTGGAGGAATACCGCCTCCAGGGCCGCGGCGGCCTCGGAATCAAGGTCGGCAAGTACCAGGAAGAACGGGGCCACCTCGTGGGCGCCCTGATTGTCCAGGAAGAGGACGAGGTCCTGGTGGTCATGGAAGGCGGCAAGGTGGTCCGGTCCTCGGTGGCCGGCGTGCCTGCCAAGGGCCGCGACACCATGGGCGTCATCTTCGCCAAGCCGGACAAGAACGACCGCATCATCGAGGTTGCGCGCAACAGCGAACGCGGTCTGGAAGGCGAGGAGGCTGAGGCCGCCGACCCGGAAAACCCGTCCGAAAGCCCGGCTGCGGCCGGGGATGACGTAACGTTGGCTGAAGGTGCAGGATCACATGACGGGTCCGCAGAGGAAGATTCAGCACCGGCCGCGGAGTCCGAAGAGTCATCGGACGACGCTGAGCTGGACGAAGAAAATACCGGAGGTAACGAGTGAGCAATTCCGACTCATATCCCAAGCCGAACAGCAACACTCCCGGCGGGATCAGGCAGCCGGCGTCCGCTCCGCGCGTGAACGCCCCCGTACGTCCCCAGCAGCGGCCCTCGACGCCGGGCGCTCCGGCGCAGCGTCCTGTGGTCCCCGGGCAGCGCCCAACCCAGGGGCAGCGCCCTGCGCAGCCGCCCCAGGGCGCGCGCCCCGGCGTTCCCGGCCAGCGTCCGGGCCAGGGCAGCGCCCAGGGCGCTCCCGGGCTGGTCAAGCCGGCTCCGAAGGCGAAGGTCCGCCGTGCCCGGCTCCTCGTTAGCAAGGTGGACCCCTGGTCCGTGCTGAAGATGGCCTTCCTGTTGTCCGTTGCCCTGGGCATCGTTACGGTTGTTGCGGCGATCGTCCTGTGGACCGTCCTGGACCTGACCGGCATCTTTGACCAGGTGGACAGCCTGCTCGGAACACTTGCCGGTTCAGAAGGCGGCGGGTTCGAACTGAAGAAGGTGGCTTCCCTCGGCCAGGTCGCTTCCTTTGCGGTCATTATCGCTGTGGTGAACGTTGTGCTGCTGACTGCCCTGTCGATGCTTTCGGCCGTGCTGTACAACATTTCCGCCACCCTCGTCGGTGGCATCGGCGTGACCCTGACGGACGACTAGTCCGTGGATTTTCGCCGGAATTCCACCGGCGAAATGCCTCGATTTGAGATCGGGCCGGGATGTGCTGTAAAGTCATGTCTCGGCCCGATGAGGCATCGGGGCGTATAGCTCAGGCGGTTAGAGCGCTTCGCTGATAACGAAGAGGTCCCAGGTTCAAGTCCTGGTACGCCCACGGAACCTGCACAGGTTTTGGAAATGGTTCGGGTAACACCGAGCCGGAACGGGGTGCATGTGAAGAAGTTGCTGGTTGTTGCAGTGGCTATCGCAGGCGCCTTGCTTTTCAAGAAGGTGCAGGAATCCGAAGCCCGGAAAACGGTCTGGAGCGATTCGACTGACAAGGTCGAATAGTCCGGATTCCCGGTCCGGACGCTGGTAAGCAGGGTTCCGGAACTAGGGTATGATTGACGGGTTGCTTCTTATGGGGGCATGGCGCAATTGGTAGCGCACCTGCTTTGCAAGCAGGGGGTTCGGGGTTCGAGTCCCCGTGCCTCCACCATAAGAAAGGCCCCGGAATGCGGAAACGCAATCCGGGGCCTTTGCTTTTGCCCTCAATCCTTGTGCTTGGCGTAGTCGTCCATGCCCTGCCAGTCGATGACGACGTAGGGTTCGTCTCCCACCACCCAGGCGTCGTGTCCGGGCGGAACGATGCCGAAGTCGCCGGGTCCGTACTCCATCTCTTCGCCGTCGTCCATGACCACCTTCAGCCGGCCCGAAATCGTGTACCCCATATGGCTCGCCATACAGCTTTCCGTTTTCGCGATTGGTTTGACGTGTTTGGACCACTGCCAGCCTGGCAGGAACGTGGCCCGTCCCACTGCGCCGGCGTTAATGTTGACCAGTTCCAGCTGACCCGTTCCGTCTTCGAAGGGGCGGGTTTCCTCCGGTTTGTCCAAGCTCATGCGGATCAGTGACGCCATGATGGTCTCCTTCTTGAATGACAGTGAGACCGGGATATAAGAATGGCACTGCGGTATTTCGCCGTCAAGGACGCGCGGGCAGCGGAACCAGGCCTTCAGGGCAGCACTACTCTTGGAACAGTGAACTTCTTCCTCGCCGCCTTGGGGGTGCTGGGAGTGGCCTCCTCCGGGCCCCTCATCGCCGCCACGCTGGGGGCCACCACTGTCAGCGCCCTGGCCATCGCCTTCTGGCGCAACGCCATCGGAGCCGCTGTCATGGCCTCACCGGTCCTGGTGACGAATCTCCGGCAGTTCGGGAAAGTGACACCGCGCGAGTTCCGCTGGTCCGTCCTCGCCGCCGTCGCCCTGGCGCTGCACTTCGCTTGCTTCATCACCTCCCTCCAGCTCACGTCCGTGGCGGCGGCGACGGCGCTGGTCTGCCTCCAGTCCGGCTGGATCGCGGTGTTCCAGCTCTTCCGGGGAGTGCGCCACCCCTGGCAGGTACTCGCGGGCCTGGGGATGGCGTTCGGCGGCGTTGTGGCGATCACGGGCTTCGACATGGGCACGTCACCGGAAGCCCTGCTGGGCGACCTGCTGGCGGTAGCTGGAGGCGCCCTGGCCGGCCTCTACACGCTGGCAGGCGGCAAGGCGCGCGAAACCATGGGCACCGGCACCTACACGACGCTCTGCTACGGGATGTGCGCGGCCGTGGTGGCGCTGCTGGCGCTGGTCTCGAGGCAGCCGCTGGTGGGTTTCGACGCCGCGGGCTGGCTGGGGATCCTTGCCATCACCGTGTGCGCCCAGCTGGTGGGGCACACAGCCTTCAACCATCTGTTGGCGACCATGAGTCCGCTGCTGGTATCCATGATCATCCTGCTGGAGATTCCCGGCGCCGCTCTGCTGGCTGCCGTGTTCCTGGCTGAGACCATCCCGGGCGGCACCTACGCCGGTCTGGCGCTGATCATGGTGGGGCTCGCCATCGTCGTAGCCGGGCAGCGGCGCAAAAGGCCCTTACGCACCGGCACAACCCGCCTGGCGGAGCTGGGAACGGACTGACGCCGGGGCGCCGGGTTGCCCGACCCCACTGAAGTCGATGTTGAAGGCTACTGGCCGCCGCGGCGCGCAGGCTGGGTGGAGTTCACCGTATGGATGGCGCGCAGGAGCTTGGCCGGGAAATAGACGGAGAAGAACACCACCATGGGCGCTTTGAGGGCCATCTTCTTGACGTTGTGGGCCTTATACGTCCGGTCGAACCGGGTCACGTAGTACCGGTAGTCGCGGGGAGAGTCCTCGAGCCGGCGGGCGGACATTCCGGATACCATCTGGGGCCAGTACTGGACCCTGAGGTCGTGGTCGGCCAGATGCAGGGAGAGGTCGATGTCCTCGTGCATCTCGTCTTTTTCGTCCCGGCAGGTCTCGTCCCGGATGGTTTCCCAGGCGGAGCGGCGGAGCGCCATGTTGGAGCCGAAGAGGAAGTGGTACTGGTGCTTGGCCAGCTTGAGCATCAGTTGACGCATTTTGTCGTCTGCTTTGAGCCCGAAGCGGCGCATCGGCATGTCGTAATAGACCACGGGGCCGGTGGCAGCCTGGACGGAGGGGTCAAGGAAGGCTTTCTGGACCTGTTCCACCCAGTCCGGTTCCACCACGGAGTCCGCGTCGATCCGGCCCAGCACCTCGCCTGTAGCGTGGTTGAGGCCGAAGTTACGGGTCGGAATGAGGCCCTGGTCCCGGTCCTGGCTCAGCAGGATGATCGGACTCTCGGGGTATTCCAGCTGCATTTGCCGCACGATCTCTGCCGTGCGGTCCTTGGACATGTTGTCCACAACAATGATCTCCGCGGCAGGCACCGACTGGTAAACAGCCGCGATGAGGCACTGCCTGATGACGCTTTCTTCGTTATATGCCGGTATGACGATGGATACGCCCGGCAGTAGCGCAGCGTCGTGCGAGGCATCCTCGGCGGATCTATCGGGTGACATCACCACAAATTTAGCACCCTTGGGTGTCGCAGCCCGGGATGCCGGGTGAAGGTCGCGGAAACAACAGAGGGACCCCGCACTGCGGGGTCCCTCTGTTGTGGTGCCGTACGACGACGGTCAGGCTTACTTCTCCGTTGCCTTGGCGGCACCGTTGTTCATGCTGGAAGCGATGTTCTTCACGGCAGTCTTGGCGTCCGTGGCAACCTTGGCTGCCTCGTTCTTGGCGTCCTCAACTGCATCCGCGGCCTTCTCAGCGGCGTCGTCGGAAGCGTCAGCAGCAGTGTCCGCCGCGTCGACGGCCTTCTCGCCCACGGTGGCCGTGGTGCTGGCGTCCTCGACGGATGTCGCAGTGACGTCATTGACGGTGGTGGCGGGAACGGGCGCAGGCGCTACAGGGGCCGGCGTCTTCCACGGATCCTCCACCGGTTTGGAGGCCTTCCAGGCGGCCACACCGGCTGCAACCGCTGCGGCGATCACGCCGAAGATCAGCAGTCCGCGGTGCTTGGGCTTCTGCGGCTTGGCCACTTCACCGGTGACAACGCGGGTGGCTTCGGCTGCTGCAGCCTTGAGCTGCTGGCCCGCGACCTGCGCCTGGTCCTGGATGGAATGCACAACGCCGGAGTCGGCAAGCCTCTGGGCGACGGCATCCACATGGGCCGGTGCGCTTTCGAGGGTGCGGTGCACTGCCTCCGACGCCTGGCCGATCTGGTCCGAAAGCCTGGGGAGGTACTCCACCACAACGCGGTCGCGGGCCTGCGAGATCACCGGGGTGGCCTTGTCCAGTGCCTCGTGGAGGCGCGGGGTGGCGTTATCCACAACGTCATGGATCTTGGGCGCGAGGTGGGCCAGTCCATCCTGGATCCGCGGCGTCACGGTGGCAACGCCGTCGGCAAGGTTGTGGGCTGCCGACTTGAGCCCTTCCTGAATCTTCGGGGAAGCGGTGTCTATGCCTTGCTGCAGGCGGGGAACCGCCCAGTCCACGGCTGCTTCTACGCGGGGGGTTGCCCAATCCTTGGCGTTCTCTACCGCGCTGCTGACTGACTGCTCCAAGTCACGGGCAATACGATCCGATTTCTTCACAACTACCTCCCGATTAATGTGACGGTTCTTTCGTTAGCCTACGTGGATTGGATGGCACCGGCTATTCTTCATCAGCATTTTGGCCGGATTTCACCTAGCGCGGAACTGCACGGGAGGCCTCCTGCGCCATAGCCCGACATGGAACAATGGGCCTATGACTGCCATCGCAACTGCAAAAGCAACCATCCACACCAGCCTCGGCGACATCGTCGTCAACCTCTTCGGCAACCACGCGCCCAAGACGGTCAAGAACTTCGTCGGCCTGGCCACGGGCGAGCAGGCCTGGACCCACCCGGAAACCGGTGAGGACAAGACCGGCACGCCCCTGTACAACGGCACCATCTTCCACCGCATCATCAAGGACTTCATGATCCAGGCCGGGGATCCCCTGGGCCGCGGCGTCGGCGGACCGGGCTACAAGTTCGACGACGAGATCCACCCCGAACTGACCTTCAACCAGCCGTACAAGCTGGCCATGGCCAACGCCGGCATCCAGATGGGCAAGGGCACCAACGGCTCTCAGTTCTTCATCACCACCATCCCCACCGACTGGCTCCAGGGCAAGCACAGCATCTTCGGTGAAGTTGCCGACGACCAGTCCAAGAAGGTCGTTGACGCCATTGAAGGTGTCCGCACCGGCATGGGTGACCGCCCGGTCGAGGACGTCGTCATTAACAGCATCGACGTCGAGCAGCTCTAACACTCCATGAGTTACGGAATTCCGGCGGCAGAGCCGTCCGCGCAGATTCCGGTGTGCCCCCGGCACCCGGATAGGCCTTCCTATGTCCGGTGCCAGCGCTGCGGGCGCCCGGCATGCCCGGAATGCCAGCGGGCGGCCGCCGTCGGGTTCCAATGCATTGACTGCGTCAACGAAACAAAACGTACGACGCCGACAGCCAGGACCGTCTACGGCGGCACCGCCGTCACCGGCAGGCCGTTGGTGACGTTCGGGATCATCGCGGCATGCGCGCTCGTCTACGTGCTCCAGTGGATAGTTCCCAATGACGGGATCTACCAGAATTTCGCTTTCGCCACGGTCTACGCCACCCCCGAGTACGGGGTCTTCGAACCGTGGCGCATGCTGACCTCCGCGTTCCTCCATTCCCAGGGTTTCATCCTTCACATCATGCTGAACATGTACATGCTGTGGATGTTCGGGCAAGCACTTGAACCCCTCCTCGGGCGCATCCGTTTCCTGGCTCTCTACCTGCTGGCTGCGGTGGGCGGATCCGTCGGCTACCTCCTGCTGACGCCGGCCTATACCCCCGGCCAGCCGCTCGCCGGCGTCGTGGGGGCGTCCGGCGCCATCTTCGGACTGTTCGGCGCCATGCTGGTGGTCCAGCGCCACCGCGGCGGGGATACGAAGCAGCTATGGGTGCTGATCGCGATCAACGGTGTCATCGGCTTCATCGTCCCCCAGATTGCCTGGCAGGCCCACCTTGGCGGCCTGGTCACGGGTGCTGCCTGCGCCGCAGCGATCGCTTACGCCCCCCGCGGTCCGCGACGCTGGCTCTGGCAGTCGGCCGGCCTGGTGCTTGTCCTCGGCCTGCTCATTGGTGCCACCTGGCTAAGAATGGCCGCCGTCTAAAGCATTCGGCTTACGCCGGGTCTGCTGGTTCTCCCCCGCTGGGCCTGTCCCGGTGAGCCCTGCCCCACCCGAACCACTCCGCACGGCGCTTCACGTTCTACTCGCGCGCCGTCGCGGAGCCTGTTTCCTCCCAGGCCCGCTTGCCCTCAGGACCCCGGCCCCGGACGCGCTCAGTTCCCGCCGACGCAAGGCGCCATGCGCACGTGCGTCCCCGCCCCGCCGACGCCTTGCTGACGCATCCGGCGGCGTGCGGACGCACGTGACCGCCCGTCCGCATGCCGCCCGGCCCGACTTCAGCCCCGTCGTTCCGGAAGTTTTCCACAGGGGTTATCCACAATGTTGGTAACTTACACGGTTGTAGTTCAGTGTCCGCCTTCCCTGTTGCCCTTGCCAGCTGGCGATTATCGACAGGGGACCCGTTTTTTCTCCACATCTGTGGATAAAGATGTTCCTGTGGGCTGTGGTTAAGTGGACAACTTGGCCGCCGGGACAGCTCCTCGAACACCTGGAAGAACCCTGGGTGTTCCGCCCGCAGCCAGCCGTTTCCCTCCCCGCTCAGAGAAGCGCCCTCCGCAATCCGCACACATCCCGGTGGAAAAGTGCCGATACGGAGGGTAAAACAACGAAAGGCACTAAGTCTTCAACAGGTTATGCACACTGTTAATAACTGCACGCGCCGAAGCCGAACACACAAATCGACCGGCATGCGGCCTGAAAGGGCCATCGACGGCGAAATAACCCCCAGGTTATCCCCACCTGTGGATAACTTCTGGGGATACTGCTGTTCTTAAGTGGATAAGTGCGTGTCACCGATAAATCGCCGCCATCGGCGACGCCGCTGAGGCTTGAGGTGGGAACGTCAGGCATGTTGGAGCGGATTTTCGGCAAACGCCGGCGGTGGGTGGGTTATCCACAGAGAATCCACAGTGTTAATAACTTACAGCCCTGTGGTTCAGCCCGGGAATGCATCGATGACGGGCCATGGCCTGCGGAATGGTCGGCCGGCGGTCCAAGTCTTATCAACACTGTGGATAACTTTCCCCACAGGGCGGGATAAACCTAGGCCGGATCCGTCCACACGCCGGACGAACCTCGGCGGTGGCTGTCGACCAGATGGGTGTCGATCATCCCGATCGCCTCCATTAGTGCGTACATCGTGGTGGGGCCCACGAACGCGAAGCCTTTGTTGCGCAGCGCTTTGGAAAGTGCCATGGATTCAGGCGATGTTGTGGGTATCTCGCCGTGGGTCAGGGGCACTGGGGTTACCGCCGGTTGGAAGCTCCAGACGAAGTCCACCAGGCCGCCCTCGCCCCGCAGGGCGATAGTGGCCTGGGCATTGGTGATGGCGGCCATGATCTTGAGCCTGTTCCTGACAATGCCGGCGTCGAGCATCAGGCGTTCGACGTCCTCTTCGGTGAAGGCGGCCACGGTATCGGGCTGGAAGTTGTGGAAAGCCAACCGGAAAGCGGGCCGTTTCCGCAGGATAGTGGCCCAGGACAGTCCGGCCTGGAAAGCCTCCAGGCTGATGCGTTCGAACAGCCCCTGCTCGTCGCGGACAGGCATGCCCCACTCAGTGTCGTAATACTTCTGGAGCAAGGCGTCTGTGGCGGCCCACGGCGGACGGGCAAGGCCGTCGCTGCCGACAATAGTGCCGCGTTCTTCCGGGGTCATCTGGGTTCCTAGCTATCCGGTGCGGGTTTGCTGCCTTCAGCATATTCAGCGGCAGGCAGCTGACATGCCTCCGCCGCAGCGAAGGTCATAGTCGAAGGCGCACTCTCACATTATGCTGTGGCTCTGATCACAAAATACTGGGAGGTACGTGTGAGGAAACCCAAAATTGCCGTGGCTGGCATTGCAGGGGTCGTTCTCGGGATGCTCAGCATCCAGGCCCCGGCCGTAGCCGCACCACAAGTCGACGACGGGACCGCCGGGCCGGCAGCGGCAATCCGGCAGGACAACCGTCCCGGACCGCGCACGAAGGAACTCGTTGACAAGCGCAAAGCGGCCATTGAAAAGGTGGCCCGTGGACAGGCAAAGGCCAGTGACGACGGCGTAGTCCAGTTGGCGGAGGACAAGTTCGCCGAAATCGAAACCAGCAAGCAGGACAGGATCTTCACCATCCTGGCCGAGTTTGGTGACCAGGGTTCTGGTCGCTTCGGAACTGTGGCGGGTCCGTTGCACAATTCGATCGCAGAGCCGGACCGCACCGTGGACAACACCACGCTGTGGACCGCGGATTTCGGCCCGGCCCACTACGAAGAACTCTTCAACGGCAGCGGCGAATCGATGAAGGGTTACTACGAAGCAGTTTCAAACGGCAAGTATTCCGTCACCAACACTGTGACGGACTGGGTCAAGGTGCCCAACAACGGATCCTTCTACGGCGACAACGCCACCGAAGACACCGGGGGCTCATGGGCCTTTATCCGTGACTCCGGCAATGCATGGTGGAATTCCCAGGTTGCGGCCGGCAAAACGCCGGCAGAAATCGACACGTACCTCGCGCAGTTCGATGTGTGGGACCGGTATGACTTCGACAACGACGGTAACTTCGACGAATCCGACGGCTACATCGACCACTTCCAGGCAGTGCACGCCGGCGAGGGTGAGGAAGGCGGCGGCGGCGCCCTGGGCGAGGACGCCATCTGGTCCCACCGCTGGTACGCCTTCGGCAACCAGTTCGGCTCGGCCGGCCCCGACGGGAACCTTTCCGGCGGCACCCGGATCGGGTCTTCCAAGTACTGGCTGGGCGACTACACCACGGAACCCGAAAATGGTGGCGTCGGTGTGTTTGCACACGAATTTGGCCATGACCTTGGACTGCCGGACTTCTATGACACCTCGGGCGCCGCGACCAACAGCACCGCGTTCTGGACACTGATGAGCTCGGGGTCCTGGCTGGGCCACGGTTCAGCGGCCGAAGAAGGGATCGGCACTACCCCGGGCCTGATGGGTCCGGAAGAGAAGCTCTTTCTCGGCTGGCTGGACCACAGCACCGTGCAGGCAGGCTCCACCGGCGACTTCGTCCTTAATCCGGCCCAGCTTCAGGCCGAGGGCAAGGACCAGGCCGTCCGGGTTAACCTTCCGGACAAGACAACCACCACGGACTACACCGCCCCCTCTTCCGGAACCAAGGCATGGTGGACGGGCAGCGAGGACAACCTCAACGAGTCGCTGACCCACGCTGTTCCGGCGCAGTCGCGGGTAACCGTAACGGCGAACGCCTGGTACGACATCGAGGCGGACTACGACTTCCTCTACGGTGAATACTCCACGGACGCCGGCAAGACCTGGCGGTCCGCCGGGCATGCGCTCAGCGGAGCAGCCGGATGGGGGCAGGTGCGGTACTCGTACGACGCCGCTGGCGCGGCCTCTCTCTTCCGCTTCAGGTACCAGACCGACGGCGGCGTCCACAAGGCGGGTGCCTTCATTGACGACGTGAAGATCTCGGCCGGGAAAACCGTCATCCTCAGCGACGACGCCGAGTCCGGCCAGGGACAGTGGCTTGCCGACGGGCAGTGGCAGCTGAGCACCGGTTCGGTCACCCGCACAACTGAGCAGTACTACCTCGTGGAAAACCGCGAGTATGTGGGCTTTGACACCACACTCGCGGAGGGACCGTACGCCTTCACCAAGGGCATCACCTCTCCGAACTGGGTCGATTTCTTCAAGTACCAGAACGGGATGCTGGTCTGGTACATCGACGATTCCTATGCTGACAACAATGTTTCCGCCCACCCGGGTGCAGGCTCGGCGCTGCCGGTCGATGCCCGGCCCGCACCGCTGAAGTGGTCCGACGGCACGATGCCCGGCAACAGCCGGCAGCCGTTCGACGCGACCTTCGGACTGGAAGCAACGGACCCGCTGTGCGTCGCGAAGGAAGTGCAGACGGGCACTAAACGCAATCCGGCCATCGGGTCGCTGGACGCCTGCGCGGTGAGCAGCGCGCCGATCGGAGTCTTCAAGGACATTGATCCGCTGGCCTACTACAGCGCGGAGAACCCCTCCGGAAGCGTAAAGGTTGCAGGGCACGGGGTAGAGATATCCGTAACGTCCGACGCCGGCTCAGACCTCGCCATCCATGTGGTCAACCCCGGTTTGTAGCAGGGGCACAAAAAAGTCGGACCGGCACAACGTGCCGGTCCGACTTTTTGCGTGAAGCGGGGTGTCGCACAAGGGGCTGACAGCCCCGCGGCGGATTCGGCTATGAACGCCACCGCGTGGTCATCAGGAACCCGGCGATGGCAATTCCGAACCCGGCCACGATATTCCAAGATTCCCATGCCTTGACGGGGAGGGCGCCTTCACTGATGTAGAACGTAATGATCCACAGCAACCCGATGATCATCAGGCCGAACATGACGGGCTTGAACCACACCGCGTTGGGCTTGTATGCCTGCGATGCAGAAGCCGGCTTTTCCGCGGCGGCGGTTTTCTTTCGTGGCTTTGACTCGGGCACGGGTCCTCCTGGTCGGGCTGAATCAAGGGCGGAGCCTCCGGCTTGGTATCCTGCAAGAAGGAAGATGCCGGCGGTGTTGGCGCCTTTGGTCAGGTCTGAATTCTTACTAGCAGCCAATTCTAGCTGTAGTTCAGAACACACCGGCGCCCGCCCGCGCTGCCAATTGAGGAGATCACGTGGTGTTGCTGGAGAAGGGGACGACCTCCGCCGTGCCGGCACGCAGCGGTGGAGGTCTCCGGAAGCTCGTCCAGATCGCTGGTGAGCTGCTCATCACGGTGGGAGTCGTCCTGCTCCTGTTCGTTGCATGGCAGCTGTGGTGGACCAACGTGGAGTCCGATGCCAAGCAGACCGAGACCATCAGGAATTTTGCCCAGGAACTGGGCGGTTCCGAGGGCCCTGTGGCTTCAGATCCGGCCGGCGGGACACCTTCAGCGCCTACCGACTACGGCCCGCCGAAGGTGGCTGAGGCGCCCGGACATGGCGGAACCATCGGCATCATGTACATTCCCCGGTTTGGTGCGGACTACACACGGCCCATCGTGCAGGGAACTTCCACGGATGTCCTGGATACACTCGGCCTGGGACACTACAGCGAAACGGCGATGCCCGGGGCGACAGGTAACTTCGCGGTGGCAGGCCACCGCCAGACGCACGGGGCCGTCCTGGACAACATCCACACCCTGGTCCCGGGCGACAGGATCTACGTCCAGACCAAGGACGGATTTTACGTCTACGTCTTCCGGAACAACCAGATTGTGCTTCCGTCAGCAACGGACGTGCTGCTGCCGGTACCCACCCAGCCCGCGGCCCGGCCAACGGAAGCGTACCTCACCATGACCAGCTGCAACCCGCGGTTCGGCTCGCAGGAACGCATCATTGCGTATTCCCTGCTGGACCACTGGCAGCCGGCTTCCGCGGGGCCGCCGGCGGAAATAGCGGCCCAGGTGGCCAAGGCGCTCGGGAAGGGCTGACGTTATGTACGGATGGATTTTCCGCCACCTGCCGGGACCGCTGTGGCTCAGGATCGTCACATCGCTGGTGCTCCTTGCCGGCGTGCTGGTATTGATGGTTCAGTTCCTCTTTCCCTGGATGTCACAGTTCACCCAGTTCACCGACTCAACGATTGGTTTAGTAACTCGACAATGAGCACCACCAAGATCCTGGTCGTAGACAACTACGACAGCTTTGTTTACACCCTGGTGGGATACCTCCAGGAGCTCGGCGCCGAGACAACGGTGGTGCGTAACGACGACGTCACCCTCGCCGAGGCGATCGAGATGGTGGACGCGCGTGACGGTGTCCTCATCTCGCCCGGGCCCGGCACCCCGGCAGAAGCCGGCGTCTGCATCGACCTGATCAAATGGTGCGGCAGCCATGACAAGCCGATGTTCGGCGTGTGCCTGGGACACCAGGCACTGGCAGAAGCATACGGTGCCACCGTGACGCACGCCGCCGAGCTGATGCACGGCAAAACGTCACTGGTGGAGCACGAAGGAACCAGCGTCTTCGCCGGCCTCCCCTCCCCTGTCACGGCCACCCGGTACCACTCCCTGGCCGCCGTCCGGGAGACCATTCCCGACGTCCTGGAAATAACCGCCCAGACGGCCAACGGAGTGATCATGGGCCTCAGGCACCGGACAGCACCGCTTTGCGGGGTGCAGTTCCACCCGGAATCGGTCCTCACCGAGGGCGGCTACCAGATGCTGGGCAACTGGCTGGAATCCCTGGGCATGGAGGGCGTAGCCGAACGCGCTGCCAAACTGAGCCCGCTTATCCAGCACTGACCTCTCCGTCACCGAATTTCCGGCATCGAAGTGGCGGGCGGGCGCTTAGGCGGTTACCCGAGCGCCTAGGGTGCGGCTCCTAGCCCCGGTCCCGGTCAGTCGCTGTGGGTGTGGGGGTCGGCGTCGGACTGGGGCTGGGCTTAGGCGCCTTGGCAACAATCACGCTAATGGTCTTGCCCTGTTCAACCAGCGCGTTGACCGGGTCGCTCTGCTCGGTCACCTTGCCCGCTTCAACTTCCGAGTTTTCGACTTCCCTCACGGCGATGCTAAGGCCGAGGTTCTTGAGTGCCGCCTCCGCCTCCGCCTGCGGCAGGCCGCGGAGCTCGGGCATGGCCACCTTGCCGGTGGACACAACAATTTCCACGGTGGTTCCAATGGCGACGGTGTCGCCCGGAGCGGGCTTGGTGGTGATCACGAGCCCCGCGGGCACCGTGGCGCTGTTCGCCATGGTGGTGCCGGGCGCGCCGGCCAGGCCGATCTGACGCAAAACATCCCGGGCAGCGGCTTCCGTCCGCCCCGGCAGGTCATTCGGGATCTTGACGGCGCTCGGACCGTCGGAGATGTTCAGGGTCACCTTGGAGTCGGGTTCCATGGACGTTCCTGCCGCCGGCACCGTACCGATGGCTGTGCCCTTGGCGACAGTGTCGTGCTGGATCCGGTTGATCTGCGGACTGAGCCTGGCGTTGTACAGCCGCTGCAACGCCTCGGATTCGGTGAGCGCAGATACCGAGGGCACCTGGATCTTGGCCACCGGAGGGGGCGCCTGGTTCATCATGTTGTAGAGCCAGAGGCCACCCCCGGCGAGGACCAGCAAGGTGAATATCACCAGGGTGGCAATCCAGGTCCGACGGCGGGACTTCTGCCGCGGCGTGCGGTCACGTTCCGGCGGAAGCCCGAGGGGAAGCTCGCCGGCCTCCGACGGTTCGTATACCTGGGCAGGAATGGGCCGGTCATCTCCGAGGGTGTCCTGGACAGGCCGGAGCCGTCCGCTCGGGGAATCGTCAAGGAAGCTGGCACCCGTGACCGAGTACGGGGCGGCCCGGGCCGTCCGTTCCGCGGCCGGGACCGTGTTGTGGGGTTCCGTCGCCGCCTCGGCAGCCGCCACGTCCGGCACGGGAATGCCATTGCGCGCCGCCCGGAGGGCACGCTGGAACGCCGCCGCATCCTGGAAGCGGTCCGCACGATTCTTTTGCAGAGCCTTGGCCAGAACGCTGTCCAAAGCCTCTGACACGTCATGGTTGAGGCTGCTGGCCGGTTCCGGGATCTCACGGACGTGCTGGTAGGCCACGGAAACGGGACTGTCGCCAATGAACGGTGGCCGCCCCGTCAGCATTTCGTACAAGAGGCAAGCCGCGGAATAGAGGTCACTGCGGGCATCAACCGTTTCACCGCGGGCCTGCTCAGGGGAAAGATACTGCGCGGTGCCCACCACCGCCTGGGTCTGCGTCATCGTGGCGGACGAATCGGCCATGGCCCGGGCAATGCCAAAGTCCATCACCTTGATGGTGTCCGAATCCTCGCAGAACATCACGTTTGCCGGCTTGATGTCGCGGTGGACGATTCCGGCCCGGTGGCTGTACTCAAGGGCCGAGAGCACGCCAAGGGTGAAGTCGATGGCATGGCCGATGCTGACCTCCTTGGCGCGGATGAGATCCCTGAGGGTCTTTCCGGACACGAACTCCATCACGATGTAGGGCACCCGGACGGTGTCCTCCGGACCTCCAGGAACCGCGTGGTCCCCGGTGTCGTAGATGGCAACGATCGAGGGATGGTTCAACGCGGCCACGGCCTGGGCCTCACGCTTGAACCGCGCCTGGAACTGCGGGTCCCGGGCCAGGTCCGGGCGCAGGAGCTTGATGGCCACTGTCCGGCCCAGCCGGGTATCAACGCCGCGGTGCACGTCGGCCATGCCGCCGCGGCCAATCAGCTCACCGAGTTCGTATCGTCCGTTGAGGACGCGCTGGGTATTCACTGGGAGGCTGTCCTCTCTGTGCGTCGGGATACGGGGTGAGTCCGGCAAGGGTGCGCCCTAGTTCGACGTCGAGGTAGTGGGCGTGGGCAGGAGTTCCCGGGCCAGGTGGTACGTCACGACAGAACCGGCGGGTACCTTCTTGCCGGCGCCCGGCTCCGAACTGACGAACGTGCCGGGCTGCTGGCCTGCGCTGCCTGCTACGTCTTCACCCTTCACCCAGCGCAGCCCGGCGTCTTCGATGGCGCGCTGCGTCTGTGATTCGGAACTGCCGACGCCAATTGCCGGCACTGACGACTCCTGGCTCGGGTCGGGGCCCTTCGAATAGGTGACCGTGATGGCCTGCCCGGGGTTTACCGGACCCGAGGGCTCGATATTGGTGACAGTGCCTGCGGGCGCATCGTTGAAGACCTGCTCGCCAATGACCTGGAGTCCCATGCCGACGAGCTGGCTTCGGACTGTGTTGTATGGCTGGCCCAGGTAGGCGTCCGGGATCAGGTTGATGGTCTCCGGAGTGCTTTGTGTCGGTGTGGGCGTCGGGCTCGCGCTGGTGGGCGTGGGGCTCGCCGATTTGGACGTCGGGGACGCGCTGCTGGGCTTGGCGCTGCTTGACGTCGACGAGGACTCTGCCGGAGCGGACGGAGAGAAGACGCCGGCCTGTGTGAGAATGACACCTATCAGTGCGAAGAGGACCAGAACGATCAGGGCGATGAGCGGCCACGTCCACGGGCTGCGGCCCTTGCGCTGGGGCTCGTCCACGGGTTCGTCGTAGTGGTCCTGCTCCTCCTCCTGCTCCCAGCTGCGTTCGGCAGCAAGGGCGTCGGCGCGCGACAGCGTGCCGCGCGGACCAGTTGCCCCGGCAGAACCGGCACCGGCGGCAAGCCCTGCGGCTGCGCCGGCGCCTGCGGCGCCGACAACGGGAAGTGCGGAAGTCGTCGTCGCCGATTTGTCCTTTTCCGCACTGGATTCGATGACGCCGGTCGCAGCGGTGGGGATGTCCACCGGTGCTGTGATTGGACCCGTGGCTGCCTCGAAGAGCAGCATCCCGGGTACAGCGGCATGCGCAGCGGCGATGTCGCCGTTGCGGATGGCTTCCGCTGCCTCGGAGAGCTTGATGGCGTTGGCGGGGCGGTTCTTGGGATCCTTGGCCAGCATGGACATCAGGAGGGCCCGTACCGGCGTCGGCAATGTTTCCGGCAGCGGCGGCGGGGCATCATTCACCTGGGCAAGCGCAATGGCGATCTGCGATTCACCGGAGAACGGACGGTGGCCCGTGAGGCACTCGTAGCCGATGACGCCCAGTGAGTAGATGTCTGAGGCGCCGGTGGCGGTCTGGCCGGTGGCCTGCTCCGGGGCGAGGTACTGGGCCGTGCCCATGACCTGCCCGGTCTGGGTGAGCGGGACCTGGTCCGCCAGCCGGGCGATGCCGAAGTCGGTCACCTTGACGCGGCCGTCCGGCATGATCAGCAGGTTGCCCGGCTTGATGTCGCGGTGAACCAATCCCTGTGAGTGGGCCACGGACAGGGCGCGGGCAGTCTGGGCGATCATGGACAGCGTACGGTCCGGGGACAGCACCTGTTCGCGTTCAATGATGCTGCTCAGCGGATGGCCCGGGACCAGCTCCATCACCAGATAGGCCGATCCCTCTTCTTCCCCGTAGTCAAAGACGTTGGCAATGCCGACGTGGTTCAGCAGCGCCGTGTGGCGCGCCTCGGCACGGAAGCGCTGGAGGAACCCGGGGTCGCCGGTGTACTCCTCTTTGAGCACCTTAATGGCGACTATCCTGCCAAGGATAAGGTCCTTGGCTTTCCAGACTTCTCCCATCCCGCCAATCGCAATACGCGTGGTCAGCTGGAATCTCCCGCCGAGGGTGATTCCTGATGTAGGCCTCACTTATTCAACACCGCCTCAAAAATCTTTTTCGCGTTCGGACTGGTTAGCTGTGCACCGGTAGTGATGTCCACGCCCTGCATGACGATGGTCACCGACACCTGCGGGTCATTGGCCGGGGCGAACCCGGTAAACCATGAATTGTTCAAGCCGTCTGTTCCCAGCTCGGCGGTGCCGGTCTTGCCGGCCACCTGGACGCCCGGCACGGCCGCGCCACGGCCAATGCCTTGACTGACGACACTGGTCATCCACTCGGTGATCTGCCGCGAAATCTCCGGGCTGGTGGACGTCCGGAGGACCTCCGGTTTCGGCTCGCTGATGATCCGCAGGTCCGGGGACCGCAAGGTCTTGATCAGGTTGGGCCGCATCTGGACGCCGCCGTTGGCGATGGCTGAAGTCATCAGCGCAATCTGCAGCGGTGTGGCACGGACATCGCGCTGGCCGATGGCGGACTGGGCGAGCCCGGCCGCGTCGAGTTCCTCCTCCGGGAAGGCCCTCTTGGCGTAGTCCAGCTTCAGCTGATCACCGAGGTCCTCGCCGAAGCCGAACTTTGCGGCCTGGTCGGCGATCGCTTGCTGCCCCAGGTCCCGGGCAATCTCCGCGAACGGAGTGTTGCAGGACTGCTGGAGGGCAAAGGCGAAGTCCGCCGTGTTCTGCGTGTAGCAGTTGCCGCCGGCGTAGTTGGGCAGCTTGTACTGGATGCCGGGGAAGCTCATCTCGGCAGGGTTGGGCAGGACACTGTCCTTGTTGTACTTGCCCGAGCTGAGCGCCGCTGCGGTGTCAACGAGCTTGAACACCGAGCCTGGCGCCAGCAGCGCGCCGGTGGGGCCGCTGACGTTTTGGTTCAGGTTGATCCCGGGGATCTTGTTCAGCTCGTTGTAATTGGCCGCCTCGGCGTCCGCGTCCTGGGTTGCGATCAGGTTGGGATCGTAGGACGGCTTGGACACCATGGCCAGGATGTCGCCCGTCTTGGGGTTTGTCACCACAATGGAGCCGCGCTGACCGTCCGGAATCAGGTCGTAGGCGAGCTTCTGGATCTCAGGATCCAGCGTGAGTTCAACCGAGGCCCCCTTGGGCTGGTTGCCGAGGAACAGCTGGCCCACCCGGTCCAGGAAGAGCTGGTCCGAGCTGCCGGCCAGTTGCTGGTTCAGGGCGCTTTCCAGCCCGGTGACTCCGTAGTTCTTGGAGAAATAGCCTGTGATGCCGGCGTACAGTTCTGGCTCCGTGTAGGTCCGCTGGAACTTACAGCTTTCCGACGCCGCAACGGACTGGGCGATGGGCTTTCCGCCGACAATGATGGCACCGCGGTCGTTGCAGTAGTTCTGCAGGATGGCGCGTTTGTTCCAGGCGTTGGCCTGCAGTTCGTCCGCGCCCACCACCTGGACATAGCTGAGGGCGCCGAAGATCAGCGCGAACATGGCTACCGCGGCAATCCATGAATTCCGAATTGCATGGTTCACAGTTGTTTCACCGCTTCAGTTGGCGCGTCGGGATGGGCGGAGGAAGGCTGCCGGCCGGGTTGTTTGGCCGGTCGCGGCGGGGAGGACGGAGCGGGCTTCTTTTCGCCGGGTTCCGCGCCGTGCGGCATGGGCGTAGTGTCCACCGGACCGCGTGCAGTATGCGAGATCATCAGCAGCAGGCCAACGATGATCCAGTTGGCCAGTAGCGAGGACCCGCCCGCTGCCAGGAATGGAGTGGTGAGTCCGGTCAGCGGAATCAGCCGCGTGACGCCGCCGATCACCACGAAGCACTGCAGGGCGATGGCGAAAGACAACCCGCAGGCCAGCAGCTTCCCGAAAGCATCCCGTGTTCCCAGTGCTGCACGGAAACCGCGCGTGAACAGGAGCAGGTACATCAGCACGATGGCGAAGAGGCCGATCAGGCCGAGTTCCTCGCCGAAGGAAGCGATGATCATGTCGCTGTTGGCAAACGGCACGAGGTTGGGCCGCCCCTGGCCGAGGCCCGTGCCCACCAGGCCGCCGTTGGCCATGCCAAACAGGCCCTCGACAATTTGCAGGCTGCCGCCGAACTGCCGTCCGTAAACTTCATCCGTGAAGGCGTTGAGCCACCCGTCGATGCGGAGGCCCACGTGCGAGAAGACTTTGGAGGCAACAAAGCCGCCGCCCAGAAGCAGCGCAACGCCGATGATGACCCAGCTGATCCGGCTCGTGGCCACGTAGATCATCACGATGAACAGGCCGAAGAACAGCACTGACGAGCCGAGGTCCCGCTGGAAAATCAGCACCCCGATACTCACCAGCCAGGCTGTGATCATGGGCCCCATGTCCTTAAAGCGCGGGAACTGGAGCGGCCCGATCTTCCGGCCCGCGAGCAGGATGAGATCGCGGTTGGAGGAGAGATACCCGGCGAAGAATATAGCCAGGGTGATCTTGGCAACTTCACCCGGCTGGAAGGTCATCGGCCCGATCTTGATCCAGACGCTGGCGCCAAGGACCTCGCCTGCGGAGATGCCGGGCACCAGCGGCAGAATCAGCAGCAGGGCGCTCACGGCAAGTGAGATGTAGGTGAACCGCCGCAGGATCCGGTGGTCCTTGAGGAACCAGATAACGGCGATAGCGACGCCCATGGCGACCAGCGTCCAGCGGAGCTGGTTGTTGCCGGTGTCCTCGCCCACCCGGTCGAGGCGGTGGATCATGGCCAGGCCCAGGCCGTTCAGGGCGACCACGAGGGGAAGAATAACCGGATCGGCATATTTTGCGCGGATGCGGAGCACCACGTGGAAAGCAAGGGCGGCAGCGGCCAGCATGCTGGACTGGAACCAGAAATCCGTGTCAAACGCTTTTTCCTGGTCAACCCCTACGAGGGCGTTGGCGCCGATGCCGACGGCCAGGGCAAGAACCAGCAGGGCAAGCTCGGTGTTCCTGCGCGGCTTGGGGGTGGCGGCCTCGAGCTGTGTCATTTGGCCTCCTCACAAGCGTTGGCAGTCTGGCTGGGCGTGGCGGTCGGTGTGGGCGTTCCGGGCGGTGCGGTACCGCTCGGCGAGGGCGCTGCTCCGGAGGCCGACGGGGCGGTGGTGGAGGTGGGCGACGAAGTGGGGCACTCGTCCGCCGGTGACGTGGTCCCGGTCAGGTCCAGGTTCTTGACGATCCGCTGGGCGTCATAGAGGTCGCGCGCCGGCACCGTCTGGCGGACCCGCTGCTGCGAAAATTCCGGGAGGTCCGACATCTTGATCTCCGTCACTGTCTCCAGGGTCGACAGTTGAATGGGTCCCAGGCGCTGCGAAACGCCGTTGTAAATGGCAACCCGCTGGTCGTATTCGCCGATGTAGTAGCGCGTCTGCGTCCAGGCATAGCCGAGCCACAGGCCGACGCTCAGGATCACGAGCAGCGCGGCGGCCGTGGCGATGGTGACCCAGCGGCGCGGCTTCGCGGCAGGCTTGTATTCGTCGGTTTCCTCACGGCCCTGATCCGACTTGTGCGTGAGCACGGTCGCGGCGCGGCGCGCAACGGTCCGGCCGGCGATCGTGGGGATGGAACCGGCTTCAGCGGCCGTGGCGGCCGCGCCAACGAGCTCATGCGGACGCGTTGAAAGTTCCTCGCGGAGAACGGCAGCCGAAAGGTGCTCGCCCAGATGCGGGTCCGTGGTGGTGGAGGGTTCTGCCGGTTTGGGTGCCGGCCCGGGGACGCTGGTGCCGGCGCTCCCGCCGTCAATGCTCCCGGTTCGGTCGTCCCCGCTGGCATCGTCTCCGGCAGGCTTCGGTTCGGAACCATCGGCAGTCCCGGGGGCAGTTTCCGGGGGCTGTGCCTCGCCAGCCCCGCCGCGGACGTCCTGCAGCTGTGCCTCTTCGTCAGGAATTTTGGTAGCGGGCGCCGGGGTGCTCGCGAGGGCGGCCGCGCCGGCAGCAATTGCGCTGCCTGCCTGCGGCTGGACGATTTCGACGGCGGCCGTGCGGACGTCGTCGGGAGTTTGCTCCACGATTTCCAGCATGACCACGGTGACGTTGTCCGGGGCGCCGGCCTCAAGGGTCAGGTCCACGAGCGTTTCGACGCATTCGCGCAGGTCCTTGGTCTCGCGGACCGTACGTTCCACCACGTGTCCCGCAACGTAGTTCAGGCCGTCGGAGCAGAGGAGCCACCGCTCGCCGGGTTCGACGTCAAGGGTGGCCAGATCGAGCTCCGGGCTTGCATCGACGTCGCCCAGGACCCGCATCAGAACGTTCTTGTGCGGATGTGTTTCCGCTTCCTCCGGGCGCAGCCGGCCCTCGTCGATGAGCCTTTGGACGAACGTGTGGTCGACACTGATCTGCTTGAATTCGCCGTTGCGCAGCCGGTAGGCCCGGGAGTCGCCGATATGGGCGAAGTGCAGTTTGCCTTCGGCCAGGAGCAGGGCCGTGACAGTGGTGCCCATCCCGGCAAGCTTGGGGTTGATGTGGACCAGTTCGGACAGGAGGGAATTGGCGGTCTGGATTTCGTCCGCCAGCACGGTTCCCGCGTCGCCGTCGTAATTCCCGTGGTCCAGGTGGAGCATGTCCAGGACAGTCGCCGCGGAGGCCACGTCACCTCCGGCGTGGCCGCCCATGCCGTCGGCCACAACGGCCAGGTGCCGGCCGACGTAGGCGGAGTCATCATTTTTGGCGCGGATGCGTCCCACATCCGAGCGGGCGGCGTAGCGCATGATGAGCGGCCGCAGCGGGGTTGGGCCCTTTTCGGCGGGAATCTCCGGGACGGCCACGGCTATGGCCTCAATTCGATGACCGTCTTGCCGATTCTCACGGGGACACCGAGCTCCACCGGGAGGGCTCGGGTGAGCTGCTGATTGTTGAGATACGTGCCATTGGTCGAGCCAAGATCCTCGATGAACCAGCGGCTGCCCTGCGGGAACAGCCGGGCGTGCCGGCCTGAGGCGTAGTCATCCTCAAGGACCAGCGTGGCTTCCTGCGCGCGGCCCAACAGGATGGGACTCTCTGCAAGCGGGATGGTGTGGCCTTTGAGCGGACCCTCTGTGACAACCAGCTGCCGAGCCTGCTGTTTCGCGGGCGGCGGAGCGGCTTCCGCCAGTTCGGGGTGTTTGCGTACCTGGCGGGCAGTCGGGGCACCCATGGCGGCCTTCCGGCCGATCATCAGGTCCCGGCGCATGGCGGACACGATGCTGAAGATAAGGACCCACAGCAACAGGAGGAATCCGAAGCGCAGGGCCGTAATGGTCAGTTCGCTCACTGGCGGCCACCGGAGTTGGCGGGCAAAAGGCGGAAGATGATTTTGGTCCGTCCCATCGTGATGGTGGAGCCGTCAGTAAGGTCTACGCTGCCTACGACCTTGTGTCCGTTGACGTAGCTGCCGTTGGTGGATCCCAGGTCGACGGCCTCTGTAGTGCCGTTGGTGGTGCGGATTTCAAGGTGGCGGCGGGAAACCCCGGTGTCGTCCACCAGGATGTCGGCCTCCGACGACCGGCCCAAAACGATGGACGCGGCATTCAGGGAGTATCGCTGTCCGTCAATGTCCAGGACCGGCTGGAGCCGAACCGGCTGGCGGCTCGGAGCAGCCGGGACGTTGTTCCGTGGCACCGGCGGAGCCGCAGCGGAACCGGAGGCATTCTCAGTCTTTGAATCAATCTCGAAATCGCCCGCGCGGATTTCTTCGTCGCGGCGGAAGGAAATGCGGACCGAACCGCGGAGCGTGTAGCCCTGGCTCCGGACGTGGTTGATGACCACGTCGCAAAGTTCTTCCGCCAGGGGCGTGCCCCACTCCTGTGCCCGCTTGAAGTCGTCGGCGCTGAGGCGGACGTCAAAAACATTGGGGGCAAGTGTGCGTCCGGCGGCGATGGTGATGGCCTTGTGGTCCACTTCCCGGCGAAGACGGCTGGCGATTTCCACAGGTTCAACCTGGGCGCGCGAACCGGTGGAGAAGACACCGCGGACGGCCTTTTCGATGCCGCGCTCGACTTTGTCCAGCATTCCCATGGCACCTCTCCTCTCCTGACGGCTGCGGGGCAGCACACGTTTCGGAACTCAGTTCACAACATTGCCGGGAGTGCGCCGGGGACGGGCACTCCTACATCAGATACTACTGGGCAGGGCTGTGAATGACCTTAATGCACAACGCCGGGGCGGGCAGAATAGTTCATCCCGGCCTGCGCTGGCGCGGTTCGGACGGCATCATCCGAAGGCCCCGTCCCTGGGCGCATTTCTGCCCGGACGGTCGGCCGCAGGGCCCGATTGGTGTTTTGCCGTGGTTGTCCGTTATGCTTGATCTCGCTGCTTTTGCAAGGCTGGGAGTCCGGAAAACGGGCGTCTTGTCGTGTAAGAGAAGTTGCGCGCGAGTGGCGGAACGGCAGACGCGCTGGCTTCAGGTGCCAGTGTCCGAAAGGGCGTGGGGGTTCAAATCCCCCCTCGCGCACGCAAATGGAAGAACCCCGGTCTTAGGACCGGGGTTCTTCTGCTTTAAGATTTATGCGGCGTTTCCCCGCCCCACGGTCCAATCCCCTGGAATGACCGGGGGACGGCGCCACAGGGGCGGGGAATAGCGGCGCGGGGCCCGTGCCTAGCGGGCTGCGGCCGGCTGCCGGGTCTCCGCTGTGGCGGCACCTTCGGGGGCCTCCGCAGCAGGAGGGGCCGACGTCGTCCGTTCCTTGAGGAAGTACACCAGGCCGGCGGCTAGCGTGGACGCCGCCGCCAGCGCGAACAGGCCGGGGACAACACTTCCGGTCTGTTCCTTGATGAGGCCGAAGCCGAACGGTGCAACGAAGCCGCCCAGGTTGCCGAGCGAGTTGATGATCGCGATGGCCGGCGCGAGCACCAGGGGGTGCAGGCCTGACTGGGGGATGGTCCAGAACAGCGGCGACGCGCTCTTGAAGCCCATCGCGGCGACGGCGAGGAATACGAGGGCCAGGACCGGGGAGGCAACGGCTGCCGCGAACGTTCCGACTGCGGCGACGAGCAGGGCCACCACCAGCAGCGGACGCTTGGACTTGGCCCGGTCCTGCCATTTGGCCGCAAAGTACATCGCGAAGACGGCACAGACCCACGGAATGGCGGACAGGAACCCAACGCTCAGGTCCGTGGTGCCGGGGATCTGCTTGACGATGCTCGGCAGCCAGAAGGTGTTGGCGTAAATGGACAGCTGGACTGAGAAGTAGATGCCGCATAGGAGGAGGATCTGCGGGTTCAGCAGCATCTTCCAGCGGTTGACCTTTGTGTCCTTGCCGGTGGTGTGCTCAGCATCCTCGCTGGCGATGGCGCTGATGAGGGCCGTTTTCTCCCTGCCGGTCAGCCATTTAGCGTCCTCGATCCTGGCGTCCAGGAGGAAGTAGACCGTGATGCCGACGGCGACGGAGAGCAGGCCTTCGAAGCCAAAGAGCCACTGCCAGCCGCGGAAGCCGAGGGCGCCCTGGAGGCTGAGCAGCATTCCGGCGATGGGTCCGGAGAGGGCAGCGGCAACCGAGGAACCGGCAATGAAGATGGCGGTGGCCTTGCCCCGCTGGCCGGCCGGAACCCACCGGGCGAAATAGAAGATGACGGCGGGGAAGAACCCGGCCTCAGCCGCGCCGAGCAGGAACCGCAGCACGTAGAACATCATTTCGTTCTGCACGAAGGCCATCAGGAAGGAAACGATGCCCCAGCTGATCATGATCCGGGTGAGCCAGACCCTCGCGCCGAACTTCTCCATCATCACGTTGCTGGGCAGTTCAAAGATTGCGTAGGCAATGAAGAACAAACCTGCACCGAAGCCGTAGGCGGCGGCGCCGATTCCGACATCCGCCTCCAGGTGCTCGTGGGCGTAGCCGATGTTTGACCGGTTCAGCTGGTTGCAGACGAGCATGACCAGCATGATGGGCAGGACGCGCCGGAAGAACTTCTTGGTGGCAGACGCCAGATCCGTGACAGCGATGTCTACAGATTGCATGGGGTAAATCCTCTGTATAGATGAATAAAGCTCACGCTGCGGGGGGACGGGTGGCTGGCCCTTGTGGTCCCCGCCACAGCTTCCCCTCGACTTTATTCAACGGCAGTAATGCCCGTCCAACACACTTTTTGCATTGCTTGATACCTACAGGGCACCGCGGGACCTTGGCTCAGGTGCGCGGGCCGACCTCTGGTTTAACCGCGGTGACCGGGCAGCCGGCTTCGAGGATGACGCGCTGGGCAGTGCTGCCCAGGAACAGCTTCCCCACCGGGGAGCGCCGCCGAACGCCGATCACTATCAGCTCAACATCCTCCTCATAGGAGGCGTCGATCATGAAGTCCGCTGCGTCAGTTCCTTCGTTGGGGCGGAGCGAGGCCCGGACGCCCGCGGCGGCTGCCGCGGCGATGGCGTGGCGGATGTCCGACTCCGCCTCGGCGGATGCTTCGCCCGCGACGGGGCCCATGATCTGCAGGGCGGTCTTTCGAAGTGCCGCCTCCCCGATGGCGGCGCTGAGCGCGGCGCGGCCCTCCTGGCTGGCGACGTAGCCCACCGCCACGCTCATGCCTGCACCGCCGTCAGGACCGAACCGGTGGCCACGAACTGCCGCAGGTTGGCGAGGGTAAGTTCTGCCATGGCCGCCCTCGTTTCGTGGGTCCCGCTCCCGAGGTGCGGCAGGAGCACCACGTTGTCCAAGGTGAGGAGGTCTTCCGGGACCTTCGGTTCCTCTGCAAAGACATCCAGCCCCGCGCCGGCCAGCCGTCCGGCCAGCAGGGCAGCTACGAGGGCCTCCTCATCCACCACGGATCCGCGGGCGATGTTGATCAGGTAGCCCTTGGGCCCGATCGCATCGATGACGTCGGCGTCCACGAGTCTGGCCGAACCGGGTCCGCCTGCGGCGGCGACAATCAGCACGTCGCAACCGGCAGCGAGTTCGCGCGGTGAGGCCTTGTACTCATAGCTGACCCCGTCCACCGGATTGCGGCTGTGGTAGCTGATGCCGCAGTCGAAGCCTTCCAGCCTCCGGGCGATGACCCGCCCGATCCGGCCGAGTCCGAGAATGCCCACCCTCTTGCCGCTGGCTTTGGTGGCCAGGGGGAAGTTGCCTTTGCTGAGCCAGTCACCGCGGCGGACGAAGCGGTCCGCGGCGCTCACCCGGCGCAGGACGTCCAGGTACAGGGCGATGGCAGTGTCCGCCACGCAGTCGTTGAGGACATCGGGGGTGTTGCTGACGGTGATGCCGCGCCGGGCGGCCTGGGCAACGTCCGTAGTGTCGTAGCCGACGCCGAAGTTGATGACCGCGCGAAGGTTGGGCAGGGCGCGCATCAGGTCCGGGCCGACGCCGAACTTTCCGGAGGTCACGGCAACCTCGAAGGTCCCGCCGTGGTGCTGCAGGAATTCTTCCCGCTCCGGGCTGGAGTCGGGGAGCCGCACGGCTTCGTACTCGCTCCTGATGGATTGTTGGACGGTTGGCATGAGTGGCCCTACCTGCAGGACAGCGATGTTCTTCATATCTGCACCCTAGGTTTCCGATCCATACGCGTCCAACATGTAAATGGCATGGATCGATGTCCGAAGTGAATCGATTGGACTACTCTCGCGGAACCGCGCGGATTTCCGCGATAAGTGGCTCCCATCACAGGGTGCAGGTGCCACGACGGGCCCAGCCGCGCGTCCCCGGAGGCCGGCGAAAACCTTGTGGAGCCTTTGGACCTCAACTAGCTTGAGTCCAGCGCGGCCCGAAACACCTGATCTTGTTGCCTGTTCCACCGGTGCAAGCGCACCCCCTGCCGCAAACACCCAATTCGGAGGAATCCAATGACGTCTTCTTCAAAGCCCCCATTTCCTGTCGCCTTGCTCAAATGGCCGGCCCTGGCATCCGTCGCGATACTCGGTCTTAGCGGGTGCTCAGTAGCCAATTCCGACGCCGGCGCCGCGTCCTCGAATACAGTGCGCGTTGTGCTCGGCCAGGAACCGCCTACCCTGGAAGCCTGTGAGTCGAACCTGACTTCCACCGGTGTTGTGGTGCGCTCGAACGTCACCGAACCGCTGATTGAACGCAACCCGCAGAGCGGGGAACTCGAGCCCAAGCTCGCCACCGAATGGAAAGCCACCACGGATACCGAGTGGACCCTCAAGCTGCGCGAAGGCGTGACCTTCCAGGACGGCACGCCCTTCAACGCCGAAGCCGCCGCCTTCACCATCGAAAGAGCCGTCAACTCCAAGCTCGGCTGCAACGTGGAGGGCTACGTCTTCGGCGACGCGGACCTCGCCGTAAAGGCCGTGGATGCCACCACCCTGACCGTCACCACCCCCGAACCTGATCCCATCCTGCCGCTGCGCCTTTCGTTCCTCGAAGTGGTTCCGACGTCGACGAGCGCCACGGAGAAAGTCCGTGAGCCAATCGGCACCGGTCCGTACAAGATTGAGAAGTGGGACGCCGGCCAGAAGATCACGCTGTCCAGCTGGGACGGTTACTGGGGAGACAAGCCCGCCTACGCCAAGGCCGAGTACCAGTGGCGCTCCGAGAGCTCGGTGCGCGCTGCCATGGTCACCAGCGGCGAAGCTGACGTTGCCATGGGGCTGAGCCCGGACGACAACATCGGAGACCTTGGCGTCGACTACCCCAACAACGAGACGGTGGCGCTGCGGCTCGACGCGAACGAGGCCCCGCTCAATGACATCCGCGTACGCCAGGCAATCAATTACGCGCTCGACAAAGAGGGAATCGTCAACTCGCTCTACCAGGGCAAGCACCAGGTGGCTGCCCAGCTGGTTCCCGAGGGCATCGTGGGGCACAACGCGGAACTGAAGGGCTGGCCGTTCGACCTGGACAAGGCGAAGTCCCTCGTAGCCGAGGCAAAGGCCGCCGGCGTTGATACGTCCGCGCAGATCTCCCTCGTGGTCCGCAGCGCACAGTTTCCCAAGATCACTGAGCTGGCCCAGGTCCTCCAGGAGCAGCTGAGCCAGGCCGGCCTGAACGTGAAGCTGAAGATGCTCGAAACCAGCCAGCACCTGACGTACCAGGTCCGCCCGTTCGCGGACGACGAAGGCGCGGTTGCCCTGATGACCCAGCACGGCAACCAGGCCGGTGACGCGGCCTTCACGGTTGACCAGTACATGCTGTCCACCGGAGCGCAGAGCTACTTCGGCACGCCTGAGTTCGACGCCATGATCAAGGAGGCGGACGCGGCCTCCGGCGATGAGCGGAAGAAGGACTTCGAGGAGATTTTCGCCTACCAGAACGACAAGGTTGTCCAGTTTGCCCACATCTCGCACCAGACCGGCATCATCGGCAAGGCCAAGTCCGTGAATTACACGCCCAATTCGTCCAGCGGCGACGAGCTGCGTGTTTCGGAAATGACCCCGGCAAACTAGCGCGGACCTCCGGGAAAGAAGGACAGCCATGCTGATCTACTTGAGAAAGCGGATTGTCTCCAGCGCTTTGCCGCTGGTGGTGGTGATCGTTGGAGTGTTCGCCCTGGCCAGGATGACGGGAAACCCCGCCAGCCTGTACCTGCCGCTGAATGCCACCCAACAGATGCGCGACGACTTCACCGCGCGGAACGGACTGGACCAGCCGCTGCTGGTGCAGATGGCCGACTACTTCAGCGGAGTGCTCCGGCTCGATTTCGGGCAGTCGCTGCGCACGGGGCAGGATGCCGCGGCCATGGCGCTGCGTGCCTTCCCCGCCACCCTGCAGCTGGCCGCCACCACCATGGTGCTGGCGGTGTTGCTGGCACTGGTGGTCGGTTGTTGGGCTGCCCTGAAGCCCAACGGCATTGCGGACCGCATCTCAAGTTTCGTCTCGATGGCTGCCGCTTCGATCCCGGATTTCTGGCTGGCAATCGTGGGCATCTGGGTCTTCGCCATCACCCTGGGCTGGCTCCCGACATCAGGTGTGTCGGGAGCCGGTGCCTGGGTGCTGCCCATCGCCACGTTGCTCCTGCGGCCGTTCGGCGTGCTGGTCCAGATCGTCCGCGGCTCCATGGTCTCCGCCCTCTCGGAGCCCTACATCAAACTGGCCCGCAGCCGCGGAGCAGGCGAACTCCGGGTGGTCACCCACCACGCGCTCCGCAATGCGGCCGCCCCTGCGCTGACGGTGGCCGGCGACCTGACCGTGGGCCTCGTCAACGGGGCCGTGGTGGTGGAGACCATCTTCGGCTGGCCGGGGATCGGAAAGCTCATGATCGATTCGATCCTGCAGCGGGACTTCGCCGTCCTGCAGGCAGCCGTCTTGCTCACCGCCGTCGCGATCTTTGCCCTGAACATCCTCATCGACATGGGGTACGCGCTGCTGGACGCGCGCGTCCGTCCCGTCACGGTTAAGGCTTAGGAGTAGCCATGAAGAGTTCACTGACTGAGGGTGTGGCGCCGGAGCAGCTGCCGGTGGCCCACGAACACCAGAACGAAAGGGATGACGGAAAACAGGATGGAAAGCTGAGCCTCTTCCGTCTCCTGCTCAAGGACCGCTTTGCTACGGTGTCTGCGCTGATCCTGGTGTTCGTCGGCCTGACTGCCCTTGTCGGCCCTGCGCTGATGGGCGATTTGGCCACCAAACAGAACCTGCTGTTCGCCAATAAAGCACCATTCATGCTGGCGCACGGCTGGGAATACTTCCTGGGGAGTGATTCGCTGGGCCGCAGCATGCTGGCCCGCCTGGTGGTGGCGAGCCGGACCACCCTGTCCGTCGCTTTGCCTGCGGTGGCCGTGGCCCTGTTCGTTGGCTCCCTGTGGGGCGTGTGGGCAGGCTATCACCGGGGCTGGCGGGAGAACGTGTCCATGCGGATGGCCGACGTGATCATGAGTTTCCCGTCCCTGCTGCTCGCCGTCGTCGTGCTTTATGTGTTCAGCCCCAGCGCAGCAAACATCGTGCTGATCCTGGCCCTTACCCGCATCCCTATATACCTGCGCACCGCACGTGCCGAGTCAGCGGAGCTCCAGAGCCGGACATTTGTTGATGCGGCGCGCACGTTCGGCGCCAGGCCCAATGCGATCATCGTCCGGCACGTCATCCCGGTGGTGTTGCCGACGCTCCTCACGCTGGCCACGCTCGAGTTCTGCTACGTGATGCTCGCCGAGTCGTCACTGAGCTTCCTGGGCATCGGCATCCAGCCTCCGGACGTCAGCTGGGGCCTGATGGTCTCCCAGGGCCGGCAGTACCTGCAGACCGCGTGGTGGCTGTCGATCTTCCCGGGTGTTGCCATCGTTGTCACCACCATCGCCGCCAACGTCCTCGCCGCCTGGCTGCGGATCGCCACCGATCCCGCCCAGCGCTGGCGCCTCGCACTTCCCCGCAAGCGGCTGATCGCCCGCATCCCAGCCAAGGAGGCAAAGCCGTGAAAACAGCTACCGACCAAGCGCCCGCCAAACGCTCGCGTGCCGCAGCCGCAGCCGCAGGCACAGGCACAGGCGCAGCAACAGGGCAGGCGAAGGCACACGACGTCGTCCTGCAGGTCCGCGACCTCGCGGTGGACATCCGCACACACCGCGGCACGGTGCGCGCTGTTAACAGCGTGGCTTTCGAGGCCCGCGCCGGAGAGACGCTGGCGCTGCTCGGGGAATCGGGCTGCGGAAAATCCATGACAGCCAAGGCACTTGCCGGGATCATGGATCCCGTCTGCGACCTGGCTGACGGTGAGATCCTCCTCAACGGCACCGACCTCGCCGCCCTCAGCGCCAAGGAACGGCTCAAATTTGCCGGGCCCGAGCTGGGCATCGTCTTCCAGGACGCCCTGACTGCGCTGAACCCCGTCTATACGGTGGGCACACAACTGGGTGAGGCCTTCCGTATCCACCGCGGCCTCAACGCCAAGCAAGCACGGGTTGAGGCGATTGACCTGATGAAGCGCGTCGGAATCCCCGAGCCGGAATCCAGGATCAATTCCTACCCCCACCAGTTCTCCGGCGGCATGCGCCAGCGCATCCTCATCGCCATGGCCGTGGCCCTCAACCCGCGCCTGCTGATCGCCGATGAACCCACCACCGCCCTGGACGTCACAGTCCAGGCGCAGATCATGCAACTTCTGCGGAAGCTCCGGGAGGAAGGCCGGATGGCTGTCATCCTCATCACCCACGACCTTGCGGTGGTGGCCGAGGAAGCCGACTCCGTGGCCGTGATGTACGCCGGCAACGTGGTGGAGAGCGGACCGGTCTCCGAGGTTTTCGCCGACCCGCGCCACCCCTATACCAAGGGGCTGCTGGAATCAGTGCCCGTCCACCTGGAGCGCGGCGCCCGGCTGAAGTCAATTGCCGGCAGTCCGCCGGAGCTCCACGACATTCCCGCCGGCTGCGTCTACCAATCCCGCTGCCCGCTGGTGCAGGACATCTGCAGGGCGGAGCGGCCCGTGCTCCGTCCGGTTACCGGTACCCCGGTCACAGGCGCTCCGGTCTCAGGCACACCCGTGAGCGTCCCTTCCGGCACGGAGCCGCGGCCCGCGCGCTCTGCCGCCTGCCACTTCAGCGAGGAGATCAACAATGTCTGAGCCGCTTCTGAAAATTGACGGCCTGACCAAAACGTTCCATGTGGCCAAGAGCGCCAGCGGCAACACCCGGCTCAAGGCCCTGGACGGCATCAGCCTGACAGTGGGCCGGGGGGAGACGCTCGGGCTGGTGGGCGAGTCCGGCTGCGGCAAGTCCACGCTGGCGCGGACCCTGATGATGCTGGAAACACCGGATGAGGGGACCGTGAGCTTTGAGGGAACCAACCCGTTCGGGCTTCGCGGCAAGGAACTGCTGAGCTGGCGGCGGCGCGTTCAGATGGTCTTCCAGGACCCCTTCGCCTCCCTGAACGCCCGGATGAACGCCGGCGACATCATCGCCGAGCCCTGGGCCACCCACCGTGGCCTCTACCCGACGTCCAGGGAACGCGAGGCCAGGGTCCGCGAGCTGCTCCACATGGTGGGGCTGCGCCCCTCCGATGCCCGCAAGTCGCCGCAGGAATTCTCCGGCGGCCAGCGCCAGCGCATCGGCATCGCCCGTGCCCTGGCCCTGAACCCGGACGTCATCATCCTCGACGAGCCGGTCTCGGCCCTGGACCTTTCCGTCCAGGCGCAGGTCCTGAACCTGCTCAACGAGCTCCAGCAGGAACTCGGGGTGTCCTACATCTTCATCTCGCACGACCTGTCCGTGGTCCGCCATGTGGCGGACAGGGTGGCCGTGATGTACCTCGGCCGGATCATCGAGACAGGGGCCACCGAGGAAGTCTTTGACCACCCCCGGCACCCCTACACTGCGGCCCTGATGTCGGCGTCCCCGAAGCTGGACGTCACCGGAACCAAGCGGGACAGGATTGTCCTCCAGGGCGAGCTGCCCTCTCCGCTGGATCCGCCGTCGGGCTGCCGTTTCCGGACGCGGTGCTGGAAAGCCCGGGACATCTGCGCTGAACTGTCGCCGGAACCGCAGGTCCTGGCGGCCCCTGACGGCACGAAGCATGTTGCCGAGTGCCATTTCCCGCTCGATTCCATCAAGGGCCTGACCGGCGCCACGGCCGCGGCGATGTCCACTGCCACTGCCGCCGCCCAGTGACGGAACCTGAGTGACTGGTGCGGAGTATGCCGTCATCGCCGGGGTGATCTTCCTGGCCGCGTGCCTGCAGGCGTCCAGCGGCTTCGGCATGGGTATGCTCGCAGCGCCGGTGATCGCGATGGTGGATCCGGCGCTGCTTCCGGCCACGCTGATCCTCCTTGCCTTCCTGGTCACCGTGATGGTGACCGTGCGGGAGCGCCAAAGCCTGGATCTGCGGGGCACGGGCTGGGCTTTGGTGGGCCGGATTCCCGGGAGTTTCCTTGGTGCATGGCTGGTGACGGCCCTGTCCAGGGAAGGCCTCGCCTGGGTGGTGGTGGCCGTGGTGCTGACCGGCCTGGTGCTGGCGGGCCGCGGCTGGGCGCCCCGCCCCGTCCGCGCCAACCTGATCGCTGCCGGCGCGGCCTCCGGCATCATGGGCACCGCGACGTCCATCGGCGGCCCGCCCATGGCCCTGGTCTGGCAGGGACACCATGGTCCCAAGCTGCGCGGCACCATGAGCGCGTTCTTTATGGTGGGATCGTCGATTTCGATGGTGATGCTGTGGATGACCGGCGCGGTCACTTTGGAGATGCTTTCCCTGGCGCTGTGGATGGTTCCTGCGGCCGTTGGCGGCTACGCGGCATCGCGGTTGGTTAATCGCTTCCTCAACGCCGCACGCCTGAAGGCACTGGCCTTGGGGGCGTCGGCGCTGGGAAGCGCCATGCTGATCGTGCAGTTGGTCCTGGCGGTTCCGTAGCCGCAGCCGCTCCTAGCCTTAGCGGGCCGCGGCTTGGCGGCTACGCAGCCGGAACGGGCCGTTGCACCATGTTATTGAGCTCCCCGCCGCGCGCCAGCAGCCCGATGTTGGCGGCAATGTCCGCCGCCCGGCGTTCAAAGGTGATGCGCGCATGACCGGAATGATGCGGGGTCAGAACGGTGTTCTGCAGGGACGCGAACGGCAGTTCCGCAGGCGGAACCACGCCATCCGCGGGCGACCCCCACCAGACGTCGAGGCCCGCTGCGGCGATGCGCCGTTCCTTCAGGGCTGCGTACAGCGCGCCCTGGTCAACCACGGGTCCGCGTGCCACGTTAATAAGGAACGCCGAGGGTTTCATGGAAGCCAGTTCCGCCGCCCCGATCATCCCTTCTGTGTCGGAATCCAGCGGCACGGTCACCACTACGACGTCGGACGCGGCCAGGAGCCCCTTGAGCTCGTGGTTTCCGCCCACCCAGTCGAGGCGGACTCCCTGCGGCAGGACGGCCGACGGATTGCGCCGCACAGCCCGGACCTTCATGCCCAGCATTCCGGCGACGCGGGCGACTTCAGCGCCGATGGAACCCAGGCCCACCAGACCCAGTGTCAGGTCGGCGAGAACGGGATGGAACGGCACGCCGTCGGCCGTTGCGATGGTCCGCCACTGCCCCTGGCGGATCTCCCGGTCGGCGGCGGCAACATTGCGGGAAAGCATCAGGGTGACCATCAGGACGTGCTCTGCGATGGGCCGTGCGTGGTGGAAGGTGTTGGCCACCAGCGCTGACGGCACCAGGTGCGGGAAGGAGATCTTGTCGTAGCCTGCACCCGTGACATGGACCAGCCGCACGCGGCCGGCAGCCTCCGCTTCCGTGGGGCCGAGGGAGGAGCAAACCACGACGTCGGCGCCCGCCAGGGCGCCAAGCCGGCGTTCCGGAGTCCAAGCCGCAGCCATGTCCCACTGGTGAGTGCCGCCGTCGGCCCTTAGCTTTTCCTCAAAGCGGCTGATGATGGGGTCCGTAACCACGATCTTCAGTGCTTCCAGGCGGTCCGGATTCTGCTCCCCGGGGTTTACCACCGGGGGCTCTGGAGTTCATAGGAGGGGTGGAGCCGCTGCATATAACCGGTGTCATCCCGGCTCCTGAGTCCGCAGTCAAGGTACTGGCGGTGCAGGCGTTCGAGGGCGTCACGGTCCACCTCGATTCCCAGGCCCGGGCCGGCGGGGACCTTGACGGCGCCGTCCGTGAAGGTGAACACGCCGTCGGCAATGACGTCCTCCGACGGGTCCTTCCACGGCCAGTGCGTGTCGCACGCGTAATCGAGGTTGGGGGTGGCTGCCGCCAAATGGACCATGGCGGCGAGGCTGATGCCCAGGTGGGAATTCGAGTGCATTGACAGCCCCAGGCCGAACGTCTCAGTGATGCCGGCGAGGAACTGGGTGCGGCGGAGGCCGCCCCAGAAGTGGTGGTCCGAGAGGATGACATCCACTGCGCCGGCAGCCACGGCAGGGGCCACGTCCGCGAAGCTGACCACGCACATGTTCGTGGCCAGCGGCATGTCCACCTCCCGGCGCACGGCCGCCATGCCCTCAATGCCGGGCGTGGGGTCCTCAAGGTACTCCAGAACGCCGTGCAATTCCTTGCCCACGCGGATGGAGGTTTCCACCGTCCAGGCGCCGTTGGGGTCGATGCGGAGGGGCAGGTCGGGGAACTCCGCACGGAGGGCCTGGATGGCCGCGATCTCTTCTTCCGGCGCGAAGACGCCTGCCTTCAGTTTGAACGCGCTGAAACCGTAGCGGTCCACCATGGTCCGGGCCTGCTTTACGATCCCGGCGGGATCCAGGGCTGCGCCCCAGGCGTCGTCTTCCTGGCCGGGGTGGCCCGCCCACTTGTAGAACAGGTACCCGCTGAACTGCACAGAATCGCGGACGGCGCCGCCGAGGAGGTCGCTGACCGACCGGCCGAGGAGCTTGCCTTGAATATCCAGGGCTGCGACGTCGAAGGCGGACAGCACGCGGTCGGTTGTGCTCGAACCGGTGACCATGCCGCTCATGCCGTGGCCGCCCTGGATGGTGTCCTGCTCCAGCGCCTGGACGATGCGGCTGCGCAGCCCGTTGATGTTGAAAACGTCCGTCCCGGGGAGGGCCGCAGCTGCGAGCTGGAGCCGGGCAACGTGGCCGGCATCGCCGTAGGTTTCACCGAAACCTGATACCCCGGCGTCCGTCCGGACCTCCACGATGGCACGCAGCGCGAACGGTTCGTGGACGCCCACGGTGTTCAGGAGCGGCGGGTCCTTGAAGGCCACCGGCGTGATGGAGACGCCCGTAATCCTGGCCTGGTTAACGTGCTGGGCGGGATCGTATGCCTGGTCCACTGCGCTGTGCTCCTTGGGTTGGCTCGGGGTTGATTTACCTGCTCCGTTCACCGACCATAAAGGGAGTCATCGATCCAAGTCCAAGCTAATTTGTGCACTCAACAATTCAGTAAAGGTATGAATGTTCTCCCTACCCCAGTTAGAAGCGTTCGTGGCCGTCGCTGAAGAGCTCCACTTTGGCGCCGCGGCTGAGCGGCTCAACATGACGCAGCCGCCGCTGAGCCGCCAGATCCAGATGCTCGAAAAGAAGCTGGGAACCCAGCTCTTCGGCCGCACCAGCAGGAAAGTGGAGCTGACCGCGGCAGGTGCCACCCTGCTTCCGCGGGCGCGGCAGATCCTGGATATGTGTATCAAGACGGACCTGGATGTCCGTCGGGTGTCGTCCGGCGAGTCAGGCGCCATCACGGTGGGGTACACGGCCATAGCGGGGCAGAGTGCACTGCCGGTGATGCTGCGTCGTGCCGCGGAGGGGATGCCCGGGGTGTCCTTTGTGCTCCGGGAACTGGTCTCAACGGACCAGATGGACGGGCTGGTGAAAGGCAGTGTGGATATCGGCCTGCTGCGGCCCATCGTCGCCCGGCCGGGCGTGGTGTCCCGGCCGCTCATGCAGGACCGCCTGGTGGTGGCGCTGCCTGAGGGGAGTTCACTGCTGGGCAACATGGCGGCGCCGAAGGGGGAGCCGCTGCCCCTTGGGTCCCTGGACAGGCTGCCGTTGCTGATGTATTCCACCAAGGAGGCCCGGTACTTCCACGACCTGGTGCTCCGGCTGTTCGCCAGCGCCGGCGCGCATGCCAACATCACCCAGTACGCGAGCCAGGTTCCGGCTCTCCTGGCCTTCGTCCAGGCCGGTCTGGGGGTGACGCTTGTCCCCGCTTCCGCCATGGCTTTCGCCCCCGCCGGAGTGGAATTCCACGAGATTGACGGACGGCACGGCATCCGGGAGCTGAACCGGGTGGACCTGGAGCTGGCGTGGAACGAAGAAACAGCCAACCCCGCTGTGCTGCGGCTTCTTAGGCTGATCGAGACGTTCTGACCGGCACACGCCTACTGGCGTCCGGCCCGGAGGCGCCGCCTCGAGTTGGCCAAGTGGCTGCGCATGGCGGCCGACGACGACGGTACGTCGCCTTCCGCGATGGCCGCATAGATGGATTCGTGCTCGTGGACAACTTGTTCGAAGTGGTCGCGGGCATAGTGTTCGACACCGGTCATCAGCCGGGTGCGGGGCATCGCGATCATCGTCTGGCCCAGCGCCGCGAGGCAGTCCGAGTAGAAGGGGTTTCCCGACGCCGCGGCGATTGCCTTGTGGAATTCGTAGTCGGACTTCATGGCGTGCGCGGGGTGGTCGCCGCTGGCAGTGAACTCCTCCAAGGCGTTCAGGACGGTCTTCAGTTGCCGGTCCGTCCGGTTGCGGGCAGCAAGGGCGGCTGCTTCAGCCTCGACGCCGATCCGGAACTCGAGCAGGTGGAGCCGGTCCTCCATACTCGCCACCGGCCGGCCACCCGGTGCCGGCGGATCACCGTGCGGAGGCGGGGTCAGCGCGAAGCTGCCCCGCCCGCGCTCGGTTTCGACGAGTCCTTCGGCCTGCAACCGGGTGAGGGCTGCCCGGACCACGGTGCGGCTGACGCCGAATTCGCCGATCAGCGTGTTTTCGCTCGGAAGCTTGTCGCCGGGCTGGATGACGCCGTCAACGATGCGCGTGCGAAGGTCGGCGGCGAGGTCCGCGGTCAGGTTCCGGCTCATGCGTTCAAGGTTACGCGCCGAACTCCACCGTCTCGGTGGTCCAGGCCCGGGCCTGGTCACTGAGGGTCACGCCGAGGCCCGGGCGGTCCGGAACCAGCATGCGGCCGTTCTTGGTTTCGAGGCGCTCGTTGAACAGCGGGTCCAGCCAGTCGAAGTGCTCCACCCATGGTTCGCGGGGGTAGGCGGCGGCGAGATGGAGGTGGATCTCCATGGCGAAGTGCGGTGCGAGTCCCAGTCCCCGCTCGTCCGCCAGGGCTGCCAGGCGGAGGAACTGGGTGATGCCGCCGACGCGGGGAGCATCGGGCTGGATGATGTCGCAGCCGTTGGCATTGATCAGGCCCTTGTGCTCGGCCACGGAGGCCAGCATCTCGCCGGTGGCGATGGGTGTGTCCAGGACCTGGGCGAGGTGGGCATGGCCCTCGAAATCGTAGGCGTCCAGCGGCTCTTCGATCCAGATGAGGTTGAATTCCTCCAACTGCCGGCCCATCCGCAGGGCGGTGGCGCGGTCCCACTGCTGGTTGGCGTCCACCATGAGTGGAACGTCCCAGCCGATGTGTTCGCGGATTCCGGCGACACGGCGCAGGTCCTCTTTGCTGTCTGGAAGGCCGACCTTGATCTTGATGCCGCCGATTCCCTCCTCGATGGACTGGGTGGCGCGTGCCTTGACCTCGTCCAATGAGGCGTTGAGGAAACCGCCGGACGTGTTGTAGGTCTGGACGGAGTCGCGGTAGGAGCCGAGCAGCTTGGCCAGCGGCAGGCCGGCGCGCTTGGCCTTGAGGTCATAGAGGGCAATGTCGATCGCGGCCAGTGCCTGGGTGGCTACACCCGAACGGCCCACGGAAGCGCCGGCCCAGAGGAGCTTGGTATAGATCTTGCCGATGTCATTAGGGTCCTCGCCGATGATGCCCTCGGCCACCTCCTTGGCATGCGCGTACTGGGCGGGCCCGCCGGCGCGTTTGGAGTAGCTGAAGCCGATGCCGCTGTGTCCCTGCTCGGTGGTGATTTCCGCGAAGAGGAAAGCCACCTCCGTCATGGGCTTCTGGCGGCCGGTGAACACCTTGGCGTCGCTGATCGGCACGGCCAGGGGAAGTCTCGCAGTGGAAAGTTTTACGTGGCGGATGAGGTCTACGGTGCTCATGGGTGCTCCTTGAAAGCAGGATGTCCGGGCTACATTGCCCTCCTAGGTAGAATACAAGTTTGCAACTTGTATTACAAGTATTATCCTCAGGTTTGGTGGCAATGGAGGGCCGTGGCGCGGGAGATGTTCCTATACGCAAGCTTCCGTTTCTGCGCTGTTCACATATTGAGATCGGTATCTCATTATGTGGTTGTGCCTTTTAGAATCCAACGTATGAGCAACGGCCATCCCAACCTGCAGCCCTTTGTCGACTGGAACTGGTGCGCCAGCAATCCAGGGGGGTACGTCCTCGTTGATACGCGATGGTATCTGGATGGTTCCTCGGGTAGGGACGCTTACCGTGAGGGCCATATCCCGGGTGCCGTGTTCGTCGACATGGATAAGTGGCTTTCTGGCCCGGCTTCCAAGGAGGCAGGCCGGAACCCGCTGCCCGACCCCGAAGTGTTTGCACGGGGGATGCGGGAAAGCGGTATAGCTGACTCCGATGTCGTCGTTGCATATGACGACGCTGGTGGCGTCATAGCCGCGAGAATCGTATGGATGCTTCGATCGGTGGGCAGAAGGGCTGCAGTCCTCGACGGTGGTATTGGCAGTTACCCAGGGGAGCTCGATACAAACGAGCCGAAAAGATCGACCAGCGACTTTTCAGTTCAGGGATGGCCCAAGGCTCTGCGGGCGGATATTGCAGAAGCGTCTTCGGGTCAATACACGGTCGTGGACGCGAGGAACCGTGACCGCTTTGAGGGGCGTCAGGACCCTGTCGACCCTCGCCCCGGCCACATACCAGGCGCAGTAAATGTGCCTTGCCGAGAGAACCTCGACTCGTCAGGAAGACTATTCCCGGCCGAGCGTCTTCGCGCGAATTTTGAACGTGCAGGAATTGCCGCTGCCGAGAACACAATTGCATATTGCGGATCGGGTGTGACCGCGTGCCACAACCTCCTTGTTATGGAGCAGTTGGGGCTGGGCCGCGGCAGGCTGTTCGTCGGTGGCTGGTCCCAATACGGGCACGCTACTGATAGGCCCGTCGAAACTGCATGACGCGGCTGGCCGTTGAACAGCAGGCACCGAAGCTAGTGAACCAGCCAGGCCACGACGAGCAGCGCGCCAATGCTCAGCAACGTGGTGCAGAGGATCACGTCGCGCGCCACGGTCATTCCGCGGCCGTAGGGGGAGGCGAACAGGAACACGTTCTGGGCCGTGGGCAGCGCAGCCATGATGACGCTCGCCAGGAGGTGCTGCCCTTCCAGTCCGAAGACGAAGCGGCCCAGGACCCACACAACGAGCGGCATTCCGGCAATCTTCAGGAAAGTTGCCACGAGCGTCTCAGTGCGGCCGTCGCCCTTCTGCAGCGGGGCCCGGCCGGCGAGTGACAGCCCGAAGGCAAGCAGCACCATCGGAACGGCTCCGCCGGCCAGCATGTCGATGGGCTTCTGCAGCAGCTCGGGCGCGGTCCAGCCGGTCAGTGCCACGACGGCGCCCAGTCCGGAGGCGATGATCATCGGGTTGGCGAAGGGCTGAAGAAGGAGCTTCTTCCAGGAGACCTTGGAACCGGAGGCCACGCCCAGCACCGTGAGGTAGAACGGCGCCATCACCAGGATCTGCACCAGGAGCACCGGGGCAACGTGCTGTGCCGTGCCGACTGCGTAGACGGAGACCGGGATACCGATGTTGTTCGCATTGGCATAGCTGCTGGCCATGGCACCCACCGCCGTTTCGGCGGCTGGCCGGCGGAAGAACAGGAAGCTGGCCAGGCAATAAAGGAGCCCCACTATCGCTGCCGAGAGCAGCGCCAGCGGGGCGTCCGTTCCGAGTGCCGCCCGGATATCGCTGCCGGCAACCACTGTGAACAGGAGGGCGGGGTTGGTGACGTAATAGGCGGTGCGGGTCAGGGCGCCCTGGATTTCGGGCCCCAGGATCCGGAGCCGGGCAGCGAAATAGCCCACGGCAATGACGGCGGAGATGATCAGTATTCCGGAGACTACGCCGCCCAAGATGCGCCCTTCTATTTAACTGTCTGCTTTGAACTTAGTGTTCGAGAGGGACCCTAGCGCACCAGGCAGGGGCGCTTGGGATCAAACGCCCAGCCGTCAATGTAGTACTGCATGCCAATGCTGTCGTCGCGGGCATCCAGGCCATGCTCCAGGTACAGCCGGTGCGCCTTGTCCAGGGCATCGCGGTCCAGTTCGATGCCCAGCCCGGGAGCGGCGGGAACCTCGATGGCACCGTCCTTGATCTGCAGCGGTTCCTTGGTGAGCCCCTGCCCGTCCTGCCAGATCCAGTGCGTATCCAGCGCCGTGATCTCGCCCGGCGCGGCTGCCCCGGTGTGCGTGAACATGGTCAGCGAAATATCGAAGTGGTTGTTCGAGTGCGAGCCCCAGGTGAGCCCAAATTCATGGCACAGCTGCGCCACCCGGACGGATCCGTGCATGGTCCAGAAATGGGGGTCCGCCAGGGGAATGTCCACGGCGTTGCTGCGGATGGCGTGCGACATTTCGCGCCAGTCCGTGGCGATCATGTTGGTGGCCGTCTTGAGCCCGGTGGCGCGGCGGAATTCCGCCATGACTTCACGTCCCGAGAAACGTCCCTCGGCGCCGCAGGGGTCCTCGGCGTAGGCCACTACGCCCTGCATCCGCTTCCCGAGACGGATGGCCTCCTCCAGGAGCCAGCCGCCGTTCGGGTCGAGGGTAACCCTGGCGTCGGGGAAGCGCTTGGCCAGTGCGGTGACCACATCCACTTCGTCGTCGCCGGACAGCACGCCGCCCTTGAGCTTGAAGTCACTGAACCCGTAACGCTCCTGCGCGGCTTCCGCCAACGCAACCACCGCTGCGGGCGTCATCGCCTCCTGCCGGCGCAGCCTCTCCCAACGGTCCGCCGGGGCATCCTCCACGAGGTACGGCTGGTCCGTCCGCCGGCGGTCACCGATGAAGAAGAGGTAACCGAGCATGGGGACAGAAGTGCGCTGCTGCCCGTCGCCGAGCAGTTCCGCGACGGGGACGCCCAGGAACTGGCCGTGAAGGTCCAGCAGGGCCGATTCGACGGCGGTGACGGCGTGGACGGTGGTGCGGAGGTCGAAGGTCTGCAGCCCGCGGCCGCCGGCGTCGCGGTCGGCGAACTCCGCCGCGATCTCGCGCAGCAGGGAACGGTAGCGGGCCACCGGCTTGCCGGAGATGAAGGCCCCGGCCTCCTCGATCGTGGTGCGGATCTTCTCGCCGCCGGGGACTTCGCCGAGGCCGGAGCGCCCGTCCGAATCGGTAATGATCACCACGTTGCGGGTGAAAAACGGTCCGTGCGCGCCGCTGAGGTTCATCAGCATGCTGTCGTACCCTGCGACGGGAACTACCTCAACCTTTGCGATCGTTGGCTGCGTGCTCATGCGTTGACCTCGTCCTTTGCGTCGGCGGCGGCTTCGACCGTTCCGTCGATCCGGCGGTTGAGGTGCCAGGGGTTGGCGTCCTGCAGCGGTGCCGGAAGGAGTTCCTGGGGCAGGTTCTGGTAGGCGACCGGCCGCAGGAAGCGGTTGATCGCCAGTGTTCCTACCGAGGTGGTCTTGGTGTCGGAGGTTGCGGGGAAGGGGCCGCCGTGGACCATGGCGTGGCCTACTTCGACGCCGGTGGGCCAGCCGTTGACGATGATCCGCCCCACCTTCTGCTCGAGGGCGGGGATCAGCTGGGCCGCCGTCGGGTAGTCCTCTTCGGTGAGCTGCAGGGAGGCGGTGAGCTGGCCTTCGAGCCGGTTGGTGGCCCCGATGAGTTCTTCGGTGGTGGTGTAGCGGATCACCAGGGACGCGGCGCCGAAGATCTCTTCGTGCAGCACGTGGTTCCTGACAAAGTCGGCGATGTCGGTCCCGAAGATGGTCGGTGCCGGCGCGTTTTCGGTGGGACCGGCCATGCCCTGCCCGAGGACAGTGACGTTTTCGGCGGAACCGAGAGCTGTGGCGCCGGTGTTCCAGGAGCCGGCGATGCCTTCGGTGAGCATGGTCTGGCCGGCACAGGCGGATACTGCGCGGCCGACGGCGGCAGCCAGTTTGTCGCCTGCCTCGCCGGCCGGGGCGAACAGCAGGCCGGGGGAGGTGCAGAGCTGGCCTGAGCTGCCGGTGACGGCGGTGACGTACTGCTGGGCGAGTGCGTCAATGTG